>CBDUXI010000040.1:0-23590 GCA_965371175.1 uncultured bacterium
ATCGGCCGGCCGTTTGAGGTCTGCTGGGTCTTGGCCCGGTCCCACAACTCCTGCGAGGCC
The DNA here is from genome assembly GCA_965371175.1 of uncultured bacterium. GTDB lineage: Bacteria > Nitrospirota > JACRHL01 > JACRHL01 > JACRHL01 > CBDUXI01. Next base: position 61 of record CBDUXI010000040.1, read on the forward strand.
ACGCCGGCACGCACCATCCACTGTTCCACAGAGGCGGCCGTGGACCGGTGGCTGTTTTCGGCAAACAGCACGTCTCCCTCGCCAAACCGTACGGTGACGGTCTCCTCGCGGGACATCAGGGTCAGGATGCCGTCTTTCCGCTGCATGCGAATCAGTTGAAAAACGTCAATGACGGTAAAGTCCAGCAGTGAACCACTCAACGCCATGTTCTATTCCTCCAGCGTGTCATAAAAAGCACGGGGCACCATCCCCTTACCCCCCCCTGGAACCGCTACCGATCTGCGCCGAGCCCAGGGCGGGCGCACCGCCTGTATCGCGATTGCCAAGCCGGAAAAGAATCAGTGCCAGCAGCGTGTAGAACACCAGCAGTACGGTGGCGCCAAAGCGCGCAACCGGCCACTCGGTTACCGGCACGCTCAGCGCCCACTGGGGCACGGTGCCCAGCAGCAGCATCCACCAGATAGTGTATGACACCACCAGCAGGTGCAGGCAGGCAACGGCAAAGCGCCCTGCCTTCAGTTGCCCGATTCCCGGAACCAGATACAGGAGTTTTTTAAACACCTGTGCACGGGGCTTGGGCTGGTATCGATCCCGCAGGATGGCCAGGTCGGTTTTGGTGCCACGGGTTTCCCCGATGCGCTCGATGCAGTTGGCGCACAGGTGCAGGTCCCAATCGAACCGCATGCACTCCTGGCAGACGTCTTCACTACAGATATCGCAATGGTAAATACGGTGACTGGCCATCAGCTTGGGCAACATCCAGAACAGGATGATAATCAACACCAGCATACCCGGTGCGGCCATCACCGGGATGTTACCGAAAAGGAAGCGCCACAGGGGGTTCGCAAACTCCGTCCAGCCGCTGGTATCGGACAGCACCATAACCCGTGCCTCGTGGCTGGAAATACCCAGCGGCATCACGAAAAAGTCACCCTCTTCCGCGCTCATCTGGGTCACCCGCAGGTACCGGTCCGGATCAATGGCCCGGGCCTGATCAAAGCTTGCACGGGCGGAAACGAAGTCCAGCCGCTTCGACTGCACCTGCCCCAGGTTGTACCACGACTCCACCGGCCCGTCCGGGTTGCCGGTCACGCGCTTGAGCAGGTCTTCCGCCTTGGCCACCTTGCCCTGCTTGAACCGGGCGGAAGCCAGGTTGTGGGTCAGGCGTATCGGGTCGCCCCCCAGATCCTGCGCCTTTTCGTACCATGTTGCCGCCACGCTGTACTGTCCGGCCCGCAGGGCAATGTTGCCCAGGGCAAACGGCACGCGCCAGTCTGTCTCCGGTGTCATCGCGGCCACATCGGGCACGGCGCCGGGGGATTGGTATACCGTACCCAGGCTTTCGGCGAGGGCGATCTCCACCGGATCGGAATGGTACCCGGTCGCCGCCATGAACGGCGCGCACAGCCACGGCCCCATCAGCACCACCAGCAGCAGGAACATCTGAATGTGCCGGTCCCGGGCGCGGTCGCCCATCCAGGCCACGAAAATCCATGCCAGTACCACCCAGCCGGGGTTGAGTCCGGCCGCAAGCGGCAGCGCCACCACCGCAAGCAGTCCGGCCAGCACCACCCATCCGGGCAGTTTGAAGTGGCAGAACTCCTGCAGCATGTGCTGGAACGCCCGCACGCTGTAAATAATGCTGGGGACCAGAAAAACCATCAGGGTGGTGGCGGCGGCGATCCAGAAAATGATGATGCCGTAGCTGAGCCAGGCCAGCCCTACCCAGTAATGCTGCACGCCCACCGCCGCAGCCTGGACAAACCAGATTACGGAGTTGATCACGTCGCCATCCTTCCAGAACATGGTGGAACGCACCAGATACCCTTCCGGGGTGCTGGGAGACAGCTCCACAGCCCCCATGGAATAGCTGTCCGCAGAGGCCATATCCCGTCCCATCACGGCCTTGTAGGCCCATTGGGACAGGGCGATGGAGGCCGATTCCAGATTGTCCCGCGCCTCGTTGTCGCGGGCCTGAACCAGGGTTTTCAGGGACTCGTTAAAGCGGGTTAAATCCTGACCGGATACCACCACGTCACGCAGCCCTTCCCAGGCGACGGTGACGGACACGGCGGTTTTTTCCTGCCCTGCCGCGTGGGCAGTGCCCGTCATGAGCACGCACAGGGCCACAGCCAGAGTCAGGCCGGACAGGCGATGTAACCAATTAGCAAAGCGCATCATCTACAACTATCCCCGCATATCACTGATCAACCGCCGGATATTGCTCCGGTGGGTTGTGATTACGAGCGCCCCCAGCGCGCACGTAAACGCAAAAAACAGCCCTTCCGGCCCAAGCCACCAGGCAACCGCCGGCAAACTGCCGTAGGCGACCAGCGCCCCCACGGCGGAAATTCTGGAAACGGCATACGCCACTACCCAGATCAAAAACGCCGCAAGTGCTGTCGGAAAGCTAAGCGCCATCAGAACTCCAAAGCCGGTTGCCACTCCCTTTCCCCCGCGAAACCCCAGATAAACCGGGAAAACATGCCCCACAACCGCCATGGCGGCTGCAAGAACCGGAATCTGCGGCGACACGGAAAACCGAACCGCCAGAAAGACCAGTATAAAACCCTTCAGGACATCGGCCAGCAGGGTAACGGCTCCTGCCGTCCTGCCCAGCACCCTGGCGGCGTTGGTGGCGCCAATGTTGCCGCTGCCCTGACCTCTCAGGTCGCGGCCACCCATGGCGCGGGCCACCAGCAGTCCAAACGGCACCGCACCAATGAGGTAAGCCGCCGTCAGCAAGGCGATATCCACAAAACTCATCGGTATTCTCCGGGAAAAGGTTTATTCAAATTGTCGGGAAAACAGCCAGCGCGAACGCGCCCGCAAGGGAAATTCGCCCTTTTTTCAGGCGTCGGCATTGCCGGTTCGCACGCCACGCATATAGGCGGTTGCATACCGGGCTCCGGAGATAATGGCGATAATCATGGAGGCCCACAACACCCACATCCCGATCACCTCCACATTGAAAATCCAGACCTGCCAGTTCAGGATCAGCATGATGATGGCGGTAATCTGCAACACCGTTTTCCACTTCCCCCACTGATCGGCGGGCATGACCAGCCCCTCGCTTGCGGCAATAGCCCTGAGGCCCGTCACCGCCATTTCGCGCCCTAAAATAACAATGACAATCCACGCGGGCGCCAGAGACAGATCCACCAGCATCACCAGCCCGGCCAGCACCAGCAGCTTGTCGGCCACCGGGTCCAGCAGTTTCCCCAACGGCGTCACCTCGCCCCGAGAGCGGGCCAGATAGCCGTCCAGCGCATCGGTGAGGGCCGCCACCAGAAACACCAGCGCCGCATAAAAGTCGTACCAGGGGGTGGAAAAATAGGCCAGATAGACAAACAGCGGGATCAGGGCGATGCGCCCCAGGGTGACCGAATTGGGCAGATTTAAATTCATTGGTACCGTGCCAGCGTCTCTTCCCAGCGGCCCTGGCTTTTTAAAATAAGTTCACACACCTCGCGCACTGCGCCGTGCCCGCCTGCCGCATGGGTCACGTGATGGGCCGCGTCCCGCACCTCCTGCGCGCCGCCCGGCACCGCCACCGCAAGGCCCACTTTGGCCAGCAGCGGCAGGTCGATCAGGTCGTCCCCGACAAACGCCACCTGACTCATGGTCAGTCCCTCGGCTTTTGCCACCTGCATCCCGGCGGCCACCTTGTCGCCACACCCCTGAAACACGTGTTCGATCGACAACTCCCGGGCGCGGGCCGACACCACCCCGGACATGCGCCCGGTGATAATGCCCGCGGTCACTCCGGCTTTTTTGAGCAGATTCAGGCCCAGGCCGTCCATGATGTTGAACCCTTTGACCTGCGCTCCCGCGTCATCCAGATAGATGGTGCCGTCGGTCATGACTCCGTCTACATCCAGCAACAGCAGCCGCACCTTGAGCGCGCGGGCGATGGCATCTTTGGAAAAACGCTTCACCGGAGGTTAGCCCAGCCCCATTTTCAGCAGATCGTGCAGGTGCACGATGCCGACCGGTTTGTCGTCTTCCAGCACCACCAGACTGGTGATGGCGTGGCGCTCCATCAACTCCACCGCCTCGGCGGCCAGCGCGTCCGGACGGGTGGATTTGGGGCCGGTGGTCATGACCTCTTTGGCGGTGGCGGAGGCAAAGTCGAGCCCGGATTCCAGATGGCGGCGCAGATCGCCGTCCGACACCACGCCCAGCAGGCGGCCCTCTTCGTCCACCACGGTGGTGATGCCCAGCCGCTTTCTGGTGATCTCCATGATGGCTTCCTTCATGGGCACGCCCGGCGCCACTTTCGGCAGTTCGTCGCCGGTGTGCATGCCGTCCTTGACCCGCATCAGCAGACGCCGCCCCAACGCGCCGCCCGGATGGGACAGGGCAAAATCGTCCTCTTTAAACCCCTTTTGTTCCAGAAGAGCGACCGCCAGGGCGTCGCCCATGGCCAGGGTAGCGGTGGTGCTGGCGGTGGGGGCCAGCCCCATGGGGCACGCCTCTTCCTTCACGCTCACATCCAGTACCACGTCGGCGGCGTCCCCCAGGGTGGAGTCGGGTTTGCCGGTCATGCCGATGATGGGCACCGCCAGCCGTTTCAACGACGGCAGAATAGCCAGCAGTTCGCCGGTTTCGCCGCTGTTGGAAATACCGATGACGCAATCGCCTTTGGTGACAATGCCCAGATCACCGTGCAGCCCTTCCGCCGGGTGCAAAAAGATGGTGGGGGTGCCGGTGCTGGCCATGGTGGCGGCAATCTTGTTGGCAATATGGCCCGACTTGCCCATGCCGGTCACCACCACCTTGCCGGTGCTGGCGTACAGCAGTTCCACCGCCCGGGCAAACTCTTCCCCCAGCCGGCCCGACAGGGCATTGACCGCATCGGCCTCCACCTTCAGCACGCGCTTGCCGGCGGCGATGATCTCTTTGGGTTTCACCGTTACAGCTCTCCCAATGCGCTCAGGTGGGGCTGTACCGCATTACGCACGTCCACCAGCGATGTCAGCAGCTTTTCCAGTGATTTTAACGGCACCTGATTGGGGCCGTCCGATTTGGCCTTGTCCGGGTTCGGGTGCACTTCCATAAACAGGCCGTCGCACCCCGCCGCCACCGCCGCACGGGACAGAAACGGAATAAAGCGCCGGTCGCCCCCGGACACCTCACCCGCGCCGCCCGGCATCTGCACGCTGTGGGTGGCATCAAAAACCACCGGCCAGCCGTTTTGTGCCAGCACCGGGATGGAACGCATGTCGGACACCAGATTGCGGTAGCCAAAGCTGGCCCCGCGCTCGGTAAGCATGATGGAGCCGCAGCCCGACTCGGTAAGCTTGCCCACCACGTGGACCATGTCTTCCGGCGCCAGAAACTGGCCCTTCTTCACGTTCACCACCCGGCCGGTGCCCGCCGCCGCCACCAGCAGGTCGGTCTGGCGGCACAGGAAGGCGGGGATCTGCAAAATGTCCAGCACCTTGCCGGCCATGGTGGCCTCGTCCGGGGAATGCACGTCGGAGACAATGGGCACCCCCACTTCTTCACGGATGCGGCCCAACAGTTCCAGCCCGGCTTCGATGCCCGGCCCCCGGTAACTGTGTACCGAGGTGCGGTTGGCCTTGTCGTACGACGCCTTGAAAATAAATGGCACACCCAGCTTTGCGGTAATTTCCTTGATGGCATGGGCGGTATCGACCACCATGCTTTCCTCTTCAATCACGCACGGGCCTGCCATTAAAAACAGCGGTCCGCCGCCGCCTAATTTGTGGGGGCCTACGGTGACCTTGTGCGCCTTCATGATTTTTTTTCTTTCTGGTGCCGGAGCGACGCCGCCACAAACCCGGCAAATATCGGGTGCGGCTGCGCCGGGGAAGACTGAAATTCCGGGTGAAACTGCACCGCCAGGAACCACGGATGATCGGGCCGTTCGACAATTTCCACCAGTTCCCCGTCCGGCGAGGTACCGGTGAAGACCAGACCCGTCTCCGCCACCTGCTCCCGGTATTTGTTGTTGAACTCGTAGCGATGCCGGTGACGCTCGGAGACGGTGCTGGTGCCGTAGGTTTTTTCTGCCAGCGATCCGGGGGCCAGGGTACATTCGTATGCCCCCAGCCGCATGGTGCCCCCTTTCTGGTCCAGCTCGGCCTGCCCCGGCAGCAGGTCGATCACCGGATGCGGGGTTTCCGGGTGAAACTCGGAGCTGTGGGCATCTTTCAGCCCGGCCAGATTACGGGCCGACTCGATCACGGCGCACTGCATGCCCAGGCAGATGCCCAGAAACGGCACGCCGTTTTCGCGGGCGTAGCGCACCGCCTCGATCTTGCCTTTAAAGCCGCGCTCGCCAAAGCCGCCCGGCACCAGCACGCCGTCCACCTCGCCAAGTCCTGCGGCCTCTCCGCCTTTTTCGGCCAGATCTTCCGCATCAATCCAGTTGAGCTCCACGCGGGTTCTGCCGGGAATGCCACCGTGGGTGAGCGATTCGCACAGGCTTTTGTACGCCTCGCGCAGTTCCACGTACTTGCCCACCAGGGCGATGGTGACCGTCTCTTTCGGCTCGTTCATGGCGGTGAGCATCTGCTGCCACCGTTTCAGGTCGGGGGCCGGACATTTTAAGCCAAAGCGATTCACGATCAGGGCGTCCAGCCCCTCCTCGTGCAGCCACACCGGCACCTCATAAATATTGCCCATGTCCCGGGCGCTGATGACCGCACCCAGATCGACGTTGCAGAACATGGCGATCTTTTTTTTCAGGTGATCGTTCAGCGGCTGCTCGGCACGGCACAGCAGGATGTCGGGCTGGATGCCGATCTCCCTCAGTTTGTAAACCGAGTGCTGGGTCGGCTTGGTTTTAACCTCTCCGGCGGCCTTCACATACGGCACCAGCGTCACGTGGACATACAGCACGTTGTCGCGCCCCACGTCGTACGGGAACTGGCGGATGGCCTCCAGAAACGGCAACGACTCGATATCGCCCACAGTGCCGCCGATCTCGATGATGGCCACGTCCACCCCGTTGCCGTCGGTGCCCTTGGCCCCCAGGTGGATGGCCTTCTGAATTTCGTCGGTGATGTGGGGAATCACCTGCACCGTGCCGCCCAGATAATCGCCGCGCCGCTCCTTGGTGATGACGCTGTGATAGATGCGTCCGGTGGTGAAGTTGGAATTCTTGCCCAGCCGCACCGAGGTGTAGCGCTCGTAGTGGCCCAGGTCCAGATCGGTTTCGGCGCCGTCGAAGGTAACGTACACCTCCCCGTGCTGATACGGGCTCATGGTGCCCGGATCCACGTTGATGTACGGGTCCAGCTTCTGGAACGTGACGGTCAGCCCGCGGGCTTCCATCAGGGTACCGATGGAGGCTGCGGAAATGCCCTTGCCAAGGGAGGAGAGCACCCCGCCGGTAATAAAAATGTACTTGGTCATTGGTAGAAGAACCCGTTCGTGCTCATATGCGGCAGCCCCGAAAAAGCCATCAAAGCCTCATCTCCCGGGCCACCTTTTTCAGGTCGATCGGCGTGTCCACCCGCCATGCCGAATGTTCGGTTGTCAGCACCTTGATCCTATAGCCCGCTTGCAGGAATCTCAACTGTTCCAGCTTTTCGATTTCTTCCAGCGGACTTGCAGGCAGGTCCGGAAACGCGAGCAGCGCCGATCTTCGATAGATATAGAGGCCGAAATGGCGGAAGAAAGTGCCGGGTAAAAGCTGCACACCATCTCCCGCGTCGCGTCTGTAAGGTACAGGCGCACGGGAAAAATAATGGGCAAACCCGTCGTGATCCCGCACCACCTTGACCACATTTGGATTATCCAGATCGGATACGTCGGTAATCTCGTGGCACAAGGTGCCCACCAGCAAACGCCGGTCTTTTTGAAAGGCATTAATCAGCGGTGTGAGCATCTCCGGACGCTGGAGGATCTCGTCCCCCTGAATGTTCACATACAACTCCGCTTCCACCTTGCGGGCCACCTCGGCAAGCCGGTCGGAACCGGTGCTGTGATCGCCTTCGGTCATGACCACCTGACCGCCAAACGCCGTGACCGCATCGCCGATGCGTTGGTCGTCCGTGGCCACCACCACCCGCGCAGCTCCGGGCACCTTTGCCGCCGCTTCATAGGCGTGCTGAATGAGCGGTTTGCCGGCAAGGATCGCCAGCGGCTTGCCGGGAAAGCGGCTGGAGCCGTAGCGGGCCGGAAGAATAATCAGGACATCCATGCAATGCTCCTTGAAGCCCACGCAGGCTTAGGGCCTGTTAACACAAACAGCAATGGCGGCGACGGAGTCCATTTTTTTTGCAGACCAAGGCACACAGTGCGGTGCGTACTCATTGTACGCACAAGCTGTGTAACGCCGGACTGCGAAAAATGGGCCCGTCCCTTCGGGTTGCGCCCCAAATGCCGCCATGCTGCGTTGTTCGTCGTTCATTTAGAACCACTAAATTCTCTCCTCACGCCTTGCCTGGCACCATTTGGGGCAGCAACGCCGCCGTTGCCGTTTGTGTTAACAGGCCCTAACGGATCAAATTGCCAATGCGGCCAAGCCGTACCCAGTGCTCCCCCCCCCACGACCAGTAGATCACCACCGCCTTGCCCATGATCTTGTCCCGGTGGACGAATCCCCAGTAGCGGGAGTCGAGGCTGTGATCCCGGTTATCGCCCATCATGAAATAGGAATCGGGCGGCACCGTCACCTTGCCCATGTTGTCACGGGGGTTCAACTCGGCCGGGTAAATGGTGGAATCCTTGTGCTGGGCGGCGGGCAGATCGTACCGCTCCCCGTTCAAAAACACCTGCTTGTTGATGATTTCGATGGTATCGCCCGGCTCACCGATAATGCGCTTGATGAAGTTCTTGGTTTCATCTTCCGGGTATTTGAAAACGATGATGTCTCCCCGCCGGGGTGCCCTGACTTCCAGTATGCGCTTGTCGCCAAACGGCAGTTTGACGCCGTACAGAAATTTGTTGGCCAGCAGATGGTCGCCGATCTGCAAGGTTTCCAGCATGGAACCGGACGGGATTTTATAGGCCTGCATGATATAGGCGCGGATAAACAGGGCCAGCACGATCGCAATGGCGAACGCTTCGATATATTCCCTGGTTCTGGAAGGGTGGGCATCGACCTCCACGTCTTCTTCCGGGGCGAGCGGCTCTGTCTGCCCCTTGCGAAACAGCTTTTTCCAGAGCGACATCAGTCGTCCACCTAGAGCACCGCCAGAAACGCCTCCTGGGGCACCTCTACACTACCAACCTGTTTCATGCGTTTTTTACCCGCTTTCTGTTTTTCCAGCAGTTTGCGTTTTCGGGTGATATCGCCCCCGTAACATTTGGCGGTCACGTTCTTCCTTAAGGCTTTCACCGTGGTGCGGGCCAGAATTTTGTTGCCAATGGCCGCCTGGATCGCCACATCGTACATCTGCCGGGGGATCAGTTCCTTCATTTTGATCGCAATGACGCGTCCCCGTTCCTGGGCCTTGCTTTTGTGCACGATAAACGACAGGGCATCCACCGTCTCGCCGTTTAGCAGAATATCCACTTTGGCCAGTTCCGAATCCCGGTAATCGATCGGTTCGTACTCAAACGAGGCGTAGCCACGGGTAATGCTCTTCAAGCGGTCGAAAAAGTCCAGGATCACCTCGTTGAGCGGCAGTTCGTAGGAGATCGACACCCGGTCGGCGGACAGGTAGTTCATCTTGGTCTGCACCCCGCGCCGTTCCTGACACAGGGTCATGACGCCGCCCAGAAATTCTTCCGGAGTGATGATACTGGCGTGGATGTACGGCTCTTCAAAGCGTTCGATTTTTTGAGGCTCCGGCAGCAACGCCGGGTTGTCCACCGTAAGCACATTGCCGTCGGTTTCGGTAATCCGATAGACCACCGTGGGGGCGGTGGAGATCAACTCCAGCTGATACTCCCGCTCCAGCCGTTCCTGAATGATCTCCATGTGCAGCAGCCCCAGAAAGCCGCAGCGGAAACCGAAACCAAGGGCCAGGGAGGTTTCCGGCTCGAATACGAACGAGGCGTCGTTCAGGCGCAGTTTGCCCAGCGCGTCGCGCAGTTCCTCAAACTGGCCGGACTCGATGGAGTACAGCCCGCAGAACACCATGGGCCGCACTTCCTTGAAGCCCTCCAGCGGCGCGGCGCACGGATCGTCTGCATCGGTGACGGTATCGCCCACGCGGGTATCGCCCACCTGCTTGATGGCGGCGGTAAAATAGCCCACCTCGCCCGCACCCAGCACCTTCACCGATTTTCTTGCGGGGGTGAACACCCCCACGTCAATGACCTCGAAACGGGTACCGGTATGCATCAGCTGGATCGGCTGTCCCACCCGCAAACTGCCGTCCACCACACGCACCAGCACCACCACCCCCAGATAGCTGTCGTACCAGGAGTCGGTAATGAGCGCTTTTAGCGGCCCGTCCGGCTCTCCTTCGGGCGGCGGCATACGCTGGACAATGGCCTCCAGCACCTCGGTAATGCCGATCCCTTCCTTGGCGCTTACGGCAATGGCGTCTTCCGCCGGCAGCCCGGCCAGTTCCTCCACTTGCAGCCGCACCCCGTCCACGTCCGCCGACGGCAGGTCAATCTTGTTGATGACCGGGACGATCTCCAGATCGTTTTCCACCGCCAGATACAGGTTGGCCAGGGTCTGCGCCTCCACCCCCTGGGTGGCATCCACAATCAACAGCGCGCCGTCACAGGCGGCAAGCGAACGGGAGACCTCGTAGGTAAAGTCCACGTGGCCCGGCGTGTCGATCATGTTGAGCACGTATTCGTTGCCATCCGCGGCCCGGTAATCCATGCGTACCGCGTGGGCCTTGATGGTGATGCCCCGCTCCCGCTCCAGGTCCATATCGTCCAGCAGTTGCGACTGCATGTCCCGCTTGCTCACCGCATTGGTGGCTTCCAGCAGACGGTCGGCCAGGGTGGATTTACCGTGGTCGATATGGGCGATGATGGAAAAATTCCGAATGTGCGACAGCACGGGAGACCTCAGGGCCTGTTAACACAAACAGCAATGGCGGCGACGGAGCTCATTTTTTTTGCAGACCAAGGCACACAGTGCGGTGCGTACTCATTGTACGCACCGCACTGTGTAACGCCGGGCTGCGAAAAAATGAGCCCGTCCCTTCGGGTTGCACCCCAAATGCCGCCATGCTGCGTTGTTCGTCGTTCATTTAGAACCACTAAATTCTCTCCTCACGCCTTGCCTGGCGCCATTTGGGGTAGCAACGCCGCCGTTGCTGTTTGTGTTAACAGGCCCAGCGTGGCAAGCGTTTTTGTACGCGAAAATAAACAGGGAAGTATACGCCCGGCAGGGGTCCGCCAGCAAGGAAAACAGCAGTGCTTACGGTATAACGATGAGCTCCGCGGAAGGGAGCGACTCACAGCCGGAGGCGGAGACGGCAATGACCCGGTAGGCCACCGTACCCAGACCCGCCGCGCTCTCGTCCAGCCAGCGGGATGCATCCAGCGGCCGGTCAGTCAGCCGGTTGAACTGGCTTTCCGGGTCGCCGGGATTGTCGTTGCGCTCCACGTGGTAGACCCCCATATCGCCGGGTGCGGGAGACCACACCAGCAGCACGCCGCGGCGGCCCGCGTGGGGGGAAAACAGCCGCTCTGGCGGCGCAGGGGGCATTTCGGATTCGCTGCCCGCCGTGCCGATCGTCAACTCCAGCGTGTATGGGGTGCCCGGCGTCGGAGCGGGAATGGTCAGGTTGTTGACCTGGGTCATGTCGTAGGCCGTGCCTGCGGACGCATCCACCATCTGCAGGCTCCGCTCGGCGCAAACGCCGCCACCGCTGACCGGGGGATCCCAGTGGATGATCACCGGGCTGCCTTCCGCCACGGCCCCCACGGGTCCACTGACGGTGGTGCCCACCTGAATAATCCAGACCTCTTCCACCGCACCGCTGCGGAAGTCACGCCGCAGGTAGCGGGCCGGATCCGGGGTGGCATCCGGGTGGAAAAACCACGCCTGCAGTGCGCCCATGCGGAACGCCTGCGTATCGGTCCCCGGATCAAACCCGGTGTCGGCCGCGGGATCGATACCGGCGGTCAACGCCACCCCTACCTGACCTGCGCCCACCGAGGCCGAAAGCGTCAGGTCCAGCGCCAGTTCCGGCTCCGCAGAAAAGGCGGGAGAAACGAACAGCAGCGCGCCCGATGCGATCAGGCAGCAGAAAAAGCGATATGCGCGTTGCCCGCTCATGGATGCGGCACCTCCACGGTAAAGTCGATGCCGTTTTGCGCACCGATGCCCAGCTGGATGAAGTAGGAGCGGTACGACAGCATCTGGTCGCCCACACCGATCGGCACGTACTGGAGCACGCCGCCCACATCGGTAAAGTAGAACAGTTCACTGCCCACCACGCCGTCGGCCGCCGCACCCGGGAACGACTGGTCAAAGACCACTATGCCCCCCGGATTGGTGCCAATGACCCGCAGGGAGTTCACATCCACCGGCAGGTGGTACGGGTTGGAAATCATCACCGGGGCGTTTACAGACAGCAATACCGGCGGGTACGAAGCCTGATCCACCCCGCTTGCAGTCAGCACCGCCTGGGTGCCCGTGGCCTGCACAAACAGGCCGGTGGTCGGGTTAATGGGATCGGTGGACAGCGCCGGGACAAACTCGCCAGCCGTGCCCAGTTCCGGGTTCCAGAAGTAGGCCGTCACGATCACCCCGCCGGAGCCGCACGGCCCCACCGGGCCGGAGCCCCCTGCCGAGCCGCCCGAATCGCAGGTGCCCACCACGGATGCCAGCAGGGTGTCCACGTCGTTTGCGCCAATGGTTCCCGGGAAGGAAATCGCGTTCATGCCGTTTCGCAAGGCCAGGTGCAGTGTCACCTCGTTGGAAGGCAGCGACTTGAGGCCGGAGCGATCGAAGCTGTACAGCACCATATAGATCACCGCGTTTTCGGGCAGGCCGTCTACGGTGTACTCCTGGGTGACGCCGCTATCGGCCGGAATCAGCGGTACCGACACCGTCTTAATTTGCCCCGGCGTGGCGGTGGATACCGGCTGGAAGGCCCACTGGAACTCATAGCGCAGGGCGCGGGAATTGCTCGCCGCCGGAGCGCTCCATTCCAGCCGCGCCTCATGGGTACGCACGGTGCCCGGCACCAGATGCAGATCGCCGATTGCGGTCGGGCTCACGGAGTTATCACCCGGATCCGGCAGGGTGGTGGCCGATGCGGTCGCGCCCGCGCTCAACGCCGGTGTCAGCGGGGTATACACGAGGTCTATGGTCTGATGGCGCACCGGCTTGATCGCCAGGTAGTAGGTGGTGCCCGGAGTCAGGCCCGGTACCGTAAACGCCTGCCGGATACCGGCCGCTGCGGGCACCGGCACTCCGGTCACCTGCCCGGCGGCGGCGAAAGCCGCATCATCGGCAATGGGCGAGGTGGAGATGCGCAGGTCGTAACTTTCGGGCATGCCGCCACGGGCGGTCCACAGCAGGGTGATGTCGTTGGTGCCGGCATCGCTTGCCACCAGGTCGTCAATCGGTTCCGGAATAATCAGCCCGGTGGTGTATGCGGCCACGTTGGATACCGGTGCGTAGGTGGTGGAATCCTCATCCAGCCCCTTGACGGCGAAGTAGTAGTCCGTGCCCGGTTCAAGACCGGTCACCAGATAGCTGTTCCCCACCCCACGGGTGACGCCCGAACCGTCCACCTCCGGAGCCACCAGCGCAAGTTGAGCCGCCTTGTCGAACGGCACGTTGAAGTTGTCGGGGCCGCCCACCTCGGAGATGGGCAGTTTGGCCACACGCAGATCGTAGGCCAGCACCGGGTCGTTGGTGGCCCCTGAGCCGTCATCGCCCACGCCGGTCCAGGTGAGGGTGGCCATGCTCTCCGGGTTGGCTCCGGCGGCCGCCGCCAGATCGGTAACCGGCTCCGGCGGGTCGGCATCTGCCGGCAGGGTGTTTACCACCAGCACGTTGGACAGGGGCGACACACTGCCTGCCAGCATGGCCTGTCCGGTATCCGGATCGATCGTGCTCGGTCGGTCGCCGGTCTTGAGCGCCACGGTATAGGTACCGGTGCCGCCAAATTCAATGGTCACCGACTCGAGGCTGCCCGCCAGAGCCGGGACCGGAGGATTGGTAATCTGGTTTGCGTCCGAGAAGCATACGGTGTCCACCGTAGCGCTGAGACAATCAAACGACCCGTCATCCACAATGGTGTTGGCCGACCAGCGGATGTCGTACCCGCCCGCCTGGCCGGATGCGCCGTCGTCTCCCGGAGCGCTCCAGGCCACGGTGGCCGCCGAGGCGGTGTTGTCGGTCTGGGTCAGCACCACGGCGTCGGGCGGGAGCAGGTCCAGTTCGTACGCCACGTCACTGGTGTGGCCGTAATGGGGCACAAATATGGTTCCAGCCCACGGCGCCATCGTAATGTGCGTCATCGGGTCGGCAAGCACCGTGGGACCCGTCCAGCCGTTTCCGCGCCAGTGGTACAAGAGCGTCGTGGCGGAGTTGAAAAAGTCACCCCGGTCCGTCACCAGACCGAGCATCTCGCCGGATGCAGGGTCCGCTTCCACCTCCATGGCGGGCGCATAAATGTTTAACTCCGGCCTGCCACCCGTGCGATGGGGTACGGGCAACTCCACGCCCGCGCTCCAGCCGTCGTCGGTCGTCCACGTCCGGGTTGCAATGGCGCCGCGGTTGAACTGAACACTGGAGTACAGCACCACCAGTTTGCCCTGGCCGTTCCACGCCATATCGAACTGCCGCCCGGACTTGACCAGGAAGGCCTCGGTAAAGGTGGTGGCATCGGCAAGAATTTCGCCCCCCGGCACCCATGCGCCATCCCAGGTGTGGCCAACCAGGGCATACTGTACGTCGTTATCCACTGCTGCAATTACCGCAACGACTCCGCCCTCAGGCTGGGCCTCCACTTCCACGTAGCTGGCACCGCCACCCGCCACCGGCACGTCGGAAAGCTCGGGCGCACTCCAGACGGCCCCGTCCCAGGTGACGAGCCGCAGGACGTTGTCTGCGCTCTGGTTCCAGACCACCACGGCGTTTCCGGTAGTGGCCTGCCAGGCTCCATCAAAGCTGCGCTTGAGTACGCCGCCACTGAAGCCCGGATCCGAATCCACTGCATCAACGGTCAACGGCGTACCGCCCCCATCGTACTGGGTGACGAATGCGCCGTCTCCGGCACCCGCCGCGCCATCCCAGATCAACGCCTGAATATGCCGGTCTGTGGTCATGTACATCACCAGGATGCGCTGGCTGCCGGACTCCGGAATCAGACGCACCCACAACGGCGCACCGGTGGTCAGCAACGGGGCACCCGCCGCCTGCACCTGGCCCCGGCTTTCCACCGGGCTGGATGCAGCGGGCACATCGTGGATCACCTTGTACAACAGGGCACCGCCAGCGGTGCCGTATACAAACAGTCCACGACCCGCACCGCCGTGCTCATAGGCCAGATCAAACGCCTCGGTAGCCGTAGACGAGGTGGCGGAAATGGCGTCCAGCAGTTCCCAGTCGGCGCCGTTCGGTGCCGTACGCAGCAAGGTGAGCTGGCTATCTATAGCAATCCGTGACCGGGAACGGCCCTCAGCCAGTAGATACTGGCCCGGATGCATGGGGTTGGCACGCAGTTCGGTCCAGTGGTCCCGGTTGCTGGCGATGTATGGCAACCGGGTTGAGCCCGAGCCGGAAGCGATGGGATCCACCAGTGGCGACAGCCCCACCCAGTCGCCCACGTTCAGGCTGCTCTGGCCGGTTGAATTCAAAAATGCCACCTTGCCCGGCGTACTCATCCCACGGGCACGCACCGTAACGGTTGCACGCCCCTGACCCCCGTCCGGATTGATGACCGACAGGGTGTAGTCGCCCGCCGCGTCGTGGGTCGTATCCAGCACCGTGCGGGCGGTGGCCGAATCGATCACGTTGATCTGCACCCCGTCCGTCCCGGTATCCAGATCGACCACCGTCATGGTGCCGTCGTCCGGGAAGATTTCGGCCACGGCACCCTCCTTGAAGCCGCCGCCGCCAAGCAATAGCGATACGTCGGTTTCACCCGGAGCAAGCAGATCCGGCTGCACGGTGGTCACCACCGGCGCGGCATTCACGCGCAACGCGTCGGACCGGCTATCGGGTGCTCCGTCCACCGTGACCGTCAGCGCCGTCATGCCCGGTACCGTGGCGGCAGCAAGGGTCAGGGTGAAGGTGGCGTTGTTGTCATCGACCACGCTCACGTCGGCCACCCCAAGGCCCGCCAGGTCGAAGTCCAGCGTCATGGCACCGGTAAAGCCGCTACCGGTCAGCAGCATGCCGGGGATCACCCGATCGGTGGAATCGTCCAGGCCCAGCACCGGCTCGCGGTAGCCACCACCCGGCACCGGCACAAAAAGGCCGCCCACGGTGGGGCCGGTGGGGTGGGCCACCAGTAAATAATTTTCCACTTCCACCATGGCGCCGTCGCCGTTGGTCACCATCAAGGTGCGGGACCCGGCAACCGCCGCGCTGTTTACGCTCACGGAGACAGACAGGGTGGCCGCATCCACAAAGGTGGTATCCACCGTGATGTTCGGGTCCACTCCGCCCGAAAGCAGGAACGCCGCTTGCGGCAGGTCCGGTGTGTTGCTGAATCCGGCACCCGTTATATCGTGCGGCACCGGCGTCGGAGCCCCTGCGGGGATCGGAATCACCAACTGATCTTCATCCACCGAGAAGCCCGAGGAAACCGAGAAGGCGCCCACTTTTTCGGTAAATCCGCCGTCCGGGTTGCGCACCTTGATGGCATGCAGCCCCACGGGTGCGGACGGGCCCACCGTGACCGAAAGCATCAACTGGTTCGGGCTGATTGCACTCACTTCGGTTACGTACACCTGGGTGGAAGCCGCGCCAAAGTCGCACTCATCGCCGATGCACACCCGTGGTCCGGTTACCGTATCGAAATTAAAGCCGCTCAAGGCCACGTCCAGGGTCTGTCCGCGCACCGCGTTGTCCGGCGCTGCGTAGCTGATCACCGGCGGGGAACTGAGATCGAATGTGGCGCTGTCGCTGGTACCGTCCGGGTTGGTAATGGTCAGGGTGCGGATGCCCGGCGTAGCGGACAGGTCCACGCTAACCTCCAGCACCACGCGGGTAATGGTTACGTTCCCGATTACGAGTTGCCAGTAGTTGGACAGGGCGTTTTTGGTGATACCCGAGCCACTGATGACAATATCGTCCAGGGTCATGCCGGATGACATTTCCGCCCCCGCCAGCAGCAACTGGTGGCTGACGCCGACCCCGATCGGAGACGGCGTAATGGACGAAAGCACCACGGGCCGCCCCACGGTAAAGCCGTCGATCAGGGTATGTGCATTGCCGTTCGGATTGGTGACCGTCACGTCCCGCAGGCCCGGCTCCGCCAGCACGCTCACGCTGACGTCAATATCCACCCGGCCGGCATTCACAAACGTGGTACCGGTCACCGTCACCCCGGCGCCGATCACCACCGTGGCCCACGGGTGGAAGTGGCTGCCCAGCACGCTGAGGGTTCCGGTCTGCCCCGGCGACAGCGTACTGAAGGGGGAAAGTGTGGTCACCACCGGCGGCGGGTTTACGGTCAACAGCGTCGCGGCCACCGCGTATCCGTCATCCGGATTGGTCACCCGCACCTCGGTGGTGGCGGTGGCCTTATTTGCAGGCACCGTCACCGTTGCCACCAGGTCGTCTCCGGAGGCGGTGGTGGTGCCCACGTCGAGGGAGACGTCGGCCAGGCTGATGACGGCAAATTCGGCAAAGTTTGCGCCGCTGACCACCAGATTAAAACTGTCCTCGCCCGCATCCGGTGTAAAGCCACTGATGACCGGCTTCGGGTTCACCGTCAAGGCGGCGGGCAGGGTACTGGTGCCCGCAGCAACGGAGACGGTGATGCCCCAGGGCGTGCCGGTGGCGGCACCCACGGTGGCCGCCAGCAGATCCACCCGTTGCAGGGCCGCCGCATCGGCTACACAGGTAGCCGTTGTAAGCGGACAGCCCGCCGGGTCAAACACGAAAGTGATACCGCTGCCCGCTTCCGCCGCAAGATCGGTTTCGATAAACGTGGGTGGCGTGCCGAAGTCGTAGCCGAACAGTTGTACCGGCGTGCCGGTCAACCCCTCACCCACACTGGTGGGAGAGACCGACCCAAGCGCCGGGACATCACCGCCCGGACTGGTCACCACAAACGCCTGCGGCAGTAAGCCCACACCCCCGGAAGCATCCTCAAGCATGACGTCATACCCGCCAATGGGGGCATCCACGGCCACGGTCACATCGGACAGCAGCAGCGCAGACGGATTGGAGCCTGCCTCGTTGATCGTGGCGGTCACGCATGGGCCGCCACAGGAGGTTTCCTCCACCCCGGCGCGCAGGAACCGCACCACCGCACCGGCGGGGTCCATAAAGCTGCCGGAAAGCAATCCGGGGGCAAACGTTCCCTGGTCCAGCCGCACCGGGGTAAAAGCGGTAAGCCGCGGGTTGCCGGTCACGGACAGGGCATCAAAGGCAATCCGACCGGTCTGGTCGGCATGTCGCACCAGCACATGGTGCGGCCCGGAAGGCGCAACCGGAGAAACCGTCAGCGGCGCCACCAGGTCCGGGTCGACAAAGGCCAGCGCCCCACCGGTGATTTCACTGTCCAGGAACAGCACTTCATCGCCTGCGGCAAGTCCCGCACCCTGAACGGTCAGTTGGCCGTTAAAGCTCTGGGGCACGACGGACGGGCTGACACTGGCAACCTCGTCCTGCGGCTGGATAAAGCAGGTGCCGTCAGCCCCGATGTAACTGCTAGTGCTGATGAATGAACCGCCACCGGCACAGGAGATGGTTCCCGCATAGGCGGAGGCGGTGCGATACAGCATGGCCACCCGGCCACCGCCGCCACCGGGACCGGTTCCATCACCCGGAGACGGAGAGATGAAGAAACTGCCACGGCCGCCGTCTGCGGTGACGGAACCCGTACCCGTGAGGGTATCGGACAGAATGAGAATCGAGCCACCCGCGCCGCCACCCGCACCATGGCCGTTGGTAACGGTGGTGTTGACCCCGCCACCGGACACGTCGGAGTCGGTACGGCCCTCAAGCCCGTTGGCGCTGATTGTACCGCTGATATTCACGGCGCCGGCCACGTCCAGCACCATGGCGCCGCCACCGGCGCCACCCCGGTGCCAAAGTTCAACGACGCTGCCGTCCGACCGGGTACGGACAGCTTCAAAGCCACTACCGCCACCACTGCCGGCAACCAGCGGGATCCCCGCAAAACAGTCCGGGGGAGTGCACAGGCCGGTGATATCGTTGGCATCTCCGCCCCGACCGTCCACCAGACCGTAGCCACCTCGACCCCCATGGCCGCCGCCAACGCCCGGAGCGCCGGAGAGCGGATTCAAATCGGATGCAGCACCGCCGCCAGGGCCATCCCCGCCGGTACCCAACCTGCCGGCCCGGTACCCCCGGCCTCTGGCAGAGATGGTTCCGGGGGAGACCACCGAGAGGTTCCCGTCCACCTTCAGCCGCACAAATCCGCCATCCGGGGTCGCCACGGCCAGTTCCCCGTCCAGCACGTTCACATCACCCAGCACGTGCAGCGTCATGGCGCCTGACAGGGTGAGCCTTGCGCCACCGGTAATGGTCAAACTGCTACAGGTGAATACATCTGCAGCCACAATCGTCGTAATTCCCCCATTGAAAATGCACGGATCCGCGGCCAGAATGAGCAGGTCGGCAGGGCTGGTGCTCTGGCCGTCCGGGTTGATCACCTCCAGGGTGGCGCTGCCTGCGGATGGGCCGGTATCCAGGAATACCTCGATACGGGTCTGGTCGATCACCTGTTCACGGCGGATGGTGGCATCTCCGATCACCCGCAAGCGTGCATCCTGGTGGAATCCGCTGCCGAAAACGGTCACCAGCCTGCCCTCTTCTCCCGTAAACAGGGAAGCGGGGGTCAGCGCACTCACCACGGGTACCGGGTCCACCTGGAAGCCGCCGGGCAGGATGGCCTGGCCCTGGTTGTCGCGGGTAATGATCACGTCTTTCGGCACATAGAACGGGGCCGTGGGATCAATCACCGCGTTAAACGTGATCTGGGTTGCGCTGGCCGTCACATCGGTGGCAATAACCCCGGCACCCGAAAAACGAACGCCCGCCAACGGGTCCAGCGGAATGAGGTTGCTGCCGGTAATGGTCACGAAAACCGTACTGCCCTGACTCCCCCCCGTCGGCACCATCGACGTGATGACGG
Source organism: uncultured bacterium (assembly GCA_965371175.1). Classification (GTDB taxonomy): domain Bacteria; phylum Nitrospirota; class JACRHL01; order JACRHL01; family JACRHL01; genus CBDUXI01. The sequence goes on from CBDUXI010000040.1 coordinate 20,250, forward strand.
GGCCGGTTTCCACACTGAACAGGGCCGGGGCGCTCGCTGTGGCGCCATCCAGATTGGTAACCGTTACGGTACGGCCACCCGCGACCGCGTCGGGCAGCACATCCACCTCTATATCCACTCGGGTGGTGCCGATCCAGGTGACGGCTCCGACCACCACCCCGGCACCCGGATCGATCATGATACCGGGCTGGAAGTTACGGCCCGATACGGTCAGCATCAGGTCGGTTGCTCCCGCACCCACCACGGACGGACTGACGCCGTCCACGGCGATAAACGGGAGCACCTCAAACACATCCGCCCCGCCGGTGCTGGTGTCGGGGTTGACCACGGTGACAGCGCTCAGGCCGGGGAAAACATTCCCCGCCACGTTCACCGCTCCGCTCAGGGTGGCGTTGATACCGTCCGGACTGTCAAAGACAGCCGGACCGATAAAATCGACCCCCGGTGCATCGAAGAAAACGACCGCCCCGTCCTGGAATCCGGTGCCGCTTATGATGACCGGAATCGCCGTGCTGTCCTGCAAGATACAGGCAGTGGCTGAAGGGAGCGTCGGGGAGCAGGCGGGTGCCCCGGCATCCAGCAGGGCCGAGATGCCGGAGGGGCGCGGCAGTACCGTCAGCCCGGTGGCATCGCTGGCCTGTTGCCCGTCGATATTTCGTACCGTCAATTCGTAATCGCCCGCGGGAACGCCAGCGCCCACGTTCACCGTTACCGTCAGCCACCCGGACGACAGGTAGGTCACATCCGTAGCGGTAATTCCCGCATGGTTAAATGTAACGGCAGGCGTATTGACGAAGCCTGACCCGATCATGTCGAGCACCTGCCCCACCGCGCCGACACCCAGTTTCGCCGGAGACACACCATTGTAGCGAACCGATGTGATGGCGGGCGGCAACACCGATGAATGGTGATACGCCAGCATGGACGACCCGGTGCCGTTGGGCACCGTGCCCGCGAGGGACACGCCTTCGTTCCACTCCCCGCCGTTCCAGTAATAGGCCGTCAGGCTCCCGGAAGCGCCCGGAGGGGCTCCCCGGTCCACCACGCTGGCAAGCATGTCGCCGTTGGCCGGATCGTTCAAAAGCTGAACCCAGGCCGGCTCGCCACGCCCTGCGGGGCCAGTCAGCGTCACCCCGACATCCCAACCGACGCCGGGTGTCCAGGAGCGGACCCTGGGCGCAATATCCCCGGAGACGCCGAAAACCACTTTTGTCGCTTCCGTCACCGACGACCACGCCACATCGAAGGCGCGGGTGCTGGTGGAAAGCGGGATGGCCGCCGGGTTGGAAAGTAACGGGAATGGCAATTCCTGGACCGTTCCGCCCCACTGGGACCCGCTCCAGAACTGGGCATATAATTCGCCGGACGGGGTACTGCTGACCAGTGCCACCCGATCGCTTGTGTGGGAAGCGGCAAGCCTGACCGCCTGTAACTCATCGTCCAGAGTGCTGCCGGCGCCAATGGCGGTACCGGTGTTGAACGTACCGTCCCACACAGCATATCCCGGCACGGAACTGCCCGTCCGGCCCCAGACCACCATGGCCTGCTCTGGCACGGTAGCGCCCCAGTAGGTTGCGTCAAAGTCCATCACGGCCGATGGGGCAAGCGCTCCCGGCACCGCCAGTACCGTCTCCGTGCCTGCGTCAAACGCTGTGCCGTTCCATGAAATAGCACACAGCGCCCCTTCCTGGGTGGCGTAGGCAAGCAGCGCCTCCTGACCACTGGCGTTCGACACCAGCCGTACCCATGAAATGCCCAGGGCGGTGGCGCAATTCGGGTTGGTTCCCGGTACGCTAAGGGTGGTTCCAGGCGCGTCAAAAACTCGATAGGAAGGCCGTGCGGCTCCGGCCTCGCCAAACACGGCAAGGAAGCGTCCGGCCCCGTCAATGGGCGCCATATCCACCGGGCGGATGGTACCGCCTCCCACCACAGTCACCGGCGCGGATACGGCATCCCATACGTCCGTGGTGCGCGTTTGAAAGCGCAAGTCACCGCCGTCGATGGTGGCCACCAGTAAATCCTTACTGGCCAGGGCGGTGCGTACCAGCACCTGGTCCGGAGAGTCCGGCAGCGTGGCCGTTCCGGTGTTTTCCGCGCCCCAGCCAAATCCGTTCCAGACACGGTTTTTCGGGGCCGCCGTGCCGTCCGCATAAACCAGGTCGGCCTGGTTGGTGCCCGCAGGCGGTGCCTGCAGGGTCATCAGTTGATTGGCGGACACACCCCCATCCCCGTTATCGACCCACAAATTTCGGGTCGGCACGGCCAGATCTGCCGCAACGGATACGGAAAGATAGGCGGTCAGTTGCCCGAAGCCGTCGAACACGGTCGAGACAACAGTCATGTCCGTTGCGTCCGTCACCAGTGCGGCACCATCGATAAAGCCGCTTCCGGTTACGATCACCGGCACCCCGGTTTGCCCCGGAGTCAGTACATTCGGGGTCAGCGCGTCCACCATCGGTTCAGACAGCACATCCAGCACCCCGGAAACCTCACTGACGCCGTAGTCCGGGTTGACAAGATCGAGTGACACCGGACCTGCCGGCGCCGTTGCGGAAATGGAAACCGGCACGAGCACAGTCTGGGCGATATCATCGGCGGACGGGGAACCGGTGAGCGTCACCCACGGGTCACCAAACACGACGCTGGTTCCCGTCTGAATCCCCGTTCCATGCACTTCGACAATGCCGACAAACCCGCGCGGCAACCCGGTCACCGGCACCCCACCCACACGCAGTTCGGTCACCGTCGGAGCCGGGTTCACCGTAAGCAGTGACTCTGCCGTGGATGCACTCAGGTCCGCACTGAGAATGCGTATCGCCGTGGGGCCGGTTGCGCCGGTATGGTCGATGCTGATCACGGCGTTAATGGTGTCTGGCGGGACCGGCGTCACCGACAGGATGGTAATACCGTTTGCCGGCAGGCCGAAGGTGGCGCCGCCGATTTCGAGCGTCGACAGGGAATCGATCCCCACGCCGGTCACGGTCACCGGTTGGTCCACCGCCCCCTGCCCCAACTCGCCGGGCGTTATTCCGGTCACCGATGGAGGGGTTGCCGTGGGGCCTAACTCACAGGTTCCGGTGTTTCCGGCATCGCTGGTTCCGGCCACAGCGCCCGGCCCTGCGGGACCGCCGTCACAGGACAATTGCGTTGCCAGGTCCATGGCGGGATCGGCTCCGGAAAGCCCGTTTGCACCACTGTGGTAAACGCTGATGCGACCACCGCCGCCGCCGCCACCCAGAATGCATCCGAGTGAGCCCCCCCCGCCGCCACCGGCGCCCCCTGCCACGCTCAGTCTGGTACCGGGATTGTGCGACACCAGGTCGCCCACGCGCAGGAAAATC
>CBDUXI010000041.1:0-22511 GCA_965371175.1 uncultured bacterium
CATTGGACGGCATCATCCAGCCCGCCCCCGAATCGGTGTACTCGCGAACATCGCTCGGCTCGAGCTTCAGGTCCACCGTGACCGCCCCCCCCAGCGCGGGCACGTCAATGCCCTGGGTCACATCCACGTTCAGGGCAAAAAGGCCGGTACCGATGCCGGCCGTCCATCCTTCCGCCGCCGCCTTGTGAGCGGTGCCGAATGTAAGGACCACCAGCAGGATTGGAATGATTAATTTACGCATCGCGCTCTCCTTAAACATTGGGCTCCCCGAGTCCTGCTCGGAGCGCCGATTCTGAATTCGCTCCCTTATGGCCAGATCACCTTGAACCCCACTTCCACGCTCCAGTCATAGGCCTCATCCCCCGCCAGGAACATTCCCGGTCGGATATAACTGGACGTCGCCCCGAACATCATCTGGCCGAGTTCGGTTTCGAGTTGAAGTGTCTCGCTGCTGTTTTCCTCGTCGATCACGTATTGCGGGTTGATCACCACCCAGTTTTTTTTGCTGGGTGCAAGCCATACGCCGAACAGGTCAAATCCGTGGCGTCGCACATCGGGCCGGGCATCGCTCCCCGCCACGTCGAACACGTACTGATATGCGGGGGCCAGCAATGCCCCCTTGAGCCCGAACGGCGCAAACTTGACGAAGAAGATTTGAGGACCGAGCGAGGTTTTGCCCGAGCCCAGCAGGTCGTGCGTCGCCGTGTTGAAGAACGCCTCCAGGCCCGTTGCCAGGGCCCAGCTCTTTTTGATCACCGGTAGATAGAGTAGACGGGCATCGATGTCGCCCAGCCCGGTGGTGGTGCTGCCGCCATCGATCGACAAGGTCGCGTGCGGGATGCGGGTCCGGAAGGCAAGCCGCTCGCTCAACGGCACCCGGAACTCGAACGTCGTTTTGGTCAGCGCATGATCCCCCCCAGGCAGGGACATGGTTTCCATGTAGATGCGGAAGTCGTGGGTGAACCGGACCGGATTGGTGCCGGAGTTGTCCTGCTCACCACCATCGGCTGCCACGGCACCCGTTGCGAATACAGAACTGCAAAAGAGCACGACGGTCACCGCATGCAAAAATCCATTCATATATCACCCCAAAGTAAAAGTAGATGTATTGGTGTCCACCAAACAGGTGGTAAAGACTGGTGACCCAACCGCCATCCCGTGGATGGAATTGGACCCAGATACTGCCGCCTTCCGTGAAGCTGAATGCGGCAGGAAAAAGCGGGAAGCCTTCCCTGTAAGTGGTCGCATAACAACCACTTTGGATAAACTCGTACTATCATAGTTCCCCCCGGAACTCGTTGACAGTTAACCAAAATTTTTACTACTCACTTATAGGTGTATCATAAGATTATTTGAAACACAACAGTGCCAAAAAATATTTTATACAGCGTATATAGCGTTAATACTGTGTATATTTATGTAAACACATAACATTTAAATTTAAAGTGTTAATAATGTGTAATATGATAAACATATAACATGCCTATTTAATAGTCAGTTAAACTTGACGTGGGCCGCCAGTTCCACGCCAGAACATCCAGTCCGCGCCGCAACAAATACCAAACCTTGATTGAAGGAGCGGGCTCACCGGACCGGTTGAGTCAATCGGGGAGTGTGCCTTACCTAGGGTGCCCCGGGCTCCCCGTCGGCACTCGCCAGTTGGCCTTGGATCCGGGTGAGAAGCTGCCGGGGTTCGGCGGTGTTCGGCGATATTTCAGTCAAGGTTTGCGCATAAGGGAGCGCTTCCCGCCAGCGGCGGTCCTGGGCGTAAAACACGGCAAGGGCATAGATAATGTCCAGATCGTTCGAATCGATCCCGTTGGCGCGCTTCAACACCGTTTCCGCCTCGGACCTTCGGTCCAGGTGCTGGAGGATCAGTGCGTGGTTGTAATGCACCCGCGCCCGGTTGGGTAACCGTGCCGCCGCCTCCACCACTTCCCCTTCCGATACAATCCAACAAAGTCCAATAACCCCGTGTAACAGCGGGGTTTTTTGTGTATTATGGGTCCACAGAGGTCCGATAAAATCCGGGGGAAACCGGAGCATTTGGGCAATGATCCGAATTTCCCTCTTGAGAGGGAGCCCTTCCAATTACGGCTCTGTCACAAACATCCTCGTCCCACTTTGGTTGCTTGCCCCCCTGTCATCCCTTGCCACCACCTTCCAGAAATACGTTGTATCCGGGGTAAGGTTTGTGACCTGAAGCTTTTCTTCCGTCGGCGGATCAATATCGATACCACCACCACCGCCGCAATTCACCACAGACAGCACCAATACCAAAGCGCCGATTTCCCACCATCGTATTCAGCCTCCTGCGACCCTGTCCACCGAGGATGAATCCGATTAACAGCATTCCGGCCCCAGCCGCAGCCGTTGCGGCATACAGGGGATTTTCCGGGAAAGCCGCTTAGATAGAAGCAATCAGACGTTTCGGGAACAAACCGGAACGTTTGCCCAAAGTCCTTAAAATCCCTCGGAACATCGTTCCGTCCCGGTTCGATCCCGGGCTCCGGCACCATCCTGCTCCCCCGGACACAGGCGCAGACGCCCCGGCCCTTTTAGTAACTCGACGGCTTGTGGTTGTGGTTGTGGCACTTTAAGTAGCACTGGCCCGTAAACAGGCCCAGATCTTCAAAGTACAGCAGGCCGTTGGAGTTGGGCAACACGACGTTGGTGTCGAAGTTGATCAGGTTGCTGTTGTTGGTCGCGTTGCCCTGTGCGGCGCTGATGCCGTGAGGGTCGTGGCAGGTGGAGCAACTGACCTTGGGTATGTGCCTGCCGTGCTGCCCGAAACTGGCGTCGGACAGGAGGCTGGTCCGGTCGTGGCATTTGTAGCACAGGGCGTAATCCGCCGGGGTTTCACCAATTTTTTCGGTGGTGTTGTGGTTGCGCTCCAGCAGCGTGGGATAGGCGGACCCGTGCGGCCCTGCAGGACCGGCGCCACCCGCACCAGGCCCCTGATCGTTGTTGTGACAATCGGTGCAGGTGATGATGCTGCCGGTGGTATACGGCGCTATCAGGCTGGGTACGTTGGGATTCGCCCCCGCCGCTTCCAGCGGATGGTAGGAAGGGTTGGCGGGGTCGAATTCCAGCCGCGTATTGAGCTGCGGGGCGAGCCGGTTGAAGAAGGTCGCGCCCACCATGTCGTTATCGGCATGGCACTTGTAGCACACCTCGTAGGTAAAGTCCGCCGGGTCCACGGAGGCGCCGGTGGTGGTGATGCCCGATGCCCCGATCAGCGCACCTGGAACATTAGGCGCGCTGGCGGCGGTACTGTTCGCCTGGTGGGGGTTGTGGCAGTCCACACATTCGATATGTGTGGTGACCGGGGCGGTGAAATCCTCGGTCGGATCGTGCACCAGTGTGTAGGCCGTTACCCCATGCTGGGAGGTTTTTGCGAGTTCCGCGGAAATGTCCTGGGTCGCCACGTTGGCGTTGTGGCACGACAGGCAGTTGTCCTCCTCCGGCGCGTAGAGGAGCAGCCGTTGCACCGCCCCGGAGCTATGCGGATTGTGACAGTTCAGGCAGCCGTTCTCCGTCACGCTGGTATAGGCGGTGTGGGGCCATGGATCCGGGAGGGTACTGTTCCAGACGGCGGCCGAAAGGGAATGCGTGGCGGTTCCCCACCCCGTTGGCACATGGCACGTGGCACACAGTTGCGAAAACGTGTTGGGCGCCACCAGAAAGTTGCCGTAGGTGTTGTCGTGAGGGTCGTGGCAGGTGGTGCACTGCAGCCTGTCGGCATTATCCAGCCGCACCTCCGCTGGCAGTGTCAGGGGAGACACCAGTTCTCCCTGGGCGACCGCCAGTGCGTCGTCGAACACGAACGAAACGGGATGGTCGTTGGTCAGGTCGAATCCGATCAGGTTGGTACCAGCCGGCATGAAGCGCACCCCGCCCACGAGCGGGATTTCCACCGCCCGGGAGCCCACCAGCCCCATCGCCACCGTACCGTCGTGACAACTCAGGCACAGTTTGGAGGCGCCGTTCGGCGCACCCACCGTAGCATTCAGGGTAACGCTCTGGTAGGGGGTGTAGGCGGCTGCGGAGTCCTCCCGGTTCCACAGGTACGGCGTGTCCGTCCGGGATTTGTGGGGGGTGTGGCAGAACACGCAGATCTCCGGTTCCGTGGTGGAGCGGGTCGGCCCCGGCCCGGAGATGGACAGGTTATGTGGCGTGGTCGAAATCCCGGTCTGGGCACCCGTGGGCAGAGCGGACAACAGTACAGTCAGGAACAGGCCGACAACCCCCGGTATGCGGCAGCGTCCCATCAAGACCCTCCTTCCCGAACATACTGGAACACCTGCACCCGGTGATTGTGAGGGTCGGAAATGTAGATGCGGTCCTGCCGATCAATCAGGATCGCATTCGGCAGCCAGAATTCTCCGGGCCCGGACCCGGGCTTGCCAAACGCCAGTAGCAATCGTCCCTCTGCATCGAATATCTGCACGTTGTCAAACAGGGCGTCCACCACGTACACATGGTGTTCGCTGTCCACCGCCACGGCCTTGGGGCGGGAGAAATATCCGGGGGCATCGCCCGCCTCCCCGAACGACTTGCGGAACTGTCGCTCCGGATTCAGCGCCTGGACGCGGAAGTTCAGGGTATCGGCCACATAGATATCCCCGTTGGCGGACGCGGTCACGCCGGTGGGGTAATGAAACCCGTATTCGCCCTGGGAGTTGCCCCCCACCCGCACCTTCTCCTTCAGATCGTGCCCGTCGAACACCACCAGTTTCGAGTCCAGCGTGTCCATGACCAGGATGTCACCGGTGGCCGGGTCCACAGTGATCCCGGTCGGCCGTTTCAGTGTTTCCGCCCCGATCACACCCTGATAACTGCGCCCCCGGTCCACAAAGACATGCACAACTCCCGCGACCGAGTCTGTTACCAGCACCTTCCCGTCCCCGGTCACTGCAACGCCGACGGGGTTTGCAAACCCCTCCGGAGGCCGTTTCGGAAAGCGATGATAGCGCCCTGAAACCGGGTCAAACACATGCACCGCCCGGTATGCGGAATCCACCACATACAGACGCCCGTCCGCATCCTTCGTTAGCCCGTGAGGGCTGCGCACCGAAGTGTCCTGCCCACCTTTCACGGCGGTAAGCAGACGCCGCCACCAGGAAGGCCGGGGCAGCAAATCGGAAGGTTCCCTCACTTCCTGGAGATAGCGAATCCGGGGTTGCTCGGGGGCCGCGGGCCATACAATGGTTGAAGGAGGCACTTCCGCCGTCAGGTGTTGCGCGTGGCCGCAGGCAGGCAGGGTAGCCATACAGAGGATGGCGGCCACGACAACCGTTCTGGATACGATGTGTCTCATGCCCCCTAGAATACCCGTGTCGCCTGCATCATTACCCGCTGACGGTCGCGGATTTGCGCGGCCAGATCGTCCCGTTCGTTCAGGGAGTCAACCCCCAGGCTGCCCGTCCAGTCGCCAAACTGCCACGACCAGCGGGCCGTGAGTTGCCGGGCCTGACTGTGTTGCAAGGTACCCCAGGTTTTGCGTAGCGCGGCCTTCAACTCCACCATCCCACGTTCAAAGACACGCCGCCGCATGTCACCGGAAAGGCGGTGTTCGGTAATCCACTGTCCGGTGCCCGTGAAGCCCGTTTCTACCCGGTCCCCGCTCAATCCGGCGGACCATTCGTTGCCAAACGCAAGCTGCACGTGCTCCCCAAATCTTTTTCGGGTCGTGGGGGTCACGGTCGTTCCCCGGTCTTCATACTCCATCCGGGTGGTGCTCCAGTTCCACTTCAATTCGGCACCCAGGCGCATGATGCGGTCATTACCTGTATCCGTCGGCCATGTGCCCGAACGCAACTCATTGATCGCATTGTCCAGGCTTGCGAATAGCCGCAACGCCTCCCACAACTCCAGGGTGGCGCCGGAATGGATGGATCGGCGCATTACGGAAAACGGCATCTGGGAAGCGAATGAGTAACTCACCAGTACCTGATCCCCCGAAGCGATGCCGCCCAACGGGTCGCGGACCACACCCAGGGTGTCGCCCACCACCACCAGAGTGTAATCAATCCCGAGGGCATATACGACCACGCCAGTCAGGTCGGTCACCACCACCGAGCCCACCCCCACATTCGTGCGGCTCAGGAACGATGGGGTGGTTCCGGTCAACGTGTGCGCCTCGTTGAGCACCGGGGTGAGGGCACTGGTGATGTCGTTATCCTCCAACTGTACGCGCTGCCTGTGGGTCACGCCGATCTTCCCCCACGGAATCGGGCGCGTGTAGCGGAAGCCCAATCCCACCTCGTTCAAACGGACCCGGCCAATGCTCTGATCGTTGTCACTCAGCCGGGCGTCCAGGGTGGTGACCAAATTCTCATACAACTGATGTTCCACGCTCGCCGAGGCGAGCACCGTGTCTGAAGAAAAGGCCCCGGAGCGGCGCTGGTTGACCTGTAACTGATAGGTGCTGTTCAGGTTGTCGGTGTGATGTGCATCCAGCCGGGTGGTGGCAAGGAGGTATCGAAGGCGCAGGAGTTCGGAATCACTGCTGTTCGTTACAATGGATACGTTCAGGTGATACGACTCCCCCAGAGCCAGTGTGCCACTCAGGGAGCCTTGCCGGGAGTCCACATGCACCACCGATGTCTGGACAGTACGGTCCTGCCGTATATTTTCCAGCCGTAGAAAAACGCTGTTTTTGCGTCCCGGATATCTGGATTCCAGGCGCACGGTACGGGAGGTCTCCCGGGCGGAAAAGAAGTTCTCCGTTTCCGTGTCCTTGTGCTCAAAGGTGAGGGTCGTAGGCAGCACCAGTGTGCGCAGGATAACGGTTGCTCGGCTGTTTTCCAGCCGGGTGACGCGATCGGGGGCCAGGGTGCTGCTGAATTCCGACCGGTGTCGCTCCGTGAACACCGTCAGGCCGACCCGCTTGTCCCTCAAAAAATCCGTATCCAGAAGGTACCCCATGAATCTGGACCGGTCTGTGCGCGGGCTGCTCCCCTTTACAACCTGATCCCGCCACTCCGGCTGCAGCCGGAGTGAAAACCGCAGAAACGCCGGATGGTATACCCAGCCACGGGTGGAAATTCTCAACTCGGGCCGTATCAGACGGATGCGCTGCGTACGAACGAGAAAGGGGTCACTGATGGATTCGTCGGTGAGCTCATAGGCGACATTCAGGGTGACTTTCGGTCGTTCCATGTCGAAGTAATGTTCGGCAAAGGCTGGTGTTGCGCAAACAAGGGTATGAATGCAAATTCCGGCCACAACCCCTGCCACGGAGCCCACAAACCGAAAACCGAAAACCATCCTCCCGCCTCAGCCACTGACTTTCCGAGCCAGGATGGCCGGAGTGGCTCCGCTATGGGGGTCGTGACAGTTCAGACAGGCACCTTCAGCCTCAAGGTGGGCCGGGTTTTCCGGCGCCGCCCGGAATCCATGACAGCTATCACACAGCTTGGCCGGTTCGACCCGCAGCATAAACCGGTTGGGAGACCGGTGCGGGTGATGGCAGGTGGTGCAATTCCCGTTTGCCACGGGCCCGTGGACCCATTGGCTCGGGTCTGCATTCAGGGCGGCAAAAAACGCCGTATGGCAGCCCTCGCAAGCCTTGCCGGATTTCACGTGCCCCATATCGCTCGGCATGCGGGGGTCGCTGGGTGTGTGGCACCGGTCACACTTTCTCGACGCATACGGCCCATGAACCCAGAACCGGGCCGTATGCGGGGTTGGCAGGCCCACACGCACGGGAACCGCCTGAGTTGGCTGCGGTGCGGGTACAGACACGGCTTCCGGCACGCCACCCAAAGGCGGCACGCCGGTAAAGAAGAAGGTGAGAACCTGGTGGCGGGAAGCCGGACTGCAACCCGCCATCGTGATCAGGCCCACCACGGTCACGATGGCGATACCGGCGCGAAGCACGCACGCTGGGACAGGCCCGGCGTGCGTGCTGCCGCTATTGAGTCTCCGCATCCGTCGCAACCTGCGCAGGCGTACTCCCCATCCACTTGCCGAAGGCATACACGTTCAGTTTGTCCGGACCCGCCTGATTGCTCACATAGATCAGGTATTCCGGGGTGAAGTCCGGGGCCACAAACCGGGCAAAGTGGTCCAGGTTATCGTAGTCGATATCGACTCCGGAAGGCAGATAGCTCCCGCCCGGTCCGGACCCGTACTTGCCGAACGGCAGGAGCGGTTTCGCTGTCTCGACATCAAACACCTGAATCATTTCGAAAGCCACATCCGTCTGGTACAGATGCCCTTCCCGATCCACGGCCATGCCCTTGGGGCGGGGCATCGCGCCGGGAAAATCCCCCCACTCGCCGATGTCGTTCAGGTGTTTCCCGTTCGCATCGAAACGCTGCACGCGGAAGTTCATCATGTCGGTGACATACAGATCGCCCTCGCTCCCCAGCGCCAGATGCGTCGGATAGCGGAAGGCACCGGGGCCGCTTCCCTGATGACCGATCCGACCGATGACCTCGCCACTTTTCCGATCCAGTATCTCGATCTCTTCATCCCTTACGTCGCACACGTAAATCCGGTCTTCCCACACCACCACGTCCAGAGGGCGAAACTGTTCCAGGCTCCCCAGGGCGCGAACAAATTGATTCTCCGCATTGAATTCGAGTACCTGACCCCGGCCCGCATCGGCCACGTACTTGAACCCGTCGTCGGTCACGAAAATCCCGTTCGGTTCGACCAACCCACCCGGTTCAACCGCCGGCAGGATACGGAAGTGCCGCTCGTCCAGATCGATTATCACCACCTGCCCAAGCCCTTTGTCCACGACGTACAGGTGCCCCTTGTCATGGGCGACGTCCCACGGGCGTCGCAGCGCGGGCGAGTTGGGCTCGCCAATGACAAACCGGCGGAAAGCACCGGTGGGCCGCACGTCTTCCTGGGTACTGATGGTGGTCAGGTACTGAATGCGGGGATTCTCCGGCAGGGCCGGGTAGAGTACCGCTTCGGTCCGTACCGGCGAACTGGCGCAGGCGGACACCAACACCATGCCCAGAAGCGCGCAAGCGGCGGATACGCCGCGCCGACCGGGCCACAACGATGCCCCCCACTGTTTTTTAACGCGATAGACCTGCCTGACTCGTTTCATGTTCATCATTTCACTCCTTTCTCCGGTGCACCGCACGAACCTTTGCTCCATGCTGTATTTCCAATGTATTACCAATCGTCATCGTCGCTATTGCTACCCGCCTGTTGCAGTTCCTCCAGCGTGGCGTCCTTTCCCTGCCGGGGGGTCACCTTCATCACCACCGGGGCTGGATTCAATCGGTCGTAGGCAGCAAGCCGGTGGCAGGGTGACGCACAACTACCACCGGTTTCGGTCTTCTGAAACCGGCGGATCGTCAGTTCTGTATTGCCAAACGGCATCCGTTCCCTGATCAGGGCGGTTCGGGTAGAGGCGTGATGATGGTGACAGGCGCGGCAGGACCGACCCTTATCCCGGTTTACATGGCGAAAGTGAAGGTTCAGGTTGCCGTTGCGGAACAGGGTGGCATCCAGGGTGCGCGGTTCGGCAAAGGCGTCTGCATCATGACACTGAAAACAGAAATAGGCGTCCGGGGAATAGGGCGCATACATCCCGTCAGGGTAGGCCCCTTTCAGCAAGGACACCGTGTCGCTGGCGTGCGGATTGTGGCAGGTTATGCACATGCCCGCAGCGTAGGGCGGGTGGGCGCTTCCCGTGTCGCCACTTCCTTCCCGCGTGTGACAGGTCAGGCACAGGTCCGCGCCAGGTTTCCTTTTAAGTTGTGCCTTGTGATCGGACTGGTGCGGGTCGTGACAGGTGGTGCACATTCCGTTTACCACCGGTGGATGCTGCACCCGCCCTTTTTCGTGTTGTTTGTGGCAGGTGTGGCACAGATCGCCTCCCTTGGCCACCAGGTTAAAGCGATGCACCTGCGCCTCGGGCTGGACATGGCAATGGTGGCAAGTCTGTGCCTTGCGCGCCGGGGAATGGATGTATTTCTTTTTTGCCTGTTCGGTATGGCAGTCGGCTGTCAGGCAGGAAGCGCCTGCCGGAATGGGAAACCCGGCGGTCTCCGCGGCCAAGCCTATATTGGAAGCAGTGCCCAGAAACAACAACATCGTTGCCAGAAGCCCTGCCAACCAGCACATTTTCTCTCTTCCCCTGCCCATGACGTCCCCTCTTCCTGAGTTCGCCCCCACCCATACCCGCCTTACGCTACGCCCCTCAAACCCTTATTTCCGGATTTGAGGGGCGCCAACGGTGTGCAACACCTACTTTAGATGGCAAGTCAGGCACAATCCCGATGCCGGGGCGGTCATGGATTCCCGCAACAACTTGGTTGCCGCGATGGATTCGCCGGGGGAATCATGCACGTCGTGGCACGAGGAACACTGCAGCTTGGGGCCAACTGCCGTGGGCTCCAGCACGTCGTTGATGGTACCGCTACCACCCATGGCGCTGGCAAGCGGAGCCAGGGAGGCATCGGCCGCAGGATCGTACACGATGGAGATCGGATGGGTCCCCAGCAGGTTCTTTTCGGCACCCACGTCCGGGATGGCCGGACCTGGAACCTGGGATGCGGGAAGCACCCAATCGGTGCCCGCCGCGCCAACGTTTGCATCGAACTGGTTGAGGCCGACCGTGCCATCATGGCACCCTAGGCAGAGCTTGGAGCCGCCGGTCGGTTCGTTGTCGAACACGCCGTCAATGTGGTTGGCAAACGTGAGGCTGGCCGCCGCTTCCTCTGCATACATGCGGTAAGTCGCCGCACTCACCTGGTGGTTCCATAGCAGGCCGTTGGCAAACAGCGTGTCATTCCGGTTGTTGTCATGCGGTACATGGCAGACACTGCAAATGTCGTTATTGGTGTTCCATGCCGCAGCGGAAAAGTCGTGCGGACTGAGGGCGATTCCCGCACCGTTGCCGGCCCAGGTGCCAGTCGGCATCGCCAGTAACAACGTTACCAACGCACCCATTCCGATCAGTTTTTTAGATAAAAATTTCATAGCGCAGCTCCTGTTTGTTACAAACAAGCGTCGTAGAAGAATCTGCAGGCGCTGATAGGTATATTTACCTGTCACCTTTCTTATCGGTTGAAAAAGGGGCAGTTATAAGTGCGCGGAAAAATAAAAGTGCTCTGCGCTACGGGCAACTGATTCCCTGTAGAAGGCGGGCGGTTCCAGCGGAACCACAGTCTGTGTAATTCCTGTGTAATCGTGCAGAGATTTTTCGGGAACTCGCGGGATTTTTCCAGCGCGAACAAGAAGCTTTAGCCGGGAGTGGCCGCGGGGCCACCCGAGAAGGACGCCTCGGCCTCCGTGACCAGGGGCACATCGCCCACACCGCCGTAGCGGCTGGAAAAATGGAACGGCACAAACCGTTTCACCCTCGCCTCGCGGGCGAGATGCCCCGCCAGGGCGGCGGTCAGGTGGGAGGTGGCCCGAGCCCGGTCCGCGTGCTCCGTCAGGAAGGCCGCCTCGATAAAGAGCAGGTCGGACTCCCGGACGAAGGCCACGATGCGGGCGGCGTTGGTGTCTGTGGGGGCGGCATCCACCACATAGGCGATGTGCTGCCCCGGCACGATCTGCAGGGCCTCGGCCTTGAGGGTGCCAAGCTGAAGTCGTCGCTCGTGCCGGCCCGCCCGATCCTGCCACCCCACCGTGAAGACAATGTCGTCCGGCTCGCCGGTGAGCACCGCCTGCTTGATCTCCTTGAGCCACGGGCCGGTGGGAAGCCCCAATGCTACCAGCCGATTTTTCCAGACGTTCACGTGGGCCTTTTCCTCCAGGCGGTAGGCAAGGCAGGGGATCTTGTGATCCAGGTGCAGACCCAGCACCCGAAAACCGGACTCGTCCACCAGGACGCCATCCTTCGCCACGCCATCCCAGCCGTCCTCCCTCCGGAAGGCCTCCTGGCAGCGGAACCGGGCGGTGTGGTAGGCGCCGTTCGGATGGTACTCCGTGGCCAGGATGGTGAAGTCGGTCAGGTAGTTTCGGACCAGATTCCAGGTGTAGGCGTTCAGCTTTGCCTCCACCCGGTCCGCAAAACCGGGGGGACCGAACAGGCGCACGGTGGTGCCCCGCCCCAGACAGACTCGCACCAGCCGGTCGAAACCCATGAAGTGGTCCATGTGGGTGTGTGAGACAAACACATGGCTGATGCGCAGGATATGCCGGGGGGCCAGTTCAGCGATCTCCCCCAGGTCAAAAAGCAGCGCCCGCTTCTCGAACAGGAACTCCACGTACAGGGCCGGGTCCCCAAAGGGGCCATTTACCAACCGGGGGTGAAAGATGGGCTTCACCAGTGTGCCCTCCTTTTTCATCCACGCAAGTGCCTACTTTCATTCTACCGGGATCAGGGCCAGAGCGCCGCCGCACGCGTAGCGTGAAGACGTCGGTGAGTTTTATGCCGAAGCAGATCGGTTCCGGTCCGCACGGAGTTGGTGAAACTGTCGCCGCATCCGAATTAGACCCGCCTCAATCCGGGTGAAGGAGACCGTCTTGTGATCGAGGCGAGTCAGGTCGAGGCCCAGCGTTTCGGCCAGGGCCTGCACCACCGGCAGCGGTGCAGGGTCGGCCATGGGCCAGTACGGCCTCAACTCACGCAGGAAGATGTTCACCGTGACCTGCCCCACTCCATAAAAGGCATCCAGGCGTTCTTCCAGGTTGCGCGGGCACTCCGCCGTCTCGTGCAGCACGGTCAGTTGACCTCCGTACCGCTCCAGCAGTGTTTCGCAATCGCGCAAAATCTGGGTGGATTTCCGGCCGTCATAACGCACATAACCGCCCTCGCGCATGATCGGATTGACCAGGAAGTCCCAGCCCGCATTCAGGATCCCATGCGGGTTCAACAGTCCGTAACGGACGAAGGTCCGGTAGGTGTTTGCGGCAATGCTTTCGGAGATGTGCCCGCCGAACAGCAAGCTGGCCAGGAACCACTGGAAATACGCCGCCTCCGTCCGTTCCCTGAGGCGGATGCCCAACTCCTCCGAGTAGAGCGGGGTCCGCTTCAGGCGCTCCAGGGTGACCGTCATGGCGCCGTACCGCCGGACATCGGAAACGTGAGCGCGGCGACCCCATACAGCGCGGCCGCACACAGAACCAGCGCGATAAATCCCAGGTGAACGGCAATCAGGGTCGCCAGTACCGCGCTTACCACCGAGGCACAGCCGTTGATCCCCCACGCCCACGGCACCATTCCCGGAGCGGTGCGGCCAAGTCCCACCATGGCCAAAGGGAACGGCATCCCCATCAGCAGCCCCAGCGGCGCGATGAGCAGCAGCGCCATGCCAATTTTTACAGCGGCCGGCCACGCCATGGGCGCCCCCGCAAGCACCCCGACCCCCGTAGCCAGCATGAAGGCCAGTACCGCCACCCCGGCTGCGGCCCGCATTGCCACCTGCCTGCCCCCCCAGCGGGCGGCAAGCCGGCCAGCCAGGGAACTGCCCAGACCGGCAAAGGCCAGAAATGCCGCCAGCACCACGCCCACTGCATAAAGGGGGTGACCAAGGAACAGCACGAACTTCTGAATCAGTGCGATCTCGATGAACAGGAAACCCAGGCCAATGGCGCTGAAGTAGACGACGACACGCACATAGCCGCTCCCGCTTGCGCTCGCTGCCTCCCGCTTGCGCAAGCGGCCTAGAGGAAGCAGGATCAGAAACAGTCCCGCCAGCACGGCCTGAGCCAGGGTGACAACCAGCACCGGGTAGCCCCATTCCAGCAGCGGCAGGCCGCCACGTTCCCTTAAAGCCACGATCTCGGGCAGAGTGCGCCAGCGAAAAAACTGATGAAAGAACGGCCGGTCGTCGGTGGCGGGGGCAATGGCGTA
The DNA here is from genome assembly GCA_965371175.1 of uncultured bacterium. Taxonomy (GTDB): domain Bacteria; phylum Nitrospirota; class JACRHL01; order JACRHL01; family JACRHL01; genus CBDUXI01. The sequence continues at coordinate 13,781 of CBDUXI010000041.1, forward strand.
CTTGTAGCGTTGCGTAAATCCTTCCGCATCCTCCCCCAGCAGCGCCCGGACCCCCTCGTAAAAAAGCGGCCGATCGAGCACGTTATGATGGTTGGCTTCCCCCGCCGCCATCCCGGGGTAGTGCACGGGGTCGAACGCCCGCGCCGCCAGGAACCGACGCAGGGCGGCCACCTCGGCCCCGGTAAACGGCGTCGCCTTTACCAGCAGCGTGACCGTCTGCAGGCTTCGAAACAGGATCAGATGTCCGGCCGGGTCGGATACCCCCTGGCGCGTAAGGGCGGCAATCGCCGTGGCGGCCAGCTTCAGGGCACTCCGGGGCGGCAGCCGGAGGGACCGGGTCACCGCAAGGTATCCGTCCGGCGTCAGGTGATCCAGATACAAACCGAACGCCTCCGTGGTATGGAGATAGTCCTCACTCAGGGCGTACAGCCCCGCTGCCGCCCCACCGCCTCCCCCTTGGGCATCCAGCTGGATCAGGTCGTAACGGTCCGCACGGGTGGCAACAAACGCGCGGGCATCGGCCACGTGAACCCGGACTCCCTCAGCGTCATACACACCGCCGGAAAAGTCGGCGTAGGGTTCCCGGGCCAGTGCCAGCACGTGCGGGTTGCGCTCCACCGCATCCACGCGGCGGGCGCCATGGTAACGGGCCTGGAGCACCCCGGAGCCGCCGCCGGATCCCAGCACCAGCACCTCCTGCGGTCGTCCCAGGTGGTACGGGGCCGCTACGGGGAGATAATCCAGATAGGCAAGTGCGCTCCGCTCCCCCGTATCACGGGTAATCACAAGGGGCCCGTCGCCATCCACAAACAGGGCTACCTGCTCCGGCGGCACCACCGGGGACAGCAGGCTCAGCCCCGGGGCGTCACGCACCGGCACCCGCGGGCTTTCCACCGCGCTCACCACCCCCAGTGGGCCGGTTCTCTCCGCCGCCAGACGCGCCCCGCTCACCTCCAGCAGTTGGCTCAGCCCCTTGTAAGGCGAGGGCTCCGGCCGCAGCCAGCCGGAAGGCAGGAGCAGCAGCACCACCGCCACTCCCCCCAGGAGGGGTCCAACTGCCTGCAGCCGCGTCCCCGTTTCCCGGCAGCCGACCACTGCCGCGGCAACGCCCAGCACCCCCACCACTTTGACGATATCGCCCGGAGCCGCCACGAACAGGAGCAGCACCACCCCCGCCCCCCCGACGCCAGCCCCGAGCAGGTCCGCCGCATACAGCCGCGGGGCGCGGTCCGCATAGCGCATCAGGGCAAGGCCAATGCCCGTGGCCGCAAAGAAGAACGGCACCGCCAGCAGCAGGTAGGTGAGCAGCAGGTAGAGCGGCTGGCGCGGGTCCCACAACATCTCCTCGGGATTGAACGGCAGGCGGCGGACCGCCAGATAGCAGGCCACGGTCGTGACGCCGAACAGGGCCAGGCAGGATGTGTAAACGGCGGCAAAGCGCCCCATCAACCGCCTGCGGGCGAGGGCCAGCACGGTACCGCTGGCCCCGAACCCCAGCAAGGCCAGACTGATCACCATATAGGCGAAGTGGTGCCACTGGATGATCGCGAACAGGCGGGTGAGCAGCACCTCGTAGGCCAGCGCCGCCGCCGACACCAGAGCAATCGAGCCCCGCGGCAGCCGTTCACCCACCGGCACGCCACCTGCCGGCATCAGTGCCCACCGGTCAGGGGAACAAAACGCACCGGCAGCACCTGCCGGGTATGGACCTCGCCATCCACGCCTTTCTCCACCAACACCAGATACTGGACCATGAAGCGGCTCCCCACCGGGATCACCATGCGCCCGCCCGGCTTGAGCTGCGCCACCAGTGGGGGGGGGATGTGGCTGGCCGCCGCCGTCACCATGATGGCGTCGAACGGCGCGTGTTCTTCCCAGCCGAAATACCCGTCGGCGACGCGGGCCCGGACGTTGTGGTACCCCATCTCTTGCAGCCGCTCCGCCGCCTGCTCGGCCAGTGGCTCGATGATTTCCTCCGTATAGACGGACTCGACCAGTTCGGCCAGCACGGCGGCCTGGTAACCGGATCCGGTGCCCACCTCCAACACCGTGTGATGCGGCTGCGGATCCAGCAGGTCGGTCATCACCGCGACGATGTACGGCTGGGAGATGGTCTGACCGTGGCCGATGGGCAGCGGGCGGTTTTCATAGGCGGCATTGTAGTACCTGGACGCCACAAAGCGGTGACGCGGCACCCTGGCCATGGCCGCAAGGACGCGCTCATCCAGGGCGTCACGCCCCAGGTAGCGGCTGGTCTCGGCCACGTCCGCAGCGATCGCCCGCACCATCTCGCTACGCGTGGCCTGTTCAGCCTCCGCGCCGAAACTGCAGCCCACGAAAAGTATGAGGACGAGGGGAAGCGCGCACGCGGCGAACCGGGCTCGCCTGCGCCATTTGGCCCCTTCCGGCCCTGCTGGTAACTGGGCAGACGACATGATCCGCCTCCGCTTGATAAGTACCTGAGCCCATTGTACGGAATCGGGCACCCCACATGGCACACCCTGCAGGGAATTAAATCCCAACCTCAGGCGGCTTTGTAAAGCCCCGGAGTGCCTGCAAGTGGCTTGAACCCCATCTCCCGGGGAATGGTCTCATGGCCCCCGACCACCAGTATGCCGTTCGGGCGGAGGACCGCGTGCAGGTGTTCCGCCACCGACCGCTGCAACGCATCGTCGTAATAGGTGAATGCCAGATTGCGGCACAGGATCAGATCGAACGGCCCGTCCGGCGGGCGGTCGCGCACGTCATGCCGCAAAAACCGTACGCACTGGCGGAACCGGGGACGGAGCCGGTAGTGTTCCCCGTCGATATCGAACGCCGCCTTCCGCCAGGCGGGCGGCAGGTCCTTGAGGCTGCTGCCCGGGTAACGGGCCGCTTCGGCCCGCGCAAGCAGGTCCGGGTCGGCATCCGTGGCCAGGATGTCAACCTTCATGTCGGGATAGGATGCCGCCAATACCAGCGTCCACAAGATAGCGAGCGTGTACGGCTCCTCCCCGGAAGCGCAGCCGCAACTCCATAGGGACAGGGTATTCCGCCCGGCCTTACGGGCATGATCCGTCAGTGTTGGAAGCACCTTTTGTTCCAGGGCCTCGAACACCGCCCGATCCCGGTAAAAATGGGAAACCGTCACCCGGCACAGGCCGTCAAGGGCATCCCACTCGGCGGGGTGATGGTGCAAATACTCCCGGTAGGCATCCGGGTCCTGGAGCCCCAATCGGTCCATGCGTCGGCGTACCCGGCGGATCACCTGCCGCCGCACCTGCCGAAATCCGGCCCAGCGCATCCGCAGATGCGGCAGGGCCCACTGGAGAAAGCACACCCATTCGTCGTCCATACCTCCATTATGGCCGCAACCGGTCCGGAATGGCCGGGCGGCCAGGCACTCCGGACGCGCCGGTTCGGATCAACGTAAGATGTAAAGCCAGAAGAAAGGGAGGGCAATCTCTGTGTAATTCCTGTGTAATCGTGCAGAGATTTTGTGGGAATCAGCGGGAACTTGCCAGACACCCTGTTGCAGGGGATTTTCCGGGATAGTCGCTTGGAATAGAAGTAATCAGACGTTTTGGGAACAAACCGAAACGTTTGCCCAAAGTCCTTAAAATCCCCGACGCTCAGGTGCTGGTTCGCTTGCAGTTGGAAACCAACCGGGCCGAAACTACGCTTGCGGGAACTGCTGACCCAGTTGGGTGGATAAAGAGCCCCAGCACCCGACAGGTGGGGGCAACTTTGGGGGCAACCAAAAAAATAAAATCGAAATATATATTTGGTTTCAATTGGTTAGAGCGCTGATTAGATAGCCGCCGCCCCAATTTTTCAGTCATTCACTCCCCTACGGTCCGGGTCTCGGCACCACTTTCCGGAGCCCCACCTCAAGGATTGCTCGCCATTTATACTCAAGGGTGGGGGTGTACTCAGGATCATGTTTCCGGATGGCAACCATCAGGCTCTCGATCCAGTGGGGAAACCACTCCGGGTTCAAATTCAGACCGTCTGATCCATTCCATGTCCGAACACGAGCCAACTTCTTCTTTGCTTGCTGTGAACCGGCCGCATCCAGAAGGAGCAGGGTCAGGGCGTTCCGGAAGAAGGCTTTGAGCATAATTTCATCCGCTCCCGCAAACAAATCGGTGACGACGTGAGCCCTGGATGACAGTTTCTGAAAAAAGGTGTCAAAGAATGCGGAAGTTTCAAGGCACCGCTGGCAGCTATTTGTTACGTCGCCGAGATCGGACATCACGCAACCCTACCGCTCGGGCTGTTTCAGGTAGAAGTCGACCAGTTTTCTGACGGTCAGAAGCGCCTCCCGGTTCAGTTCGTCAAACTGGATGCCAAGCCCGGTTTCTTGCGTGTGAACGACCCACCCACCCAGCTGGATCTTGTGGACGGTGTTGCCCGTCCGTGCGAGGGCATGGATCGATACTTCGGTATTTTCCCTGAACTTGCCCGTGCTCTCGATAAAAACGCCGCCGTAGGACAGGTTTTTCGCCCAGCCGTTGAGTTTTTCGTGGCTATTTACTTTGTTGAGGAATACACGGACTCCCGTTGGCACACCGGCCCTCGGGGGCCGTCTTTCAGGGGGGACCCAGGTTTTTTTTGGTCGATTTTTCATAAGCGGCAGGTAGCGAACCCTCCTGTTTTAGCCTCATAAGCCCCGCCGAAACCGGCGGGGCTTATTGGCACTCCCGGTTGGGCAACCGGGCTGGCGTTTGGGCCTTATTTACTTGATGCGGTACACCTCCCGCACACCGGTAGCGCCGCTGGCATCGCTGGCATAAAAGAAGCCGATGCCACCGGCACTCCGGGCCACGGCCCGGAGTGCCTCCCGGGGCGATACCGCCACCGTCGGCCGCTTCAGGCCGTCGCGGAACGCCCGCTTGATCCAGTAGTTGTTGTAGGCGCTCACATCCATGTACAACACCGAATCCAGAAACCGACCCTGGAGAGTCGTGCTACCCCTGTAATCAACCGGCGCGATCCGCACTCCCCTCCAGCGCCGTTTTTCACCCAGATAGATATCCCGGATCTGGTTTGCCGTCAGGCTCTGCACCGGAGCACTCGCATTGACAACCACCACAATGTCTTCCGCCCAGACGTTTCCGGCCGTCAGCAGGAATACGCCAAGCATCCATAATGTTATTTTTTTAATCATTTTTACAATTCCCATTTTTTACGTTTTTCACGTAATCACTTAAAAGGCGAAGGACCACTGCACCGCGCCTTCGTTGTAGCTGTCCGCTTCGTCATCCACGGCCCGATACTCCACCTTGAGCGTCGTGGCGTCCGAAAGGTCGTGGCGGATACCGGCAACCCCCACGGTCTTTTTCCGGTCCGCGCCCGCCGTCATGCCGGTGGCGTTGAAGTAGGGGTCCGCCTTGGCGTCCAATACCTCGTAGCGCACGTACGGGGTAGAGCGGCTTCCGACCTTCTGGCCGAACTGCACGTAGAAGGCGCTGCTGTCGTCAAAGCTGGTCGCAAGCGCCTGGCTGTCGTGGCTCCACGTGTAGTACTCCGAAAGGAACTCCGTGCCGCCCCGGAAGTAGGTCAGGTCAACGCTCAACAGCAACTGGTCGATCTCATCGTCCAGGGCCATGGAAGGCATATCCATGATCTGGACTTTGCCGGTCTGGCCGGAGGTGCCGACCTTCAGGCCCCGCACGGCTGCCGGGGCAAGCGACAGGGACCACGCAATGGCCTTGTCGTTGTCCTGGTCGCCAGCGCTACTGGGGTTCAGTTCCGCGGTTTCAGGCATACCCATCGCACCGGAAAAATCGGCCATCAAGTGGACACCGTTACCGACGAACAAGTCCAGTTCGATCCGGCCCAGGCCGGTATCGAACCTGGAATCCCACCAGACGCCGACCGTGTGTACCGGAATAACGCCGTTCTCATCCTCGAACTCCAGGAAGAACGGCCGCCCGACCGAGGTTTGCAGATAGGCACCGTGATGGAACGCTGTGTTCCAGTAGCCCAGCAGGCTGTGGAACCGGCCGGCCCGGAGGGTGTGGTTGTCGCTCAGTTCGTAATCGATCTGTAACCGCTCCAGGTCGATGACGAACCCGCCACCGGGAGATTCGATCACGTACTCCACCAGCACGGACGAGCGGTCACTGATCTGCTCATTTGCATAGAAGGTGAGTTGGCCCAGGGCGAACCCGTTGTTGGATACGCCGCCTTCTTCGGTAACAACGTAGCTGACGTCACCAAAGCCGTTAATTTCGAAGCCATGGGACAGGCCCGGTGCGCTCAGCAGCACCACAAAAAGAAAGCCTGCCCCCCATAGTTTTTTGACAAAGTTGTTTTTCATGTTTTTATCCCTGACTGTTGTTTCAACGTCCCTGTTTTTCACCCGTTATCGTCTAACGGGTGAGTCCAAACCGGGCAGACGGCAACTCACTGCCTGCCCCCGAAATTCACTCTCAACCGCCGTGGGCCCGGTTCCGGGCTGTGGCGCGTCCATGGGGCTGGCTGCGGTATGGTTCACACCACTTCCTGTCCCCTGCGTGGACAACCTAGAAGTCCTCCATGTTCTCCGTGCTGCCCAATGTATTGGACGGGGCATCGGCAGTGACCGGCTGCGCGGCCTTGCGGCGGCGCGACTTGCTGATAAAGCCTCCAGACGCCCGTGTTTTCCTGGCTGTGGTGGTGACTCGACGAGTGGGCTGGGCGACCGAAGAGATGCCCATACCCGTCTTGAAGAAGGTCATCAGCTCGGCGAGCTTTCCGGCCTCTTCCGCCAGATTGTCGGAGGTGGCAGCGCCTTCCTCCACCAGCGCGGCGTTCTGCTGCACCACCTCGTCCATCTGCATGACGGCACGGTTCACTTCCTCAATGCCGGTGGACTGTTCCTGACTTGCGGCGTTCATCTCGGAGACGATGTCGGTCACCCGGGTGATGCTGTCCCGAATCTCCGCCAGCGACTTGCCGGTCTCTTCCACCAGCCCGGAGCCGTTCTGCACCTTGGCCACCGAGTCCCCGATCAACAGCTTGATCTCGTCCGCGGCGGCCCCACTTCTCTGGGCCAGGTTGCGCACCTCGGAGGCCACCACGGCGAAGCCGCGGCCCTGCTCCCCGGCACGAGCGGCTTCCACCGCCGCGTTCAGGGCCAGCAGGTTGGTCTGGAAGGCGATCTCGTTGATCATGCCGATGATCTCGGCAATCTTCTTCGACGACTCGTTGATCTCGCCCATGGCGACCACGGCCTTTTCGACCACCTGGCCACCCTGTTCAGCCTGTTCCCGCGCACCCTCGGCCAGTTGGTTGGCCTTGGCGGCGTTGTCTGCACTTTGCTTGACGTTGGCAGTCATCTCTTCCATGGAAGAGGCGGTCTGCTCCAGCGCCGCGGCCTGCTCCTCGGTGCGCCGGGACAGGTTATTGTTGCCTATGGACAGTTCCTGGGAACCGCCCGATATGGTATCGGCACTCACCCGCACGTCGCTGACGATGCGCAACAGTTTGTCGTTCATGATTTTCATTGCGGTCAGCATGCGGCCGGTTTCGTCGTTGCTGGTGACCTGGATGTCGTTGTCCAGGTTGCCTTGCGCGATCTCTTCGGCCACGTTGACCGCCACTTTCAGCGGCCGGACAATCAGGTTGGAAAGCCACCAGGAGAGGGTGATCAACAGACCAAAGGCAATCAGCGACATGAACAGGATCAACCGTTCGGCCATGGCCGACGCCTGCTCACCCCCGGTACGGGACATCTGGCTGTCGCGCTCGATCAGCCCACTGAGCGCCCCCATTTTGATCTCAACCGAGTTGAAGTCGGCAGAGAAGGTATCTATTTTTTCCAGCGCCACCATGATGTCGCTCGATGCATCGTTGACGATGCCCTCAGCCGATTGGATATAGCGTTCAAGGGCGGGGCGGATATCTTCCAGCGCCGCCTCAACCTCTTTGGTCAGCGGCAGCTCCCTGTTTTTGGTGAGCGCCTCCCGAAACGTTTTGGCATCCTCGTCCAGGGCAAGCTTTGCGGTACTCGCGCCGACGCCATCCCCCCGTGCCAGCGCCACTACAAAGGCCAGCACGTCCGCCTTCAACGCGTCAGACATCATGTCGCCGGTCATGTGGTTTTGCAGCGCCTGCGTATTCAACGCCACCCGGTCGTTGGCGGCACCCACGAAATTCAGCGCCCAGTACCCGGCCGCACCCACACAAACCAGCATAAATACGCTGATCAATCCAAAACCGAAAAGCTTTGTTTTCATTGTGATGTTCACTGCTTACCTTTCTTTAACTCAGGCGGCACACTCTGTTGCAGAGCCAACAACAAACGTTGTTTTCCTGCGTTTACCAGCCAAATAAAAACTTATTACGAATGATCAATCGATACATAAATAGGCATATAACCGTCGCCTTATGACACGCCTTATCGTCAAGCATTTCACGCTGCATTAGATGTAATTTTTTATCAAAAAATTCTATTTATAATCAAATAGTTACGATAAAAAAATATGTTTTCAACATACTAAACATAATGTGCATATGCGCCTGTTTACAATGGTATAAACACAACAAAATACTGGCAATTGACATGGAAAATTTACAGAATTTTCATACTCCGTTTACAAAACATCTAACAAAAAATAAAGCGTTTATAATATTTAACAAATATTGAATAACGGACAGGAGTCCGTTACTATCCCCATGTAGTGGGACCAATCAGGGGGGGTACCGGCATGGAAAAGGGAGGGCGAGTGCCCGTTTTCCTTTTTGTTCCATAGGCGTGCATGCG
>CBDUXI010000042.1:0-22435 GCA_965371175.1 uncultured bacterium
TCGCCGTGTAGGTAAACGTGTCGGTGCCGTTGAAGTTCGCCGCCGGGCTGTAGGTAAACGTGCCGTCCAGGTTGTCGACGATGGCGCCGCCGTTGGCCGAAGCCGCATCGAACGTCCCCACCGTCAGCGTGTCGCCTTCCACGTCGGTATCGTTGTTCACGATGCTGGTGGCGGCGGTAATGATCAGGTCCGTGTCTTCCGTGGCGGCAAGCGGACCATCGTCGTTTGCTACTGGCGCATCGTTGATCGGATTCACCGTGATCGTTACCGTGGCGGATGCGCTGGTGAGCAGGCCGTCGGTCACCGTGTAGGTGAACGTATCGGTGCCGTTGAAGTCCGTGGCCGGGGTATAGGTGTAGGTACCGTTCCCGTTATCAACCACATTCCCGAGTTGCCCCGTCACGCCGTCGAATGAATCCACGCTGAGGGTATCGCCGGTATCCACGTCGGTATCGTTGTCCAGCATGTCGGTGGATGCGGTAATCAGCAGGATGGTGTCTTCGTTGGTGGCCGACGCCAGCGTGTCGTCGTTGGCGGTGGGCGGGCCGTTCTGCACCGACACCGTCCAGACAAACAGAATGTCCGTAACGGTCGTGCCGTCCGAAACCGAGATGGTAGAGGCATAGACACCCGCATCATTCCAGCCGATCTGCCCGGTGATATCGCTATTACCGGGACCGATGGACAAGCCGGGGGGAAGACCGGTTGCGGAATAGCTCAGCGTGTCCGGATCAAGGTCGGTGGCGACGATGTCCAGGAAAATGACATCGCCCTCGCTGGCCAGCTGATCCCCCGGATTGGTCACCGCGGGCGGATTGTTGACCGAGTCGGCCAGCGGTGCGGCGGAGGCGAAGGCCGGGTCGGCACTTTCATAGCTACCGTCGAAGGCCCGCACCACGTAATAGTAGGTGGTGCCGTTGACCAGACCGGAATCCTGGAAGGTGGCAACGGTGTTGCCCTCAATGGTGGCAATCAGATTGGTGAAGGTAATATCCGCCGTCGTTTCCCGGTAAATACGTTGCTGGGTCACCCCGGCGGTGGCGGACGGCACCCACGACAGGCTGATGCGCCCGCCGGTATCGCCGGACGTATCCACTGCGGTGACGCTGCCAGGCGGCAACGGGAACGTGCCCGGCAGTTGCTGACCGATTACGTCGGACAGGCCAACAGCGTCCCGGTCATCGGCCCACACCACCAGAAATTCTGCGCCGTCGTACCCGGCTGCAGGCGCTGTCTGGGCATCGGTGGTCACCGAAATCTCAATACCTGCCGTCTCCAGCACCGTGCCCGTGGTCGGATCGATGCGGGCACCGAAGATATCGGGGGCGCTGGCCGCCCGGAACGGATCGGCCCAGACCACCAGATAGTTACCGGCACCGAAGGTGGCGCTTACCTCTGCCTCGTTGCCGACTTTTGTCGAGATCGGAAAAGCGCTTCCGCCCAGTACCGATGGAACGTCGTCGATGCGGGCACCGTAAACATCCTGATCGCCGCCCTGATCGTCGGTCCACGTCACCAAAAAGTCGGTGCCGTCGCTGGCGGCGGCCATGGATCCCACCGAGGTGGCCAGGGTGGTGATGGTCAGGGTGGTCACATCCAGGGTGCCGTCTGCCGCCACCAGCCGGGCTTGCACATCGGCCCCCGCCGCCCAGGAGACCAGATAGCTGCCCACCACAGGCGACCAGGTCACCGCCGGCAGGGCATCGGTGGTGCCGCCCGAAATGGTAAACGGTGTGCCCGGAGTCGGGGTGGCGGTACCGGTGACGATCATGCCGATGATGTCGCCCGCCTCCTCCCACACCACCAGAAAATCGGTGCCGTCGGATGCCACACCGGCGTTTGCCTGCACGGTGACCTGTGCATCATTGGTGATATTCACCACGCTGCCTACGGCCCCTGCGGTGCTGACGGTGACGCCCTTGATATCGCCGTTATCGGTCCAGACCGAAAAGAACCGGACGCCGTCGTATACCACGGCGGGATCGGTCTGATCGTTCGCGGCGGAAAAGAGCGTGATCTTGCCGCCCTGCACCACCCCCGCAGTCGATATCCGGGTACCGAAGATATCGAAACCCACAAGGCCGCTCTCCTGCCAGACGGCCAGATACTCGGTATCACCAAAGGCGATGGCCGGGCTCTGTTCGGTTTCGGTGGTGCCCGCCACCTGAATTTCGCTGCCGATCAGCGGGTCGATAATGATCGGGTAGGCCGCGTCCGCCAGCCACGCTTCGGGCAGGGTGATGGCCAGTGCATACAGGTTGTCTGCACCCGGCTTGCCCGGGAGTTCGGACAGGGAAGGAGCGACGGTCAGCCGGCGGCCGGAACGGTCGGTGATGGTTGCACGCCCGTAGGACGTGACATACCGGCCCTGGGCGTCATGAAAACGCACCGGCTGATCGTCGAAGGTCTTGGCGGAAAGAGGGGTTTCAATCCGGATGGTGATGGTCAGGTCCCCGGAACCTGCCGGGGGGGTGGTCAGCTCCCAGATTTGCTCCACGCCCTTGTCGGCGGCGATAAACCGCTGAATCAGGCCGGGGGCAAGGGTATACCGGGCCGCATGGGGAGAGACCATCTCCCAGGTTGTGGCACCGAAGCGGGCGTCAAACAGCACGGTATCGCCGTGCACCACCTGCTGGGTGCCCACCCGTAGCGGGGGCGAGGCATTCTCTTTCCCTGAAAAATAGGAAACCCCGTGATCGTCAAACTGAACGGAATAACTGACACCGGCATGGGCGATGGCTGCAGATACGCCGGGATAGACTCCCGCCTGCCGGACGGCGGTACCCGCCATCAGGAAAAACGCGCAAATGCCGAGGAGCGCCCAGAATCGGCCACTCCCCGCCACCCGCGCGAACATATCGCGCCAGAATTTCATCAATGCAACCATCACCTAAATGGTGGACGCCAATGCGCCCATGCGCGTGAGGTTGCACTTTCCAAGCCAATATTTGGCTTATCAGAAACCATTGAATTTGCTTTGTTTTTTTATTTTAAAACCGCGCTATGACGGGAAATCGGCACCCATTTCACGCCTGTTAGCCGTAATATTGGGCACTTTCTTTCCCGTTCTCCGCGACCTGCGGGAAAGCAGGGGGGAAACAAGAAACAATCCGTTTTAAATCAGTAGTATACCCGTGCCATGAAGGCAAATTCCCAGCCGTCCAGATCCAGCAGGATCGGTCTGGGATTGCTGACCACCTCCACATTTTCGCGCGGCTCCGTGATCTCGGCGTACAGCAGTTGCGACCCGCCTTCCGGCAGGGCATGATTGGACGGCAGGATGTTCTCCGGCAAGCTGTTGGTGGTCTGCGGCGGAATCGGTGGCAACTCCGAGAAGCCCGAAGGAAAGTACCGGGCGATGCGAAAGTCGTTCATTTCGCCAAAAATGTAGTTGGCATGAAAGCCGATGGACATTTTCTTGCCCACAAAAAACTCCCCTCCCAGGCCGTAGCGGCTGGAATAGGCGGTGCCGTGCACCTCGGTGGAACTGATGGAGGCAAAGTTCAGGTCGAGGGCTCCATCCTGCTGATTCACCTTGAGCAGGGTGTCCATGGTGAAGTCCGCCACGGCCAGCCCGGCAATGCCCAGGTTCAGGAACAGCGTGCCGTGACCGGGCCGGTCAAACAGGCTGTAGCGCCAGCCGAGCCAGATGTGGTTCAGGTTCAGGTTGTAGCGGGCGGTGCGCGGCACATCGATGGGCGGCAGGTTGGACCGGAGCGCCATGGTTATCGTATCGCTCACGCTGGAGCGCCCCTGCCAGTTCTGGGTCATCAGCACCAGGGACACGCGATCCCGCCATTGCCACTGGGCCTCCACACCATAGCTTAGCTCGGAAGCCAACTCCGGCATGGAAACGTTGCGAACGGAAGCGGGCAGGTCTTCGTTTCTGGGAATCAGAAAGTTGGGGTCCTGCAGCAAGGCCACATTGGGGTCCGCCAGTACGGCGTTTAATTGCCGCAGGTCGGGGGTATAGGTGCCGGCGGTCAGGCCAATGCTCCAGCGTTTCTTAAGGCTGGGCTGGCCACCCTCATCGATGGCCATGGCGACCGTCGGTGCAAGCGCCACAAACAGGGAAAGCACCAGGGCCGACACCAGCAGGGCACTCAGGCGCCCTGAAAATTTAAAACTGACCGAACGCGTAACCGGCTACCTCCTCTGGAAAATAAATGCGGGTTTGAGCAACCAGACCACCGTGGGCAGAATCGTCAGGGCCCCCAGTGATCCTGTGAGCATGGCCAACGGAATCAAGACCCCTTCCATGTGGCGGTAGTACCCGGCCACACTCAGGGTGGAGCACCCGGCGCCAATGGCCAGCGCCACAAACAGCACCGCCTTGCCAGCGGTGGTAACGGTGGCCATGATGGCCTCTTTTTCATTGCCGGTACGATTAAACTCCTCCCGGCAACGAAACAGGATATAGATGGCAAAATCGGCGCCAATACCCACGGCCATGGCGGAAATGGTGGCCGTGCCGATCCCCAGGGCGATGCCGCCCAGCCCCATGATGCCGAAGTTGATCATCACCGATGCGCCCAGCGGCACCAGTACCAGCAGTCCGCCCAGCAGGGAACGCAGCACCACACAGGAGATCAAAAACGTGATCAGGGCAATCTGCATGATGTTACGCAGCTTGCCGTCCACGATGGTGTCGTTTAATGCCACGGTTACCGGGGAACTGCCCGCCACGCCGACAGTGATGCCGTCCGGGAAGTTTTCATCGACAAACTGTTCGGTCAGGGTAATCAACTCTTCCGCCAGTTGGGTACTGTCGTCCTTCAGGAACACCCACAGCACCGCCTTCTGGTAGTCGTAGTCCACCAGCCGCCGGAAGTCGGCGGGATTGCCCGAAATGGAGTACAGGAACAGATAGTCAGCCACTTCGTCCCGCCGGGTGGGTACCACGTCGTACGCCAGATCGTCCCCGTGGAACGACTTGTTCATCTTCTTTACGTAGTCCACGTACGACTGGGTTTTACCCACGCCGGGTATGGTGCCGAACTTGTGTTGCAGATCTTCCACCGCCTGCAACACGGCCGGATCCTTGAGCGCCCCCGGCTCCTTGCCTTCAAGCAGCACATAAAAAGTGGTGGTACCGCCGAACGCCTGATTGATGGCCGCCTCGTCCTTGCGCAACTGGGTTTCCTCGAAAAACTGCCCTTTCAGGCTGTTGTTCACTTCCACCTGACCGGCAAAGCCCAGGGCCACGACAAGTGCCGCCAGCACAGCAAACAGCACCACCCGCGGACGCTCTCCCACCGCCTGAGCGGCAAGGGACTCCGCCACCCGGTCGAATATGCCTTTGCGGGTCAGCCGGGCAATGGCCTTGTCCGAAGGGGGGCGCAACATGGCACGCAATGCCGGAATGAACGTCATTTCCAGGGTCAGCGCCGACAGGATGCCAAACGCGGTAAACATGCCGAACGCCTGGAACGTTTTCAGGTCAAACGTGATCAGTGAGGCAAAACTCGCCGCCGCCACCAGTCCCGCCGTGATCATCACCGGTCCGATGCGGGCCGTGGCCTCGATCACCGCCTCGCGGTTGTCGCCGCCGTTGCGCGCCAGCTCTTCGTAATAGCGTTTTAAAATCTGGATGGAATGACCCGACGCAATCGCCACAATCAGGATGGGGGTCAGGGTCTGGGTCCACGGGTCCAGCGGAATACGGAAAATGGCCATGGCCCCCAGCGCCCAGACGACGCTGAAAGTGGCCGTCAACAGCGGAATGATCACCCCCTGAAAGCTCATGAAGGCACCGATCAGCACCAGCACCACCACACCCACCGCAATGGGGAACACCACCTTGTTCATCAGCAGGGCGTCTTTTTCCAGAAACGCCAGGGCAATGGGCAGCCCGCCCAGATGCACCTCGGTGTTACCGTCCCGCTCCCGGGCGGCGATTTCTTCCAGATTCCGGTAGATGGTGGAATCGGGCGTGTACCACTGGGCGGCCATCTCTTCCCAGTTGCCGTCCTCCGGGGCCTCCCAACCGGCAGCGGCTTCCGGGGTGGTGGACGCTGCGTCAGATGCCACGGCTGTTTCCGGGGTGTCTGCGGGCGTCTGGGCGGCGTCGGTTTTGGTCTCCCACGGCTTACCCCCCTGACTTTTCCACCACTCATCCATTTCTTCCTGGGACCACTCTCCGGTGGCCGTCGATTCGCTTTCCGCCACGACCTCCGGCTCGTCGGCTTCATCGCCCATCATCCGGTCCCACCAGTCAGACGACCCGCCGCCGCCCCGAAAATCGGTGATGATGGCGGCGCTCTTGCCGTCAGGGGATACCAGGGAACCCACGTACATGTCGTTCATGAAAACGTTGGCGCGAAGCTCCGCCAGCCCTTCCGGGGTGGTGGGCACCTCTTTCATCATGCGGCGAATGTCCAGCCCGTCTTCGGTGGACTTGATGTACTTGATCTTGCGGTCGGCAATGGAGATGACATTTTCTTCCAGGATGCCCTGGGTCTCCTTGACGTCCTCGTTGATACGCTGGATCTTGGCCAGAGTGTCGGGATTGAAGATGTCCCCCTCTTTCACCGTGACGCCGATCACCACCACGCGGCTGCCGCCGAAGTGCTCTTCGACCTTGTTGTTCATCTGCACATACGGGTGTCCCTGGGGCAGAATGCGCTTCGGGTCGAGCACCATTTTCAGATGCCCCACCTGGGCAGCGAAATAAACCGTGATCAGTCCCAGCACAAAAATAGTCAGCAGGGGCCAACGAATAATGGTTTCAACGTACCGTCTCAAGGTAGTTTCCTTTCCGTATCCCGATCCTAGAACCGGTAGTTAACTGTCACATGAACACGGTCGTGCTCTCTGAAATATCCAACAAAGCGAAAATCCCGCACCGCCGCAGGGTCCGACGGGTCGGCGCTTCGTTCGCCACCTAAAATATCTGCCCCCACGGTGACCTTTACCCGGTCGGTCACCCGCCAGGCCGCCTGCGGCCGGGCGATGTACTGATCGCCGGTGCCGAAATAGAGCAGCAGCATCTGCAGGTCCAGCCGGTTGTTCAGGAATTTTTCGCTCACCATGATACTGGCAGCTCTCTCCGTACGGCGAGCCGGGATAAACGGCCGCCAATGGAGCACATGTTCCTGAAAGTAGAGCGTAGACACATCGACACCCGAAATATTCAAATCCAAACCAATTCCCCACCTGGCCATGTCCCGCTGAATCTCATTGGCGGGCATAGCCCCAATATCCGTTGCAAGGTACTTGCCGTGATCGTACGCACCCTCAAAAGAAAGCACCGATTTACCCACATCCTGCGTTACAGACAGGCCAAACACGTGCAACCGCTCGTGCCGGGCATTAAAGCCCACGCCGGTAGGTTGGGACACCACACCAAAAATCGATCGGAAAGCCGCCGGAAAATCGTCCCAAGTATAGAAATAACTGGCATTTATTGCGACTTCTCCCGCCCGGATACCCCCGTTGATGCCCACTTCGGTGTTTTTTGGGGAGGACGACGGCGAACTGGTGCCGGGCGGCGTCTGGAACGCTTCCCACTCACTGCCTGCCGGTGCCGGCTTGTTGAAGGTCATGTCGGGGATCAGCAGCAACTGCAACTGGCCCCAGCCGGGGTAATAGTTCAACGTTGCCATCCACAGGGGGATATAGCGGTCCTCCACGTCGCGAAACAGGTATTCGCGGAAGTCGATCGGGTTGATCCGGTCGGTGATGCGCGCCCCTTCCAGCACCCCCCAACGGACAATCTGCCGGCCCAGGCGCAGATCGACCGTTTCATAAAACAGGTCCAGGTAGGCTTCCTTTAATTCGGCGCCGTGGGGATGGCCACCGACCGGGTCGCCGGGAGCCAGGCGGGGATTCAGCTCGTCCGGGTCCACCGCATCCAGCGCCGCGTCGTAATGCACCCGACCGATGGCGGTCAATTGCATGCGCTGACGAAACCGGGCCGTGGCCTCCAGTTGTAGAAATGACAGGGATTTGGTGACGGTGGGCGAAAGCCCGGTGCGGTAGGCTATTTCCTGCTGCAGGCGGCCGCCCAGATCCACCGTTGCGTAAGCACATACCGGTTGCAGCGCGAGAAGAAAACTGCCTATTGCAACGACAACCTGGCGGCGGTTCATGGACATCCTTGTCGCTTCCCTGCGCAGGCTGACTGCCTTAAGCAAAACAGGCCGACGCCCGGTCCACTGCATTTGCAGACCGGGCGTCGTGATGTACCTGTATTCTGATCCTCATGCCGCGCCAGAAACGCCGGGCGCGGGTCGGGTTTTTCCCTTAAGTCCGGTTTAGCGCCCGCGGTAGCCGCGCTTCAGGGCCCGCTCGGAAAAGTCTTTGTCCTTCAGTCCCACGTTGACTTCCAGTTCACTGATTTCGTAGATGGTGCTGTGCCCGGTCTGCACGTTCTTCACATCCAGTTTTTTGTAGACGCGCATCTCGCCATCGATGATCCAGGTGATGGACTGGGTCTTCAGGAGTTCCGCCTTGCGATCGAAATACTCGATTTTGAGGGTGGTGAAGTCTTCCTTGCTGATCCACATTTTTTTCTTGCCGTAGATCGACTCGGCCACCGGGACGCTTTCGACCACGTAGTAGCCTTTTCCGTCGATGGTCGCCTCACCCACCAGGGTGTGGGCATCCTCGGCGAGCAGGCGCTGGCCCATGTCGGCGAAGGTCAGGTCGGAGCCCATGAAGGCGTCGTCCTGATCGCGCACGCTGACCTTACGCACCTGGCGCAGGGACGGCAGATACAGCCAGAGCTGATCTTTTTTCTTGGGGTTTGCCGTATCCCAGATCAAAAAGCCCACGCCCTTGGAGTCGGGTGGGAACATGGTGAAAAACACGGTCTTGGCGGAAAAACCCTTCTGTCCACCGTAATCCATCCACAGACGCTTGGTGACAATCCGGCGGGTGCTGCCGTCGGAGTTGGTCAATTCCAGGGTCACCGTGGAGCGCTGATCCTTGCCCTGAAGCAGGGCACGGGATTTCTTCACGATTTCCGTGCCGTCCATGGCCGCAAACGCGGCGGACGATCCCAGCAACAATGCCGCTGCAAAAAAACCGACTAAAACAGACCATTGCCTTTTCATAAACATATCCTTATCCGTCAGCCTTCCCCGGATTTTCGCAGCCAGCGGAAACCCCCATAACAAAAAAACAGCAGACATCGGTCTACTTTTATGCGGGGCCGCACCGGGGCGGCCCCGTCAGATTCCAGATTACTTGATGCCCATCAGCACCACGAACGGGCTTTCTTCTTTCAGATCCACGTACTGCACGTCTTTAAAGCCCACGTCTTTCATGAAGCTCATGATCTCGTCGCCACAGTAGTTCTGTCCGCCCGGCGTGTGGATGAGCTGGTTCAGCCCGATCACCGCAGGCAGTCTGGGGCCGTTCTTGTCGTTATCTAAGAGCTGTTCCTGCACCAGCATCATGCCGCCGTCGTTCATGGCTGCGCGGGCCTTGGTGAGGATGGCCTTCAGCACTTCGGGCGACTCCTGGTTGAGCATGGAGCTCATCAGGGCGATGTCGTAGTTCTCACCGAACGATTCGTCATCCAGGTAGTTGCCTTCC
The DNA here is from genome assembly GCA_965371175.1 of uncultured bacterium. Classification (GTDB taxonomy): domain Bacteria; phylum Nitrospirota; class JACRHL01; order JACRHL01; family JACRHL01; genus CBDUXI01. Next base: position 9,541 of record CBDUXI010000042.1, read on the forward strand.
TGAGGGGTCACCCGATCAGCCATCTGGTATTGATTGATGATCTCCTTGGTCACCCGCAGGGTCTGCGGCAGGTCCAGAATGGTACCGGTCAGCTCCGGGTTTTCCAGGCACATGTGCAAGGTAAAGGTGCCGGGACCGCCAGCGATGTCGAGCATGCGCTTTCTGCCACTGCCGTCGATCACCCTGGCAAGCAACTGGGCCTGGGCCACGCCACGCCAGTGCATTCCATAGATATAGGCGGTGGTGGACTCTTCGCCGTGGTCGTGCTGCTTTTCCACCACCGGGGCACCCTTTTTGACTGCCTCTTCCAGGCCGATCCACGGCTCGAACCACTCGTCAAACATCTTGACGATGCCGCCCTGGTACTTGTCGCGGCCTTCCACCAGATGGGTGTCGGCCAGGGGGGTGTTGGTGTAACGGCCGTCACTGTCCCGGTGCATCAACCCGAGGGAGGAGCAGCCGATCAACAGCAGCTCCAGCCCGCGCGCGTTGGCGCCGATTTTTGCGGCCAGTTCATCGACCGTCATTGGTGTTTCGTCCACCAGTGTAAAAACGTTCAGCCTGTGGGCAGTGTGGATTACCCGCGAGTCCCAATATGCGCTCGCAAGCTCCATTACCCGCATGGGGTTGGCTTCACCCGAGTACGTCGTCATGCCTCAAGCTCCTAAAAAAATCTGTTCGTCAAACTGCAACACAAAAAAGATGCGATGTGATCGCCTGTGCTCTCAGGTTCGATATGTTGTCATCCGCCCGTCATTTAGACACCCCGACCGTTCAGGGTGCCACACAAAAATTTCTGCGAAGGCGCAGGTAGGGTAAATCCTTCGCTTCGGTCCAGTCAAAGCCCGCCGGGAATTTTCTTCCCGGCGGGCGCTCAAACTGCTACCCGTGCACGTGGGCGTGATCGCCTTCGTGAGCGTGTTCCCCTTCGTGGGTATGCTCCTCACCGAAGTAGGCCGCCTGCTCGGCGTCCAGCGCATTGATGAGCTGAATCAGCTCGGCAATGTTCTTCTTCAGATCGCCCTTCAGATGCTCCAGGGTGTGCACGATGGCGCCCACCATGGGGAAGTCTTCGGCGCCGATTACCGCCAGTTGGGCCTCGACCTTGGTCAGCAGGTCCATCTGGATGGTAATGTTGTTACGCAGATCGCCGTAGGCCTTCTCCTGAGAAGTCCGAACACCGTGGCTGTGGCTATGGTTTCCAGTCGTATCGCACATGATTTATCTCCATTTTTTGGTCTTACCGGTTGCTATCAAACGTGCCACAAATCCCGCTCGTCCATGAGACGAAGACCGAGCACACACTTTGTTTATGGCCGCACGCCCCACTGGCGGGCGACCCGTTGGTTAATTTCCTACGCCTCTCCTCCACCCCACCCACTTCTGTCGCCGGGTACCAGACCCAGATACATCAGGTTGGCCTGACGACGTCCGTAATCCACCCGTACCACCGATCCGGGGGTGATATGAAACCGGCGGTACTCTTCCAGCGGCACTTTCAGCGCCGTACACAGGGCAGCGCGGATGGTGCCCACATGGGCCACCAGGACGGCTCGGGAACCCCTATTGTGCTCCCGAATTTCATCCAGCGCTTTTTCCACCCGACAACTTAAGTCCACGATGGTCTCGCCACCCTCCGGCGCAAAGCCGATGGGGTCGGTCTTCCAGCGGATAAAGCCGTCCGGGTCTTCGTCCCTGATCTCGTCAAAATATTTTCCTTCCCACACGCCGAAGAAACGTTCTTCCAGCCGGGGTTCAACCTTGGCCTTTGTGCCCAGCGCCGCCTCCACCGGTTCCGCGGTTTCGCGGGTTCTGCGGGTGGGGCTGACGTACACGGCGCCAATCTTCTCGTCCTTCACCCAGGTGGCCAGCGCCTGCGCCTGTGCGTGACCCTTCGGGGTCAAGCCGGGGTCGTCGGTGCGGGCGTAGATCTGGTCTTCCGGATAATCCGGTTCTCCGTGACGGACGAAAAACAGCGTCGTATGGGCCTCCTTCTCACGCACGGACGTTACGCCTTGACCGGGATCCTTTCCTGGACGATGTTGTAGTAGCCGCCCTCGGCACAATGGGTGCACAGGGCCTTGCCGTCCACATCCCGTTCCCGATGGTCGGAAACCCACTCACCGCAGCCGTCGCACTTGAGACGCACCTTGGCGTGGCCGGGCAGATCGTTGTCGTCAAATTCCACCGTCACTTCCTGGGCATAGAACAGCTCGTCGAGCGGGATGTTCTTGTAGCCTGCAATGGTGCGCTCCTTCTTTTCGCCCTCTTCCGGCTTGTATTTTTCCACCGTCTCGCGGGTCTCCTCCGGGCAGACGATACGCACCGCCTTGCCGCTCTTGAGGTTCACGAAGGTGGCGGCCACCTTGCCGTAGTCCTTGAGCTTCAGCGCCCGGGCGCTCACCCGGCAACCGGTGACATGCTGGATGGCATCCACCGAGCAGCGGTCGTTCTCCGCCACCGCCATAATGTCCTTGCGCTGGGCACCCTTGGGATCGGTAATGCCGATCATCTTTAAGCCCAGCATGGCCATACGCACACCGATCACGGTGCCGCCGCACGGCTTGCCGTGAAAGGCAAACGCCTTCTCCAGCACGTGATCAAGCTCTGCTCGTTCAAATTTATTCATACCAACGTCTCTATCTATATCTCCGGCTTTCCGCAACAGCGGAGGCCGTCGGATTAATTCAGTTTAAGGACGGACAAAGGCCCGACCTCCCCGCTACGGATGCTCTTCCACCCATACTTCCCCTTCCGGGGTGAACTCTTTCTTCCAGATCGGCGTGATGCGCTTGAGCTCGTCGATGCACCAGCGGCAGGCTTCAAACGCCTCCGGCCGGTGGGACGACGCGGCGTTGATGAGCACAATGTCCTCACCCAGCTCAATCGAACCAAAGCGATGCACGATGCCACACTCGACCAGGTTGAATTCCTTGATGGCCTGCTCGCGAATCTGCTTCAGGCGCTTTTCCGCCATACCGGCGTAGTACTCAAAGGTCAGCCCTTCGATTTCCTTGCCCTTGGAGTGATCGCGGCCAATGCCCAGAAACGTCACCACGGCGCCAATGCCCTTGCTGGTGCGCTTCACCAGTTCGATCTCGGCATTCACGTCAAACGGCCCTTCCTGCACGCGCACCAGTTCGTCCACGTCGGCGGGGGTGTCTGCGCCCCCGGCAAACGGCGGCAGCACGGCCATCTCGTCGCCGTCAGACACTTTCATGTCGTCCTCGGCCGTCTCCTGATTGAGCGACAGCATCACCTTGCGGCCGGAAATCAACTCGCCGACCTCCGGGTGGGCCGCGGTAATTTCCGCGATCACGTCCTTGACCGTGCCGCCAGCGGGCACATCCATGATGATTTCGTCTTTACCTGCGAGCTTTTTCAGCACAGCGAATAACTTAATGGTGACCATTCACTAGCACTCCTTATTCCTACATGACCTGAAAGTCGTTAACACAACAAACCCTGACATCCTGCTGCCGCTACTTGCGGCTCTTCATAAACATATAGTTGGCCCATGCAAAGGTTGCGATCGCAAACGCGAGCACGATCACAAACCCTTTTCCAAACACCTCCCAGTCGCCGCCGCCCACCAGCATGGTGCGGTTGGCCTCCACCGCATAGTTGATGGGATTGACCACGGCGCACCATTGAATCCACTGGGGTAAATACTGCACCGGCATCATCGCGGAAGAGAAAAACATCAGCGGCAGGGTGAGAAAATTGCCCACCACAATCAGCGGCTCTTCGCGCCGAAGCACAATGGCGATGCCGTTGGACAGGGCGGCAAAGCCGATCCCCAGGGTCCATACCACCACCAGACCGGCAATCAGCATCAACGGGCTGGTATTCAAATCCAGCCCCATGACGAACGCCACCGCCAGCAATACCAGGCACTGGATGATGACCGTAGCGGCCGAATGCAACACCCGCGAAAACAGCACGGAACCCCGATGAATGGGGGTCACCATCATCTTGTCCACGGTGCCAAAATTGATCTCCCGCAACAGGCTGACGCCGGCCCAGGCGCTGCCGAACAGCACCGTCATGACCATCACCCCCGGCAGGAAAAAGTTGGCATAGCTGGTGGTGGGCCAGCCCTGCAGGGTGGCCATGGACGCAAACAGATCGGAAAAGATAATCAGCCAGATCAACGGCTGCGCCAGGCCAAACAGCGTCCACATGGGCATGCGCCATGTGATCACCATGTACTTGGCAAACAGGTAATATGTATCTGCGACAAACACGTATTGTCCCCTAGTCGGTGCTCTTTCCGGCGGAGTCCTTGAGCCACTTGCTCATGGCTTCCGGGTCTTTCGGGGAACCGTCTTTGTTCACCCACTCGTTGCCGCCCCAGTTGGGGTCGCCGTCGGTGGCCTCTTCTTTTTTATCTTCTTTTTCTTCGCTCACGTCATTCTCCGCTTCCGCCTTTTCGGCATCGTCATCGGTATCGGCACTGGCATCCTCCTGGGCATCCGACCAGGTCTTGAATTCTTCCTCGTCCTTGGGCGTGCCGTCGGCGTTCATCCACTTGTTGCCCCCCCAGTTGCCCTCGGCTTCCTGCTGCTCCCAATTATCCCCCGCCCACTCGGCCCACCACGGTTTGACCTTCTCTTCGATCTTGTCCAGGGACTTGCCGGTGAACTTGATGAACACGTCGTCCAGAGTGGGCCGGGCCAGGGTCAAAGACGTGGCCCGCAGACCGTTGTCGGACAGCAAATGCACCACGTCGGCAATGGTCTTGCCGCCGTTATCCACATAGATACGCAGGCCGTCCTGTTCGTCCAGCACCTCCTTGGAGAAGGCGGCTTTTTCCATCAGGGGACGCGCCTTGTCCGCATCGCCTTCATCGAAACTCATGGAGATGGAATCGCCCTTCAGCACGTCTTTCAGGCCGCTCGGCGTGTCGCACGCCTGCAACACGCCTTCATCGATGATGCCCACCCGATCGGCCAGCTTGTCGGCCTCGTCCAGATAATGGGTGGTCATAAACACGGTTACACCCAGATCGGTGTTCAGGCTCTTTACGTAGGTCCACAGGTCAATGCGGCTCTGGGCATCCAGCCCCAGGGTCGGCTCATCCAGAAACAGCACTTTTGGCCGGTGCAGCAGGGCGGTGGCGATGTCGAGCTTGCGCTGCATACCGCCGGAATAGCTGGCGCAGGTCTGGTCGGCCACCTGGGTCAGGCCAAAGTAGTCCAGCATCTTCTCCACCTGACCGGTCAGGTGCTTGCCCCGCAGGTGGTACAGCCGACCAATGAGCATCAGGTTTTCACGCCCGGTCATGAAGTAGTCGATGCCGGTGCTCTGGGCCACGTAGCCGATGTTTTCCCGCACCTTGCGGGACTCTTTCACCACGTCGTACCCGGCCACCCGCACGCTGCCCTCGGTGGGCGCAAGCAGGGTGGTCAGTATCTTGGCCGTGGTGCTCTTGCCGGCGCCGTTTGGCCCCAGAAAGGCAAACACCTCGCCCTCGGCGACCGAAAGAGACAGGTTGTCCACGGAACGCTTGCCCGTGTTCCCGTACACCTTGACCAGTCCCTTGACCTCAATCACAACTGACCTCAATCACGACACACCATTAATACACCTGAATGTCCCAACCGGAATCAGGCTTTCACCAGTTCGTGCATGGCTTCGATATGCGGGTTGGTGAAGTCGCCCGACTTGCCGCCCTCTTTGGAGAGCAGCCCGACGTTGACAAAGTACATACCCTTGTCGATCGCCTTGCACATATCGTAGATGGTCAGCAGCGCCACGCAGACGGAGGTAAGCCCTTCCATTTCGACACCGGTCTGCCCGGTCACGGCCACCTCGCAGGTGGCGGTAATGGCGCAGTAGCCATCGGCATCCGGCGTGCCATCCTCGTAAAATTCCACGTTCACCTTGGTGAGCAGCAGCGGATGGCACATGGGGATGAGCCCCCAGGTTGCCTTGGCGCCTAAAATAGCGGCCACCTGGGACACGGCAAGCACGTCGCCCTTGGCGATCTTGCCGCCCATGATGCGCTTGAATGTCTCCGGCAGCATTTTGATGGTGCCGGCGGCCACAGCCACCCGCGTTGTATCACCCTTGCCGCCCACGTCCACCATGGTGGCGCGTCCGGACTTATTAAAATGTGTCAGCCTGTCGTCAGCCAAAACAAACCTCCGTTTCCCATTGATTGATTTGCTTACGCGTAAAACCGTTTCGGGCTGCTGTTTCCAGCACGCGCACGGCCACCCGACGGGCGGCCCCACAAACTTTGATTACCTTTATAAAACATCCCACATACACGATTTGGGCCTTCACTCAAACAGCGCCGGATAACGAAACCCGACAGCGCACCCCCGGCAACAACCGGTGGCCACGCCAAACAAAAACCGCATAAATACTGGCCCGGAAAAGGTCGTGTTACGATTCTCAAAAGAGTAACGGCGGACCCTGTCTATGTCAAGAAGCTACATGTTCCAGTCGCTTCCGGTGCCAGTCAAGCAGCCGCCCTTCAAGATACAATTCCCATGCCAACAGCTTGAAAACAGAGGTAATCCGGGTAGCGGGCGGAAGGGTGGCATGTTTTGGCGAATTCCGGCACCACCCGCCTGCCACTTAAGGTGCCGGAAGTCTGTAAATAGATGCCTATTTCCACCCATTTACGGCCCAATGGGCGGCGGCTGCACAGATGAGCTATGGGGCCGGATGCATTTTCCCTTGACCGCGCGGCGGAACGACCTATAATAACAGGCTTCCTTTGCCACTTGTTTTATGACCGTATGTGACGTAGCTGTAAATGATATGAAGACCAAATCGTTCCGCAAAATCGACCAGACGCCCGCGTGGCATATCGTTGATGCCGACGGCCTGACCCTGGGCCGGATGGCCACCCGGATTGCCACGGTGCTGCGCGGCAAGCACAAACCCACCTATACGCCCCATGAAGATCTGGGCGACCACGTGATTGTGATCAATGCCGGCAAGGTCAAACTCACCGGCAACAAGATGGCGCAGAAGACCTACTACCACCACACCGGGTATGTGGGCGGCATCAAGTCCATCACGGCGGAGAAGCTGATGCAGAAAGACCCGACCCAGATCGTCACCCGCGCGGTGACGGGCATGCTGCCCAAGAGTCGGCTGGGGCGGGCAATGGCAACGAAACTTCGGGTGTACGGTGGCACAAGCCACCCCCATACGGCACAGAACCCCGTACCGATGACACTCGCCTAGGTTAACTATTTATATAAATCCGGATTGAATTCGATGAGCACGGAATACACAGCAACGGGACGGCGCAAAACTTCGGTAGCCCGGGTACGGCTTTCTGCGGGTAGCGGCAAGATCACCATCAACAAACGGGAAGCGGCAGATTATCTGATGCGCGAAACCCTGGTGATGGTCATTCGTCAGCCGCTGATTTCACTGGAGCAGGGCGAAGCCTACGACATCAGGATAAACGTGAAGGGCGGCGGCCTGTCTGGACAGGCGGGCGCAATTCGCCACGGCATCGCCCGGGCGCTGAACGAAGTCAACGCCGAGCACCGGCCCACGCTCAAGGCCGCGGGGTATCTCACCCGCGATGCCCGCATGGTGGAGCGTAAAAAGCCGGGGCAACCCGGCGCACGCAAGAAGTTCCAGTTCTCGAAACGGTAAAGACCACCGCATTCGACCTGTATTGATACGGGGGAGAGGTGTTCGCCTCTCCCCCGTTTTTTATTGGGGAAACCGATGACCAACACAGCAACAACCAGGGTGGCGGTACTGGGTGCCACAGGCTACGTGGGCGGACAATTGCTGGCGCTCTTAGCCGGACACAACCACGTGCAGGTGACCGTGGCCACCAGCGTGCGCCACGCCGGCAAGGCCGTGGGCGAACTGCATCCGTCTCTGGGGCCTGCGGGAGCGTTGCAACTGACGACGCTGGAACCAAAAGCCGTCGCCGATCAGGCCGACCTGGTGCTTTCAGCCCTGCCCCACGGGGCATCGGCCAAGGTGCTGGGCGAACTGGCGCAGGCAGGGATGCCCATTGTCGACCTGTCGGCAGACTATCGCTTTACCGATCCCGCAGCCTACGCACAGGCGTACGGCATCGACCACCCATGCCCGGAACTGGCCAAAACAGCGGTCTACGGCCTGCCGGAATTCAACCGCAAGCAGATCGCCGGGGCCAGGCTTGTCGGGGTGCCCGGCTGCTACCCCACGGCCACGCTGCTGGCGCTGCTGCCACTGCTTACGGGCGGCTACGTGAAAAAATCGGCCGGGGTGATCGTGGATGCCAAGAGCGGCATCTCCGGCGCGGGCCGGGAGGCCAGCGAGGCCAAGCTGTTTGCCGAGGTGGCCGAGGGCGTACGCGCCTACAACGTGGGTTGTCACCGGCACCAGCCGGAAATGACATTTCACGCGGCCGCCATTGGCGGCATGGCGGTGGATATTTTCTTCACCCCCCAGGTGGTCCCCATGAGCCGGGGCATTCTGGCATCGGTCTACGTGCGCATCGCCGACGGCATGGACGCCTCTCTGGACAAGGTGGCCGCCCACTACAAAAAAACCTATGCCGACTCCCCGTTCGGCACGGTGCTCGAGGACGGCTGTTTTCCGAATACCCGCAACGTCACCCACACAAACCGCTTCGAGGTGGGCCTTGCAGGCGGCCCCCAGGCCGAGCGGCTGGTGGCCCTGTGCGCCATCGACAACCTGGTCAAGGGCGCGGCGGGGCAGGCGATCCAGTGCATGAACCTGATGCTTGGGCACCCGGAGGCGACCGGTCTTCCGACCGTTGGCTACGTGGCATGAGCACCGATCGCACGCCGCTTCCCGTGGCCGGGTTTACCGCTGCGGGCATAGCCTGCGGCATCAAGAAAAACGGCGAGCGCGACCTGATGATCATCGCCTCCGACCGCCCGTGTGCGGTAGCGGGGACGTTCACCCGGAATCTGGTACGGGCAGCCCCGGTGGAGTGGACCCGTCAGATTGTCTCCGGAAATCACTGCCGCGCACTGGTGGTCAACAGCGGTAACGCCAACGCCTATACCGGTGATAAGGGCCGTAACGATACAAAACAGATGGCCGGGGTCTGCGCCGATTTGTTGGATATTCCGGCAGATCAGGTGGCCGTGGCCTCCACCGGGGTGATCAGCCAGCCGCTGCCCATGGACGCCATCTCCAGCGGTATTCCCGTCGCGGCAAACGCCTTGCGGGCGGACGGCTGGCTGGACGCCGCCGACGCCATCCGCACCACCGACACCGTGCCCAAGTTCCATTCCGTATCAGCAGCGATCGACGGGGTGCAGGTTACCCTGACCGGCATCGCCAAGGGGTCGGGCATGATTCACCCCAACATGGCCACCATGCTGGGTTTTCTGTTCACCGATGCCCATGTGGATGCGACCGGCTTGCAGGCCGCCCTGTCCCCCGCGGTGGAGCGGTCTTTCAACCGCATTACGGTAGACGGCGACACCTCCACCAACGACTGCGTGCTGCTGCTTGCCAACGGCCATGCCGGGGGAGAAAAAATCGTTCCGGGCAGCCCCGCATGGGATGCCTTTGCGGCCATGGTGAACACCGTCTGTGCACAACTTGCCCGGGCCATCGTGGCCGATGCGGAAGGGGCCACCAAGCTGGTGACCATTACCGTAACCGGCATGGACGACGAGGCCGGTGCCGTGGCCATCGCCCGCCAGGTGGCCACTTCCAACCTGGTCAAGACCGCCCTGTTCGGGGCCGACCCCAACTGGGGCCGGATTCTGGCCGCAGCAGGTCAGGCCGGGGTGCCGTTCGATATTGAGGGGGCATCGCTCATGATGGGCGACGTGCTGCTGGTGAAAAACGGCACCTATCAAGGGGCCTATGAAGACGATATTCAGGAGGTGGCGGCAGCGAAAGTCATGGCCACGGATGAATACACCATCACCCTTACTTTGGGTTCCGGCCCAGGTACCGCATCGTACCTTACGTGCGACCTGTCGTACGACTATGTGCGAATCAACGCCGACTACCGCACCTGAGTCGGCACACCGGTCTTGAGTTGCCCGACGCTGCGGTCAAGCACGTTCACGGCAAGCTGCAGCTCCTCCACCGCCGCGACTGCGGTTTCCGGATCGGCCAGGTGGCAGGCAAGACGCTCGCAGCGAGAGCGAAAGGCATTAAACAGGCTGACCTGCTCCACCTCGGCCAGCTGCATCCGCGCGTCCGCATACCCATCCATACCGCCCCCCATGCCGGGCAGATGGGCACGTAGGCGCGTCACCCGGTCGATCACCTGACACAACCCACTCCTTAAGTGCAGCGGAAAGGCCCGCTCCCCCGCGCACCGATCCAGATCGATGAGCGCATCGGTCAGCAAGGCATCCAGACAGTCCCCCACAGGGGTCCGGCGCGCCTCCCGCCTGTCTCCGTAAAGCTCGGTCAGCAGTGCCACCGTATTTTTTGCTGTGGTCATGGTGAACCCTCTCCCCGATAAAAAAACCGTTCTCTTTTACTTCTCGGCCAATGCCGTTCTTTTGCTAAACGGTGCTACCCTTTCCACTCCCTGATTTACGAAAGAAAAAATGAGCGCACAGCCCCCGGTTCAAGACATGCACGAACAGGCCGTATCCCAGGCCCTGACCACCCTCGCCACCCAGCGGGAAGAACAACTCGGGCAGTTGCAGCAGCTGGTTCGCATCCCCGGCGTCAGTGCCGACGGGTTTCCGGTGGAGCCGCTGGCAGACTGTGCCCGCCAGGTGGCCCGGCAGATGGAGAGGACCGGGCTGAACAACGTAGCGGTGGTCCACCACGAAAAAGCCCCTCCATATGTATTGGGTGAGTGGCTGGCTGCCGCCGGTGCCCCCACGGTGCTGATCTACGGCCACTACGACGTACAACCGCCCGGCAACCCGGAGCGCTGGCATTCGCCGCCGTTTGCACCGGAAATTCGGAATGGCCGCCTGTACGGGCGCGGGGCGGTGGACGACAAGGCCGGTATCGCCGTGCATCTGGCGGCGGTAAAGGCGTGGCTGGACAGCACAGGAAGGCTGCCCGTCAACGTGAAGTTCATCATCGAGGGCGAAGAAGAAGTGGGCTCCCCTTATCTGGAAAGTTTTCTGGCGCAGCACAACACACGGCTGGCCGCCGACTGCCTGATCCTCACCGATACCTGCAACCTGGATGAGGGGGTGCCGTCGCTCACCGTCAGTCTGCGCGGCATGGTTTCGGCGGACCTGACCGTTTCGGTGCTGGACGGCCCCCTGCACAGCGGCATCTGGGGGGGACCGATCCCCGACCCGGTGCAGGCGCTGGCAAAAATTCTGGCGCGCCTGTCCGACGCTCGGGGCCAGGTGGCGATCCCCGGCATTCAAACCGAGCCTGTCGCCGATCACACCTACCGGGATCTGCCGTTCGACGCGGGTGCATTTCGCGCACAAGGGGGCCTGCTGCCAGAGGTGCCACTGCTCACCGCAGGCGGGCCGGCCACGTACTGGTCAATCTGGAATGCCCCCACGGTTACGGTCACCGGGCTGGACGCCGTACCGATTGCCGAATCCAGCAACCAACTGCTGCCGTCCGCCCGCGCCCGGGTGGGGGTGCGGCTGGCACCGGGGCAGGACCCGGACGCCTGCCTGGCCGCACTGGTAAAGTTTTTGAACGAAAATCCGCCGTGGGGCTGCCGGGTACAGGTGGACCCCCACGCATCTGCCGGAGGGTGGCGGACCGATCCGGACGGACCGTTTTTTGATGCGGCAAGGACGGCACTGGAGTCCGGTTTTGACCATCCGGCCACCCTCATCGGCTGCGGCGGCAGCATCCCGTTTGTGGAGCCGTTCGCCCGCGCCATGGGCAACATTCCGGCCCTGCTTCTGGGGGTGGAAGATCCGGCCTGCAGAGCCCACGGAGAAAACGAAAGTCTGTCCCTTGCCGACTTTGACAAGGCGTGCCGCTCGGCGGTTCACTTGTACGCGGGTATTGGGATTATCAACGTTGAAGCGGGAGATTCTTCATGAGCGCAGACCAACCCGACTGGGACCTGATCGCCGAAAAATTTGACCTGTGGCTGCCGTACATTGCCCCGGTGGGGGATCAGCTACTGTCACGTCTGGGGGCGCAGCCCAACGAGCATATTCTGGATGTGGCCTGCGGCACTGGCGAGCCGGCCCTCACCCTGGCCCGCAGGCTGGGGGATCAGTGCGAGATCGTGAGTGTGGACGCCGCCGCAGGCATGGTGCGTGCGGCCAAAGCCAAGGCCAACCAGAAAAAACTTGCCAGTATCCGCTTCGATACCATGGCGGCGGAAAAGCTGGATTTTCCAGACGCCTACTTCGACCGGGTCCTGTGTCGTTTTGGCGTCATGCTGTTTGAAGACCCGATCGCGGGGCTGGCCGAAATGTGGCGGGTACTCAGGCCGGGGGGCACGTTTGCCCTGTCCGTGTGGGGAGAGCCGGAAGCCCAATCTTCATTCAGGATGCTTGCGGAAGTGCTCGACCCGCACCTGCCTGACGACAAAAAGACGCCGTTTGCCAAAGTCACCTCCATGGGACTGCCCGGCGCACTGGATGCGGCACTACAGGCCGCCGGGTTCGGCTTGGTCACCATCACCCGGCATGAACTGCACTACACCATGGAAAGTTTTGAGGAGTACTGGTCGCTGCTGGAGGATTCCGCCATCCTCAAAATCCAGCTGGACGCTCTTTCCACTCACCAGCACACCACGGTCCGGGATGAAGTGGCCCACATGGCAAAGGCCTACCACAAGAGCGGAAAGCTGGTGCTACCGCATATTTATCTGGTCGTCTCGGGGACGAAATAACCGTCAACCTGCCATTTGCCCGATTTCGACTCTAAAGCCGTTTCCCATACCGTCCGAAAGATAACCCAAGCCTAACTGCCCAGACTGTCCGGGGGGACAAACCGGGGGGGGGATTCAGGCCGGGATGGAAAATGATGC
>CBDUXI010000043.1:0-21742 GCA_965371175.1 uncultured bacterium
CGTACGTACGGGTAGCCTTTTTGTTTCCACTCCTCAAAGCCGCCCCGGAACCAGGAAACCCGGGTGAAGTGGCAGCCAATCGCAATGTTCACGGCGGCGGCGCTACGGGCACAATTGGCCCCGTTGCAGTAGAACAGCACCGGGGCGACCGGGATCGGGACGGCGGCGGCCAGCGTCTCGCAGGTGGTCTGCTCATCCGGCAGGCTGATGGAGCCTTCCAGATACCCGTGTTGCCGGTCGCTGGCCATGCGCGAATCGATGAGGGTCAACTCCGGCATGGATTCAACCAGATCGATCAACTGTTCCGAATCGACCTTGATGCTGCCGGGGATGGTGAGCGGGGGGGGATCTCCGGCCTGCGCCGTGCCTGCAAAAGGCAGTACCACCGACAGGATCAGTGCAAAAAACAGCCCGCGTGTGACAAACCCAGCCATGGTTTTACCCATCCAAAATAAGACCCACTGAACTCTTATCGGCATGCGTATAGCGTTTATTAAACATAGGCAAAAAGGGCCGGAATCAGGGATTCCGCCCGTCCGTACCGAGCCCAGGCCAACGTGCGCACAGCGGATCAGATTGTCCAAGATAAAAAAAGACCCCGCCGAACCCGATGGGGGAGAGGTCGACGGGGCTGGGGGGGAAACGAAGTTACCCCCCGGCACCCAAGATATCGCACCTGCGCCGGGTGTTCCTTGATCTGGATCAAGTTTGGGGAAAATTGTTGGGGGGGGGGGATTTTTACGACCCCCGTTCACCCTGAGTCCTGAGCTTGACGAAGGATCGAAGGGTGAGTCAGGTTGCCCATCCGCACAAAAAGAGACCCCGCCGAACCCAATGAGGGGAAAGTCCGGCAGGGCCGGGAGGGGAATTCGCATACCCCCCAATTCAATTATACCGCGCGGAACCTGGGCGGGAGCGGGGCTGGGGCAGGTTTTGGGGGGATTGTTGGGGACGCCCGATTATTCCGAATAATGCCCAAAACGTCCAAAAACACCAAAACGTCCAAAAACGCAAGGCACGGCATTTTATATCCCACTACCCTTGTACTCGTTGAGTGCAAGAAAACGCCAAAGAAGCCAAACATCACCCTTTACTAAATTTAAATTATGCCGATTTTGTAAAATAGGTGTTGTTTTTGCGGATTTTCCGCATAAACTAGGTTAAAATTGATTATCTATGTGGATATGTAACCATGCTTGTTGAGTTCAGCGTAACCAACTTTCGCTCCATCCGGGACCGGCAAACCTTTTCCATGGTGGCCTCCAAGGATAAGGACCGGGCGGATACCCATACCTTCGATCCGGATGCCCCGGCCACCCCCCCGCTGCTGCACTCCGCCGTGGTGATGGGCCCCAACGCGGGCGGCAAGAGCAACCTGCTGCGGGCGCTGCACTACATGCGCTCTTTTGTTCTCAGGTCCGCCAAACTGGTGGACCCGGATGAGAAGACGGGCGTTATCCCCTTCCGGCTGGACCGGGACTGGGAGAGCCGGCCCAGCGAATTCGAGGTGGTGTTTATCACCGGAGAGGTTCGTTATCAGTACGGCTTTGCCCTCACTTCGGAACGGGTGGAGGAGGAATGGCTGTTTGCTTGGCCGAAAGGCTCTAAACAGGAGTGGTTTTCGCGGGCGCAGAAGAACAAGGCGGGAGAGCTCCGGGACCCCTTTAATTTCAGTAAAACCCACTTCAAAGGCCGCAATAGAATCATCGAGTCTTTAACCCGGGACAATGCCCTGTTTTTGTCGGTGGGCACCCAGTTGAACCATGACCAGTTGACCCCCCTGTTCAGGTGGTTTGAAAAGGGCTTGCAAGTAAGAAGTCCGGATTTCTCCGGGCCTCGCTCCCCCCTTGCCGACTACACCGCAGACCGCTGTGAGGAGGAAAGTGACTTCAAGGCCAAAGTGCTGTCCTTCCTCCAGGCGGCGGACCTGGGCATTGACGGGATTAAAGTGGATTCCCATCCAATGTTGGATGACGATCTTTCAGAACTATTTTCGGGAGAACTGCGCAAAAAGATCCTGGGGGCGAAACTTGACATCCACGAAACCTTCTGCCTGCATGCCCGGAGCGACGGGTCGGAACCGGTCTCTTTTGAACTGGAAGAGGAATCGGACGGCACCCAGGCCATCTACGCCCTGGCGGGCCACTGGCTGCACATGCTGGAAGAGGGGGGGGTGGTGGTCATGGACGAACTGGACACCAGCCTGCACCCGCATCTGGTGCGGTTTCTGATCGAGATGCTACATGGCGAAACCAATCCGAAGCACGCCCAGTTGATCTTCAGCACCCACGACGCCACCTTGCTGGATGGGGTGTTCCGCCGGGATCAAATCTGGTTTGTGGAAAAAGGGCCGGACCGGGCCAGTCGTGTGACCCCCCTGTATGACTTCAGCGTCCGCAAGGGCGAAGCCATCCAGAAGAGGTATCTGCAGGGCCGCTATGGAGCCGTGCCGGTATTGGTGCCGATGGATTGACGCGTGTCCCCAGACCAACTGCATCACAAACGGAAAGCGCGGGAAAGCGAGGAGCTTCAAAGAAGAAGCCAGAAGCGCGCCGCCCATGACCGTGTGTTGATCGTCACCGAAGGGAAACGGACCGAGCCCAATTATTTTGCAGCCCTCAGGGGGGTGTTGGACCTGAGCTCACACCTTGTGGTGGTGGAGCCCTCATCTGGATCGGCACCCATTACGGTGGTGCAATGCGCCCTGGACAAGTTTGCGAAGGACCCTGACTTCAATGATGTATTCTGCGTGTTCGACCATGACGACCAGCCCACGTTCCAGGACGCGCTGGACTTGGCCCAGGCCAATCAGCAGCTAACCATGGAGGACGGGGAAGATGCCCGGCTGCACGCCATCCCCTCCATACCGTGCTTTGAGTTCTGGTTGCTCCTGCATTTCCAGAATACTTCCCGCCAGTACACACGGGCGGGAAGCCTGTCGCCCTGCGATCAAGTGGTCCGGGATTTGCGGCAGAAGGGGCGGCTGCCCGATTACAAGAAGACAGACAGGTTCAAGTGGCTTACAAAAAAGCTCTTGGACACCGCCTGTAAAAACGCCCGGCAGGGTGAAAAACAGGCCCCGAAGGGAGGGTGCCCCGTTCCCACGAAGATGCACAAGCTGGTTGACCGGCTGAAATCGCTCTAGCACTGATTGGCTACTACGCCAAACAAAGCCCGGTAACGGTGTATTTCGCGCCTCACCCCACCCGTCCAAGCGTATTTTCATCCGTATGATGGAAAATTTCGCCGGTATGCTGGAACTTAAGTTGGGTGTCCTCCCAGTAATGAAACCTGCCGTCCGGCTGCACAGTCACTTTTAATACATAGCGCTCCGTGCGGGCCATTTTTTCGATCACCGGGTTGGACAGGATGCCGAAGCTGGTGGATCCCGCCTCGGCGGTCAGTTCAAATTGGTCCGCGTCCGCCGCCACCTGGCCCCCGGCGTTCACCAGCACCCCGCGGGGCACCATAAAGCCGCGCATCACCAGCCCGGCCTCGGCGTCCCACAGCCAGTAGCCCACCTCCTGATGGAAGGCCGCCTCCTGCCCCAGCGGCCAGGCCACCGTGTGGTATTTGAGGCCGTACAGCACCTGACCGGTGTTGTTGACCGGGCCCAGCGGCTCCAGGGTGAGCCGTTCCCGAAACCGGGTCTCTTTGGGGCCGTCTTTGGACATGGCCACGTCAATCCCGGCATCCCCCTCCCAAACCCCCGCCAAAGCTGCCAGCGGCCCCAGGTTGGCCGCCATTTCCGGATCATTCGCCATTTACTACCCTCCTTTTTGGTAGACGCCGGACCGGATACGGTCCGGCCCGCTGCCCAGTGTTACCGGTCGGGCACAAAGTTTCAATGGCCAGGGCGGGCAGCGTGGCCGCTCCCCCTGCCGATCCGCAAAATAAAATTCCGTTCCTTACCGGCGCAGCTCCTTTCCCGGAGCTATAGTGAAATATCGGTAAAAAATCGCTGGCCCCGGATGGGGAAGGAAATCGGTCCCCGCCGGAGCCGACAACCTGAATCACACTGGAGGTGAGCCATGGAAAGGGAAATGATTTACAAGGAGATGGAAGGCGCCCTGGGAATGGTGCCGGGGTTTTTCCAGAAGCTTCCGGATACGACGCTGGAAGCGGAATGGGAGCTGTTCAAGCATAGCCAGATGGAGGAAGGGGCCATTCCCAACAAGTACAGGGAATTGATCGGTCTGGCCATCGCGGGCGTGACCAAGTGCCGCTACTGCACCTTTTATCACACCGAACTGGCCAAACTGAACGGCGCCAGCGAAGCGGAGATCGAAGACGCCGTGCACTTCGCCAAGCAGACCGCCGGCTGGAGCGCTTACATCAACGGGTTGCAGGTGAACTACGAGCAGTTTACGGCCGACGTGGTGAACGTTTGCAACCACCTGCGCAGCACCAGAGCGGAAGGTAGAATGGCCGCCTGAAGCGGCGGGCAATGTGAGGGCGGCAATGCTGCCGGGGCAGGAGCGCCGTCAAATCCATTTGCAGCGCGGCGGGGGGGGCGCTGCCCGGATTATTTTGTTTACCTGTTGCCTAACGCCCGTATGTGGATTGTACGCTGTTGCCGCCGGGCTGATCGGTGCAAGAAAGCCCGGTAACCCCCGGGCCCTGCCGGTTGTCACCCCACACCGGCAGGGCCTTTTTTTGTTGCCGGACTGTTTGCATATTGCCACACACCCCCATCGGTTTTCTATCCTGACCCTGTTGGGTGGGGGGTACCCTGTCCAACCGGCCCTGCCGGATTTTACGCGCGTTTTTCCGGCAGGGCCTCCCGACGTTAAGCAAGGGGGGCCAGCGTTTCACCCGTTCGGCCCGGGCCGGGCACAACAATGCCTTGGGGGGGAGAATATTTTTTGGGGGGTGCGGCGTGGCCGCAAGAGCCTAAGCGGGCACCAGCGCCGTCAAATCCATTTCCATTGCGGCGGCGGGGACGGTGATGCCCCAGGCGGACAGGATTTCCGGAGCCAATTCGCCAATAATGCCCACCTGCCAGCCGTTGACCATAATGCGTCCGGCACGGCCCGGGATGTAGCTGGCGTGGTCCACCGGCTCCAGTTCGTGCTTTAAATTCAGGTAATACAGCAGCATTTCCATGCGTGCGGCAAGCTCCGAAAAGTTGGCCTCTGCATGGGCCAGAAACGCCGCCATACTGATGCGGGTTTCGCTGCCCATGGGCGCATCGGCCTTGTAACGGGCTACCTCGCCCACCTCAAACAGGGCATGGGGGTAATAGGCGCGGCCACTCTCCTGCTCCACCCGCAGAAGCGACGGCAAAATGGCGTTTCTGAGCACGCTGTACGAGGCGCTCATCACGTTGGACACGCTCACCAGATTGGCCCCGTGCAGGCCCATCATGTCGGTCAACTCTTCCCGGTTTACCAGAATGTTGGAGAGCACCTCCTGAAAGCCCAGCCCCACCATATGCTCGCGCACCTGATCGGACAGGTGTTCGGTATCCAGCAGGCTGCCCACGGTAAAATCGGTCGGCATCTGCGCGGCAAACGATTCGTAGCCGCGGGAAATGGCAAAATCTTCAATCACGTCTACCGGGTGCAGAATATCGTCGCGGAACGACGGCACCGACACCTGCACCGCATCGCTGGAAAGCGCCGTGTGGTAGCCGTAGGCGGTCAGTTGCCTGGTGATTTCGTCCCCTGAAAGAGTATCACCCAGGGCGCGCTCGAACTGATCGAACGGTACCGAAATACGGCGCTCCAGCGGGCGCGGCATGACCACGTTTTTGCCAAAAACAGTGGCGTCGGGGAAGACCGTCTCCAGCGGCTCAATCTGCGCGCCCCGGTCGGCCATGTTGGCGGCCAGAATGTTGATGACCAGCGTGACCATACGCAGATCGGTGCCGGTGACCTCTAAAAACAGTTCGGAATCGCCCACCTTCACCTCGCCCACGTCGGCGCTGTTGGTCACCGGCGGGAACGACAGCACGGTGCCCCCGTCATCTTTAAGCAGCGGCCAGCGGCCATGATCTTCCACAAGGGAGCCGTACTGCTGGCCCTTGGGGTGCATTTCGACAATTTGCGCCAGGGTGAGCGGATCTTCCATGCCCAGCGGCACAAAGGCGGCCTCGGACGGGCTGACCGCTTCGTAATGCAGGGGGAAGGCCAACTGCGATGCGTCGTACACGCCGATGGCGATGGTGCGGCGTTTTTGGCCGAATACGTCGCAGATTTTTTCCTGGGTCTGGATCAGCTGGGTGAGCAGGCGGTCATCCACAGTGACGCCGCGGGCGATGCAGGCACCGATGTACGGGCGCACGTTGGCCACGCCCTTATCCACCAGCAACTGGCGGGTGGCGGGCAAAAGATTGGCCAGAAAATCATACTCGCTGGGCTTGCCGTCACGGTGGGTGGCTATCTGCCGGGCAATGCCCTCGATACACCACAGGTCGGGCCGGTTGGTATCGTTTAATTCAACGCGGGCCTCCCCCGTGGCGGGGTCGTAATCGTCGAGCTCGCCCTTGACCAGCTCGAGCTGGGATTCAAAGACATCGGGGGAGAAATCCCCCCCCAGCAGGGCTTCTACATCGGCCTGATGTACGGTGATTGTGGGCATATCAAATATTTAGTGCCAAAACTGTCATAACGTATGGAATACCCCTTTTTCCTATCCGGTTATTGCCCGCGCTTGGTACGCAACAATTCCAGATCGCTGGAGAACAGGTCGCGGATATCGTGGATCCCCAGTGCCACCATGGCCATGCGGTCGAGACCCAGGCCCCATGCGATGACGGGGACGTCGATACCCATGGGAATGGTTACCTCCGGGCGGAACAGCCCGGCCCCGCCGAGTTCGATCCAGCCCAGCTTGGGGTGCTTGGCGTGCATCTCTACAGACGGTTCGGTAAACGGGAAATAGGCCGGGACGAACTTCACCTCGGTGGCGCGGGCAAGCTCTTTGGCGAACAGCTTGAGCAGGCCCAGCAGGGTGCGGAAGTTGATGTCGTCGCCCAGTATGATGCCTTCTACCTGAAAAAAGTCCGGCGCGTGGGTGGCGTCCACCTGATCGTAGCGGAAGCAGCGCGCGATAGAGAAATATTTGCCCGGCACGTCCGGCCCTTCCGCCAGCTTGTGAGCCGAGTCGGCGGTACCCTGGCTGCGTAGCACCAGGCGGCGGGACTGCATCTCGCGGAACTTGTAATTCCAGCCGGTGGAACCGGTTTTACCGCCATCAGCGTGGGCGGCGGCCACGTTGGAATAGAACGGCTCTTCGATCGGCTGGGAATGCTCCGGGTCGGCCACAAAATAGGCGTCGTGAATGTTCCGGGCCGGGTGAAACTGGGGCATGAACAGGGCGTCGTTGTTCCAGAATTCGCTTTGCACCAGAGACGAGGTCATCTGTTGAAATCCCATGGCCACCATCTTGGCCTTGACCTGATCCAGATAGGCCCGGTACGGGTGCTTGCGCCCTGCCGCCACCCGGGGTGGTTTGAGGGCGATGTTGTAGCGTCGGAATTTTTTGTCTTTCCAACTGCCGTCGGACAGGATGCCGGGGGTGAGCTGGCCAATTTCGTCCGTCTCTTCCCGGTTGGCCAGCTGGGCACCCACTTCCTGGCCGATGCGGGTGAGCTGGTAGCGCCGGGAGACGTGCTCGTCCACCCGGAATACGCCTTTTGCCTTGCCGCGCTTTCGGTGCAGACCGGCAAGCCGGGCCTGATCCGCCTCCGACAGGCTGCCCTGATCGATGCTCTGCTGGTCGGCCACATTGCGGATCAGGGCCAGAATTTGCTCAAAGGCGGAATGGTCGGCACCGGGCACCAGCTCCAGCACGCCGCCTTCTCCCACGGTCAGGACGACTGCTTTTTTGAGGGCACCCAGCGCAGTACCGGCCTCGGACTGCTCCATTTCCAGATGGCTTGCAAGGTCGGCCAGGGTGATGCTGTTCCCCTCAGCCAGGCAAGCGATAATGCGGGATTCCGGGGTGCCGACTCTGGCGTAGCGCTCACCGGTTTCGGTGAGGCTGACCGTATGGGTGGCATCTTCCGCCACGCACTCGATGATGCCTTTTTCGCTCAGCCAGCCGCAGGCCATGTCACGCCGGGCCGGGTCCAGATCGGTGGAATCGGTCAGGGCCGTATCCGACACCTCCCTCGTGCCCATGGCGCCGATTACGGTCACCTCCAGCGGGTGCAGGCTGCCGACCAGCGAGTCGATATCGTGGGGGCTCACCGGTACACCTTCATGATCGGGCGGTTCGTCTTTTTTATATTGTTCAAACGGCCGCCTTCATCTGGCCAATGGCGTCGCCGTAGTCGTCGGCACCAAATACGGCGGAACCGGCCACGAACACATCGGCCCCGGCCTTGGCCACGTCGGCGATGTTATCGGCCTTGATGCCGCCGTCCACTTCCAGATAGAAGGAATGACCCATCTTTTTGCCCATGGCGTGCACCTGGCGGATTTTTTCCAGTGCACCGGGGATAAAACGCTGCCCGCCAAAGCCCGGATTCACCGACATGATCAGCACCAGATCGCAGTCGGGCAGAATATCTTCCAGGGTCGATACGGGCGTGGCCGGGTTGATCGATACCCCGGTCATGACGATGCGCCCGGTTTTTGCCCCTTCTTCGCGAATCAATTGCAAGGTGCGATGCAGGTGCGCACAGGCCTCCTGATGCACGGTAATGCAGTCGGCCCCGGCGGCGACAAACTCGGGGATGTACTTGTCTGCGTCGGTGATCATGAGGTGGCAGTCCAGCGGCAGGTCGGTGACCTTGCGAACCCACTCCACCACCACCGGGCCAATGGTGAGGTTGGGCACGAAGTGGCCGTCCATCACGTCCACGTGGATCACGTCGGCTCCGGCGGCTTCTACGGCGGCCACCTCATCGGCCAGCCGGGCAAAGTCGGCGGCAAGGATCGACGGGGCGATCAGTTTATGGTCTTTGGTAAACACGGATATATCTCGACAGTATACGAATGGCCGGAGAGTTTATCACGACTGCCGTGTCATATGAACGGCGAAGAAGCCGTCCATGCCGTCTGCGTTGCCGTTGGTGTCCAGATAACCGGCCTCACCGGTCCATGGTGCGGCGGCTTCTCCCAGTATGCGGGTGGCCGGCACCACGGTAAATTCCGGGTGGGCGGCGAGGAACGGCTCCACCACCTGATGGGTTTCCTCCGCCTCTCCGGTGCAGACGGCGTAAATGAGCGACCCGCCCGGTCGCACCATGGCCGACAGGCTCTCCAGCAGCTTTTTCTGGGTGACGGCGGCGTGGGAGATGCCCGCTTCCGTCTTCCACCACTTGCCTTCCGGGTGGCGGCCCAGCACCCCCAGCCCGGAGCACGGGGCATCCAGCAGCACCCGGTCGAACAGTCTTGATTCCGGCTGTCTTGATTCCGGCTGTCTTGATTCCGGCTGTCTTGATTCCGGCCCACCCGCCCCCGGTCCCGCCCCCGCCTGCAAACCGTCCGGGGTGACCTCGCCTGCGTCCGTCACCACCACCCGCAAATTTTTTGCCCCCAGTCTGGCTGCATTTTCGACAATCTTGTTTGCCCGTGCCGCATCCACCTCCAGCGCCACCACCTCCCCCCCACTGCCCACGGCGGCAGCCAAAAGGGTGGCCTTGCCGCCCGGTGCGGCGCAGGCGTCCAGCACCCGCTCTCCGGCCTGTGCGCACGCCAACTGCCCCACCCACTGGCTGGCCTCGTCCTGCACATAAAAAAAGCCTTCGGCATAGCCGGGCAGCGCCGCAATCCGCACGTCCCCGGAAATCCGCACGGCGTTTGGCAACAAGGCCGACCGGGTGACCGTCAGCCCCGATGCGGAAAGGCTTGCGGAAAAGTCATTCGCTCCGATGCGGGCCCCCTCCACCCGCAGGGTCAGGGGCGCGGGTGTGGCCCCATGACGGGCGCGGGCGGTGGCCTCGTCTGCATCCAGGCGATCCAGCCAGCGCTTTGCCAGCCACTTGGGCAGGGCATATTCAAACGCCAGTTTTGCCACTGGATCGTCCGCTTCCGGAATCGCCGACCCACGGCTGACGGCCCGCAACACACCGTTTACAAAGCCACGTTTTTTCTTGTTTTTTCCCGCCAGCCGCACAGTTTCATCCACCGCCGCCCGGTCCGGCACCCGGTCCAGATACAGCAGTTGATAGATACCGAGCCGCAGCAGGGTACGCACGCTGCGCTCCACATCCTTGATGCGTTTTTTAGTGGTGTGGGTGATGATGCGGTCGAGCCGGTAGCGCCAGCGGGCAACGCCGTACACCAGTTCGGCGGCCAGCCGCCGGTCTCTGGGGTCCCAGACCCCGACTGCAAACGCCTGATCCAGAGCCACCGCAAGGTCGGTGGGTGCCTTATCCAGCCGGGACAGGATGGCCGCCGCCGCTTTTCTGGGGTTACCTTCGCCGCTTTTCCTGCCGACCGATCCGGCTTTCCTGCCGGGGCGGGGGTGCGCTTCCGGGCGGCCCGCCGGAGGCCGGGTGGAACTCATGGGCGCAGGCAGCCAGGCCCGTCAGGCCGGCAGGGACCGGCCCGCCATCTCTTCCAGCCGCCGCACCCGTTCGTCCATGGGCGGGTGGGTGGAAAACAGGGTGCGGATGCCGCCGCTCTTGAGCGGGTTGACGATATACATGTGGGCGGTGCTCGGGTTCACCTCCATGGGGCGGGCGCTCACGCCGCGCTCCAGCTTACGCAGGGCGGAAGCCAGCCACAGGGGGTTGCCGCAGATTTGCGCGCCGCCCTTGTCGGCCCCGTACTCCCTGGAGCGGGAGACCGCCATCTGCACCAGCATGGCCGCAAGCGGCGCCAGAATCATCATGGCGATGGTCACCCCCAGATGCCGGTTGTCGCCCCGGCCGCCAAAAAACATGGCAAACTGGGCCAGCATGGAAATGGCACCGGCCATGGTGGCGGCAATGGTGCCGATCAGAATATCCCGGTTGCCCACGTGGGCCAGTTCGTGGGCCATCACCCCGGACAGCTCTTCCCGGTTCAGGGTCGCCATGATGCCGGTGGTGGCCGCCACCGCCGCATGTTCCGGGTTTCGCCCCGTGGCAAAGGCGTTGGGGGACGGGTTGTTCATCAAATACACCTTCGGCATGGGCAGCGACGCCTTTTGGGACAGCTCCCGCACGATGCTGTACAGCTCCGGCGCCTGCGCCTCGGTGGCCTCCTGCGCCCCGCTCATCTTCAGGACCAGCTTGTCGGAGTACCAGTAGGAGCCGAAGTTCATGACCACGGCAATCCCCAAAGCGATCACCATGCCGACCTCACCGCCGAGGGCCAGACCGCCGTACACCAGAATGAGGGTCAGTACGGTCAGTAAAAAAGTGGTTTTTATGGCGTTCATCGTTGTTTTCTATTCTCCCTGGTCGTCATAACGGCCTGCGCCGGCTGGGTCATTACCCGTGGACACCCATTATACCGGATGCCCGTGTCTACGCTA
Source organism: uncultured bacterium (assembly GCA_965371175.1). Classification (GTDB taxonomy): domain Bacteria; phylum Nitrospirota; class JACRHL01; order JACRHL01; family JACRHL01; genus CBDUXI01. The sequence continues at coordinate 11,416 of CBDUXI010000043.1, forward strand.
TTCGTCGGCGGCGGGGATGCCGCCTCCCCTCCCCACCCTCGTCATTCCCGCGAAAGCGGGAATCCAGAAGGAGCCACTGCCCACATTACTGGTGGGCGGGCCTTTGCACGGGTTACGCACATGGCGACATCATCACTGTGATCCGCCCCCCGCATCCAGAAACCACAGACCGTGTCCGGGCCGCTGGATTCCCGCTTTCGCGGGAATGACAATCAGGGGTAAAACAGCGAATTTGCACCACCAGAAACCATAACTAGGCCCCCAGCACCACATGTCTTTCGACCGTATGGCCGTTTAAAAAATCACGCACGCTCATGGCCCGCTTGCCGGGCACCTGCACCGCCAGAATCCGCACGCTGCCTTCTCCCGCCGCCACTAAAATACTGTCCCCGTCCACCCGCAAAATCGTTCCGGGTACCGCCTCCTTCGGCTGGCTTTCCCCCGGTCGGGCCTGCGTCACCTTCCACGGCGTATCGCCGTAGCGGGTGTGGCTGCCCGGCCACGGCACAAAGGCGCGGATGCGGTGGACCAATTCTTCAGCCGATCGCGACCAGTCAATCCGGCCACTGTCCTTGGCAAGGATCGGTGCTTTGGTGGCCAGTGCATCATCCTGCGGCACGGGTTTCATCCCGCCCGCGATCTGCTCCAGCGTCTCCACAATCAGGGGACCGGCCATTTTTCCCAGCCGGACAGTCAACGCCACGGCATCATCCTCCCCGTCGATGGAGGTAACGGCGGTCAAATACGTCGCACCGGTATCCATTCCCGCATCCATCTGCATGGTGGTGAGGCCGGTTTCTTCCTCCCCGTTTGCCAGTGCCCAGTTGATGGGCGCCGCCCCCCGGTATTTGGGAAGCAGGCTGGCATGTATGTTTATGCAACCGAATTTCGGGATGTCAAGGAGCGCTTGCGGCAAAATCTTGCCGTAGGCAATGACCACCGCCACGTCCGGCTTCAGGTGGACAATTTTTTGTAAAAATGCCTCGCCCCGCACCTTTTCCGGTTGCAGCACGGGGATGTCCAGCTCCTGTGCGCACACCTTGACCGGTGACATCGCCATCCTGCCGCCCCGCCCCCTGGGCCGGTCCGGCTGGGTGACCACGGCCACCATCTCATGGCCCGCTCCGGCAAGGGCAGACAGGGCAGGCACCGCAATCTGCGGGGTTCCCATAAAAACAATACGCATTGACCGGCCTTAAAAAAACGGCTGGGGACGGTGGGGCTTACGTGACGGTTTCCGCATCCGCCAACAACCCCTTTTTGTAGCGCCGCTTGAAAATGCCGCGCTTGAGTGAGCTTAAACGATCAATAAATAAAATACCGTTCAAATGATCGGTCTCATGCTGCAATATCCGCGCGTGCAGATCGGTCACGTCCAGTTTTAACGGGTCGCCGTTTCGGTCCTGCCCGGTCACCACCACCCGGATGGCGCGCTTGACGCTGGCGGTATAGCCGGGCACCGACAGGCAGCCCTCGTCGTCGGACGCCTCCCCCTCCATCAATTCAAACTTCGGGTTACACACCACGCTCACTTTTGCGTGATCGCCGGATACTTCCATGTCGTACACGAACAGTTGCAGCCCCACCCCGACCTGGGGGGCGGCCAGGCCGATCCCCGGCTCATCCCACATGGTTTCGGCCATGTCGCGGATCAGTTCGTCCAGGGCGGTGCCGAATTCGGTGACCGGTTCCGACTGTTGCCGCAGGAACGGATCGGGATAGGTGAGTACCTTGCGTAGTGCCATCCCTTTATCTTAATGGAGTGTCGGCAGATTACGCCATCGGCGCGGGGTGTTGGTCCTGTGGTAAATTGTGTGGCGTATCGCCTGCTGCGGCCACGATCCAACGAATTCAGATGAGCGAAAACAGACGTTTTTATTCCCAGCTTCGGGAGCGCTTTGGCGCACGCCCCATCCACCTGCTGATTGTGCTGGACGGCTTCGGGCTGGGCACAAAGCCGGAGTGGGACGCCATTGCCACCGCCCGCACGCCCACGTTTGACCGGTTGTTTACAACATTTCCCCATTCCCGGCTGGCCACCCACGGCCCGTACGTGGGACTGCCCGCGGCGGGAGATCTTGGCGGCTCCGAGGTGGGGCACCTGACCATGGGAGCCGGGCAGATCCTCGATCAGGGGCCGACCCGCATCAACAACGCCATCAACGACGGCTCGTTTTTTAACAGCCCGGCGCTGGCCGACCTGATCGACCACTGTGCGGGCACCGATCACGCCCTGCATTTGCTGGGGCTGCTGTCCGACGGCAACATCCACAGCCACATTGATCATTTTATTGCCGTGGTCCGCCACGCCCACAAAAGCGGGGTGAAACGGCTGTACATCCACGCCCTGCTGGACGGGCGCGACGTGGGCATTCAATCGGCCCTGGACTACACCGAGCAGATGGAAGCGGTGCTGGCCGAAGTGAATCAGGCGGGGAACCGGGACTACCGCATCGCCTCCGGCGGCGGCAGAGAAACCATCACCATGGACCGGGACAACGACTGGGACAAGGTGAAAACAGGGTGGGACGCCCATGTGCTGGGAAAGGCCGATCTTGCCGTTGGCTCGATCCGCGAGGCCATCGAGACGGCGCGGGCCGAAACCAAGGCCATCATCGATCAGGACCTGCCGGCGTTTGTGGTGATGGATCGCGGCAAACCGGTGGGGCGCATCGTGGACGGGGATGCGGTCATCTTCATGAATTTCCGGGGCGATCGCGCCATCGAAATTTCCCGCGCGTTTACCGAGGACGATTTTAGCGAGTTCGACCGGGGCGGCGTCCCCGACGTGCTGTATGCGGGCATGATGGTCTATGACGAAGACACCAACTTACCTGCGCGCCAGATCATGGGCCCCACCAAGGTGGACAACCCGTTCGGACGGCGCATTCTGGAAATGGGGCACCACCAGTTCCGGCTGGCGGAAACACAAAAATTTGCTCACGTCACCTTCTTTTTTAACGGCGGCTATCGCAACCCGCTGGATAAAACCATGGAGGACTACCACCTGATCCCGTCCGACAAGGGCATTTCGTTCGATGCCGCACCAGAAATGAAAGCACCGGAAATCACAAAAAAAGCGTGCCGGTTGATCGAGGCGGGGGCGCACCGGTTTGGCCTGATCAACTTTGCCAACACCGACATGGTGGGGCACACGGGCAATTTTGCCGCCGCAGTGGCCGCCGCCGAGGCGGTGGATACCGCGTTGGGAAAAATCACCGCCGCCCTGACAGCCGTGGGCGGCACCGCCCTGATTACCGCCGACCACGGCAACGCCGACGAAATGCGGGTGCTGGGAAAAACCGGGGAGCAGGAGGCGTCGACCCGGCATTCGCTGAATCTGGTGCCGGGCATTTTGTTCGATCCGGGCTACGACGGCTCGTACCGCCTGCGGCAGCCACAGGCGGGGGATGATTTTGCCACCACGCCGGGACTGTCCCACGTGGCCGCAACCAACCTGCTCATGCTGGGCGAGGCCGTACCGGAAGAACTGCAGCCGCCGCTTATCGTTTCGGCATAAATCCGATACCATAGGAGCACAGAGCCTGTTGCACGAACGCTGCAGCGCTAAATAGTGGAGGCGGCCTATGGGTGATGGGTTGACGTTCAAGCCGGTGGCACTGGGGATGGTGTTTGCCATCCTGACCATGTTTACCGGCCAGGTGGTGGCCATGGTGGTGGGGGCGGCGGAGCCCCAGGTGGAGCACTGGATTGAATCCACGCTGGCCGCCCATCCGGATAATCCGGACCTGGCCAAAAAGTCTCCGGCTGCTATCGAATCAAAATCGTTCCGGTACATCCTGCGCGGCCATTTTCACGGCACCGGCGTCGGTGCGCTCTCCGTGGGGCTGATCCTGGCGCTGGCTGCAAGCTGGGTGGGTGCGCGCTGGAAACGGAACCTGGCGCTTGCCGTGGGCATCGGCGGGTTTTTATATCCCCTGTGCTGGCTGGGTGCGGGGCTGCTCATGCCGTACGTGGGCAAGGCCGCCGCCAAACACGCCTTCGACTGGCTGGTGTTCCCGGCGGTGGGGGTCCATTTTTCCGCCCTTTGCGTTATTCTCTGGGTCTGGTGGGTGTCGTTCCGCAGCCCGACCGGCGTGCCGGACGGGTATGAATTTCTGAAGCAGTAACGGCCAGAGGGGGCAATGCGCCGGCTTGCAAGCCGGCGATATCGTATATGGACCCTATGGATACAGACGCCCCCGACCTGAACCACACCTCGCCAACTAGCCCCGCCGAAAAAATGAACGGCGTGGTGCACCTGCCGCGCATGCTCGACAAGGCCCGCGCCAAACAGGCAGGTACCTTGGGGGAATACAAGTACCCGTGCCCGCTGGATCAGCAGGCGCTGGCGTTTTTGGAACTGGACGCGGACACGTGGCTGAAAGCGGCAGGGCAATTGGACAATACTGCCATGGCCCGCTGGGTAGACGATAACGCCGCGCCCAGAAGCGACGCCGAAAAGCAGGCGTTTGCCGAACACTTCCTGTCCCAAAAACCGGAAGGCGAAACCGAGGTCGCCCAATTCCGGAAAATGGTGGACGAAATCGAACCCGGACGGGACGACATCACCACCTGGGTGGGGCTGATCAACCTGGACGAAGGCCGATGACCCAAATCCCACAGAGCACACGGTGACGAGCATGGACGGCATCTCCAGCCTGTACGACCTGTTGCTGTGGACGGCCGCAGCGGCGGCGCTGGGCATCGCCCTATTCACCCTTTCGCGCAACGTCAAACAGCCAATCAACCAGGCCGCGGCAGGGCTGTTTCTTTCCCTGTGCATCGCCCACGTGGGGGCCGCCATCGTGTGGCGCGTGGGGTCCATCATCCCGTGGCTGATCGCCGAAGCGTGGCTGCCGTGCCTGTTTCTGCTGTTTGGCGGACAGTTGACCCGCACCCCCCATCAAGACTCGTTTCGCTGGCTCACCTGGAGTGCCCTGGCCCTGGGGCTGGCGATCACCACCCTGGGCCTCATGGGCTTTCCGGGACTGGTCCGGGTGGAGTACGGCATCTATGCCTTGCCCACCTACGGCACCTGGCTGGTGACGGCGGTGCTGCTACTGCATATTGCCGCCCTGGTGCAGGTGGAAAACGTGTTCCGCGCCGCAAAAGAGGAAACCCGCTGGCGCCTCAAATACCTGATTCTGGGCATTGCCGTACTGGTGGTCATCCGCGTGTACGCGCTTACCCTCATCGTGCTGTACCAGAGTGTCGGCACGTCTATCGCGCTGGAGTTCGCCATGGCCACCCTGCTGGGGGGTGCCCTGTTTACCTTTGCCGTGGTGCGCCACCGGCTGCTGGACGTAGACGTGTTTATCTCCCGCTACGTGATCTACAGCTCCCTGACCATGGCTGCGGCGGGCGCCTACCTGCTCACCGTGGGCGGCATTGTGTACGGGCTCAAGCGGTTCGGGGGCGACCTGCCGGTGGCGGTGGTGTCCCTGGTGGTGCTCGCGGCCCTGGCAGTGCTCGGGGCGGTGCTGCTGTCCAACGCCATCCGCTGGAAGCTGCGCCATTTTGTCGATCGCAATTTCTATCGCAACCGGCACGACTACCGGGTGGCGTGGCAGGCGGCCACCCGGGCGGTGGCGGCGGAGCATACGGTGGAGGGATACCTGACCGCCCTGGCCCACATCATCAAGAAATCCCTGGGTGCGCGCTATGTGGTGTGCCAGACGTCGGGCAGCGGGGCGGGGGACCCGAAAACCGGGGCGGTAAACCCCGATCACGCCCCCGGACCGGTCGATGAAGCCCAGCTTGTGCCCGACACCAATCCGGCATTTGGCGCGGGCAAACGGCGTATCGAGGTATTCAAAAGCACCTCCGCGGCAGACACCTGTTACCTGCCGCTGACCTTCGGGGATACCCGTATCGGCTGGGTGGCGGTGGGGCCACGGGTGTCCGGAGAGCCGTACCATCTGGAAGACATGGAACTGGCCAACTCCATGGCGGCACAGACGGCGGTGGCGGTACGCAACATGGAACTGGCCGACGACCTGGCCAAAAGCCGGGAGCTGGCCGCCCTGCACCAGCTCTCCACGTTTTTTATCCACGACATGAAGAACACCACCAACTCGCTGGGGCTGCTGGCCCAGAACATCCCGAAAAACAAGGGCAACGCAGAATTCTGGGACGATGCCGAGCGCAGTATTACCTGCGCCGTGGAGCAGATGCGCGCCCTGACGGAGCGCCTGCGCGACTTCCGCCAGCACGCCCGGCCCGAAACCGCGTCGATTGACCTGGCACCGCTGATCACCACCTGGGCCGAACGCTGGCGCCCCACGGTATCCGCCACCATCCGCGTCGACACCAACGGTGCCCTGCCGTGCCGGGCCAACGCCAAAATGCTCGACAGCGTCTTCACCAATCTGGTACTCAATGCGGCTGAAGCCGGTGCGTCCACCATTTCTCTGGCGGGCCGGATCGAGGCAGATAAGGTCCGGATGGAAGTGACCGATAACGGTAACGGCATGGACGAAGTATTTCTGGAAAACGATCTGTTCAAACCGTTTTCCAGCACCAAGGGAGAAGGTATGGGGATCGGTCTGTTCCAGTCCCGCCGCTTTATCGAGCAACTGGGCGGGAGCATCCACGTGACCAGCCAGACAGGGAGCGGCAGCTGCTTTACCGTCTCCCTGCCCGCAGACATTCTGCCAAAAGACGGCCCATGACAGACACGAAAAAAACCCCCGCGGTGCGGGATGCGCCCGCAAAACCGCGCCTGTTAATCGTCGATGACGATGAGGCCATCCGCAGTCAGATGAAGTGGGCGTTTGCCGCTGGTTATGAACTGGCGTTCGCCTGGGATGCCGACACGCTGCTTGCCCGCCTGGACGAATTCGACCCCGCCGTGGTCGCCCTCGACCTGGGCCTGCCGCCCGATCCCAGAGGGGCCTCCGAAGGCTTACGCCTGCTGCGCGAAGTGCTCAAACAAAAGCCCGCCACCCAGGTGATTGTCATCACCGGCAACCCGGACAAAAAAAACGCCCTCAAGGCCATCGAGCACGGTGCCACCGACTTTTACAGCAAGCCGGTGGATCTGGAAGAGCTTGCCGTCTCCATCCGCCGGGCCGCCCACATCCACCAGCTGGAGGACGACCTGCGGAATCTGGAGGTGCCCGCAGGGGAACAGCTGGGCCGCCTGATCGGCCAGTCGGCAGCCATGAGTCAGGTATACAAGCTGGTGCGCCAGGTGGCGCCCACGGATGAACCGGTCCTCATTACCGGTGAGTCCGGCACCGGCAAGGAGCTGGTGGCGCGGGCCATCCATCAGGAGAGCCTGCGGGCCAAAAAGCCGTTTGTGGTGGTCAACTGCGGCGGCATCCCCGAAACCTTGCTGGAAGGGGAGCTGTTCGGCCACGAAGCCGGTGCCTTCACCGACGCCAAAGCGCGCCGGGTGGGCCTGGTGGAGCAAGCCAAAGGCGGCACCCTGCTGCTGGACGAGGTGGGTGAATTGCCGCTTGCCATGCAGCCCAAGCTGTTGCGTTTCTTGCAGTCCGGCGTCATCAGCCGTCTGGGTGGCAAGGGAGAGTTTTCCGTCGATGTGCGGGTGCTGGCCGCAACCAACCGCGATCTGGAAGAGGCCGTGGCGAAAGGCACCTTTCGGCAAGACCTGTTCTACCGGTTAAACGTGGTGCAGGTACCCACTCCTCCGTTGCGGGACCGGCGCGACGACATCCCGATTCTGGCCGAACACTTTTTGCGTCAGGTGGAGTCCCAGTCCGGCCACGGCAGACTGCACTTTGCCGACGGCGTGGTGGGGCTGCTGTGCGAAGGCGACTGGCCGGGCAACGTGCGGGAACTGGAAAATCGCATTCGCAGCGGCGCGGTGGTGGCCGACGACGGGCGGCTCACCCTGTCCGGCATGGGGGTGGCCGAAGCCGACCTGCACTTTCGTTCGCTCAAGGAGGTCCGCGCCGAGGCAGAGCGCGCCCACGTGGAACTGGCCCTGTCCATCCACAACGGCAACATCACCCGTGCCGCAAAGGCGCTGGGCGTCTCCCGCCCCACCCTGCACGCACTGATCCAGAAACTGGGGATTGAAGACGGCTGAATGGGACCATTGTAAAATTTAGTGACACCCGTCACACTGACATAACCGATTGTTTTTACATAAAAATTCCGCACACCCGAACGGACACCTCTTGCCGCTGTCAAAAACTCCGACACGGCAAATAATGGCCGTAACATACGGTTATTACTGGAATAATTTAAATTATAAGCAGGTTGCCCCCATCCATACTGTCAGAAAATTTTACGGTTTTTTTGATTTTTCAGGGGTAGAGGCCCCGCCGGAACAGTTTTCGCCCCCTCAAAATCCGGATTATTTTCTACAAATAACAAATAGATACACACATCCTGCCCACCCGTTAGGCACTTACATGCAGTTTGGCACCCCCATTGCAAACCCATCGGGTAACTGGCGCGTGCGCCAAATTTTTTAGTGGATGGAGACTGCGTGATGGATAGCAAACTGATCAAATCAACCCTTCTGGCGGCGGCCGCAGCGCTGGTGTTCAGTTCCACCGCCTGGGCGATACCCACCCTGGGCGTGGCCAGCGACGGTATCTACTACGGACCGTGCGACAGCTACCTCATGGAGTTCGCCACCAGTTGCGACAACAGCTACGGCGAAGACGGCGATCCGCACGGGTTTGCGATGGAGTCCGGCGATACCGTCTATCTGTGGATTACCGACAACAATGGGGGCGGTGACGAACTGTGGAATTCCGACCTGCACCTGCTGACCGATCAGGACGACCTGACGAATGTTGCGTTCACGACGGGCGACGGCACCTACAACATCAACAACCTGCTCACTACCCCCAACATCAACGGCTACTACCTGGACTACCTGGATGGGAACGTGGGCGATACCGGTGGCGATTCGGGCTGGACCCTGTTTACGGAAGGGGCGTTCGGTGGTGGCAGCAAAACCTATGTGCTGGAGGGAACCCTCACGTTCGACGGTGAACTGGATAACCTGCACCACTTCTTCACCTATCTGGACCTTGATGATGACGGCCTCTTCGACAACGGTCAGGAGCGGCACTCGCCCAAAACCACCTCCGGCGTGGGCACCAACGTGCCGGAGCCGGGCACCCTGCTGCTGATGGGCGCGGGCCTGATGGGCGCAGCCATCCTGCGCAGACGTCAGGGATAAAAAAAGCCGCTATCGTTTAGCGCACACAGTCGAAACATCCTCTCTTCCCTTCACCGCCGGAAGGGGGGAGGGGTCGAAAGGCGTCACCTGAAAAGGTGACGCCTTTTTTTATCGGGCAAGCGCCGCCACCACCTTCCGCATCACCTGCGGGCTGAACAGCAGGGCGGCATGGCCCAGGCCGTTCAGTTCGATATTTTCCACCCCTTCTTCCGGCAAATGTGAACTGGTGTACGGCAGGATGATTTCGTCGAAAGTTGAATAGATCGACGTGACGGCGGTTTCGCCGAAAAAAACCGGACGTTTGTGCAGCCCATTTAAAAACGCGCCGCCGGGGCGCATTTGCGGCAGCGACGCGCCCGTAGACATGGCCCACATGCGGGTGCCGAAAAACGGCGTGCCCACCGCCACCAGCCGATCCACCCGTCCCGGATTTTCCGCCATATATCTGGCGGCGATCAGCCCGCCCATGCTGTGGGCCACCAGATCCACCTGTATATCCTTGTCACCGCACACGGACTCCACCAATTCAGCCAGTTGCGGCACGAACCGGTCGATGGACGCCAGCATCGGGTGGTAATCGAGCAGATACACGGGCCGATTCATTCCGGCCCGCCCGCCCCCGGACCCGCCGCCCCGGCGCAGCCACAACCCGTACAGACTCATGCACCACGGGGTCATGGCAAAACCGTGGATCAGGATGATGGGATTACCCGCATGATTTTCGTCCGCCGCAGACCCGGGTGGGGGCAAGGGCGGGCGGGCCGGAATCAGCCGCGCCGGAAACAGCCGCAGCCCTGCCCGGTACGGCATCTCCACGCACCAGATGACATAAACGACCAAAGACGCCAGGTACTCAAAGACAAATGCCGGGATGGCAAGCAGCAGCCGGGTGCGCCGCTCTACATACGTGCCACGGGAAAAATCGTCGGCACGGGTCAGCTCGTACCAGCGCAGCAGGTACGAGCCCCCTTTGACGGCAAGAAAAACCAGCAATATGACAGTGAGGATGATCATGCGAATCCGCCCGGATCATGCCCGCATCCCCCCCGTCCCGGCAAGCCCGGCTTTAAACCACCACCCCTCCCCCCTGAATCGTCATTCCCGCTCCTGAATCGTCATTCCCGCTCCTGAATCGTCATTCCCGCTCCTGAATCGTCATTC
>CBDUXI010000044.1:0-20990 GCA_965371175.1 uncultured bacterium
GTGCGGTGCCCATCTTCACGGCTTCGCCTTCCGAACGAGCAGATCCCCGGAGGCTGACGGGTAGAAGGCGTCCACTGCGCGGTTGACGTGCGGTGCCCATCTTCACGGCTTCGCCTTCCGAGCCCGCCGTTCCGTATGACAAAAATCAGCTACTGCCTGCGCCTTTCATCATGTGCCTGCCCACTTGCCGGACCGACGGGAAAAGTGAGGACGACGTGAACCGCTTATGTACCGATGCAAGGGGGTGCCGATGCTGTCACGACCCGAAATACCGGTCACCACGCGCACAACGCAAGGCAAACGGGCGTACTTTCGCGCTCCCGTATGGCTGGCCGCAACGGGGCTTGCCTGGGGCGGTAAAAGGGCGTTTACCGGCTGGGTGGACAACCTGAGCGCAGGTGGCATGCACCTGGTTTGTGCCTTTCCACCGCCGCCGGAAACCGCCTGCCTGTTTCGCCTGAACATGGGGGACGGGGAGGGGCGGGATGTGTTCGTCACCGGCTGGGTGGCCCACGCCCGCACGGGCGGCATGGGGATACAGTTTGACCTGATGGCACCCAAGGCGGAACCGGTAATCCGCCGAGTGATTAATCGCTGCCGGGGGGCGACCCCCGCGCCCGCATTGCCCCTCCGGTCGCCTTTTGTTCTGTCGGGTGGCCGTTCTGTTGGTTCGAGGCCATCGAGGCCATCGAGGCCATCGAGGCTCCCCAGGGTTTACACATCGGGAACCGTTCGGACGCATGGTGGAGGGGCTACTCTTTCCGCCACCAGTTCCGGATTGTCCCTACCGTCCTTTCCGTCCAGGACAACGGGCGTGGTGGTGGACCTTCCTGCACTGCCTGTCCGGGGGCGGGACCAGCGACGATGCTGAAGGCGGTATCAAGTTCGATAAAAGTACCCGTGCCGTCGTTCCGGTACACTCGATTGGGCTCCCCATCACTGTTGCCCGTCACCATGTCCGGATCGCCGTCGCCGTCTATATCGCCCAGGGCGATGGATCGGGTGGAGTCAAGCCCCAGTGCCTGACCGGTGTCGGTAAAGGCTCCCTTGCCGTCATTCAGGTACACCCGGTTGGGCTCACGGTAGTTTCCGGCCACCATATCGGGATCGCCATCGCCGTCCACGTCGCCCATCGCGATGGACTGGGTGGAAAAGTTTCCCAGCGTCTGGCCAGTGTCGGTAAAAATGCCCGTTCCGTCGTTCCGGTGCACCCGGTTGGCACCATCGTTTCCCATAATCAGGTCCAGGTCGCCATCGCCGTCCACATCGCTCAGGGCAACGGATCGGATACCACCGGGTCCTGTCAACATCTGGCCGGTGTCGGTAAAGGTGCCCGCGCCGTCATTCCGGTATACCAGTCCAGGGTAACCACGTCCGGCCCCCATTACCAGGTCCAGATCGCCGTCGCCATCCACATCTCCCAGGGCAACGGAACGGGCGGAGGATATTTCCGGCACCTGACCGGTGGAGGTAAATACACCCGCGCCGTCATTCAGGTACACCCGGCTTGCCCCACTCCGATCTGCCGTTACCAGGTCCGGAGCGCCATCGCCGTTCACATCGCCCGGGGTGACAGACACGATACGGGGAAGGGGGGGCATCCATGCCATGCTGCCAGAGGTAAAGGCAACCTTTCTTCCTCTGCCCATGCCGGGGCGAAACCTGCCTTTGAGTGAGGGAACAAAATCAGGAGGTCCCTTTTCAAACGCTTGTCCGGTGACGCTGTCGGTGAAGGCACCCGCACCGTCGTTCAGATATATTCGATGAGGCTGAGAGGGATGGTTCACCATCACCATATCCGGATCGCCATCGCCATCCACATCGCTTAAGGCAATAAACTCGGTGCGGGTATTGCCCTGCGCCTGGCCGCTGGCAGTGGTGGTAAAGCTGCCCGTTCCGTCGTTCAAATACACCCGGTTGGCCGCACCATAGTTCCCCGTTATTACATCCAGATCGCCGTCGCCGTCCACGTCGCCCAGGGTGATGGACCGGGTGCGGGCATTCTTTAACGTTGGATTGCTATCGCGAGGGCTTTCCGGTTCCTGATTGATATCGGTAAAAACACCTGCGCCGTCGTTCAGGAACACCCGGTCGGGCCGGACACTGTTTCCCACCACCTTGTCCAGATCGCCGTCGCCATCCACGTCGCCCATGACTGTGCTTGTGCCCTGGTGGAAAGACCTGCGGCCGGATCCCTGCTGCAGGCCGGTATTGGTAAACACGCCCCTGCCGTTATTCACATGCATCGTGCGGCCACCAGATCGGCCCGTCTCCACATCCATATCGCCATCGCCATCCAGGTCATTCAGGAAAAACCACCAAGTTGTGGGGGAGCCCAACTCCTGATCTTGTTTGCTGAAAACGCCCCTGCCGTTGTTCAGGTACATCCTGACGGGCTGAAAATCGCCCCCCGCCACCAGATCCAGATCACCATCGCCATCCAGGTCGTTCAGGGCGACGTATTTGGTGGTGATGAATTTTGTATCGGTGTTGGCATCTCCCGAGCTATGGACGCTGTCGGTAAATGTCCCTTTGCCGTCGTTCAGGTACACACGGGTGAAATTTCCGTACCCCGCCACCAGGTCCGAGTCGCCGTCACCGTCCAGGTCGCCCAGGGCTATGGAATCGATGCCACCGCCTCCCCACCCCTGGCCGCTGTTTTTGAAAGCGCCCTTGCCGTCGTTCAGGTATATTCGGTTTTCATCCCTCCCTACCGCCATCATATCCGGGGCGTCATCCCCATTCACGTCGGTCAGAACAACGAACTGGACGTGGTAGTCGAGCAAGCCATAGTCAATGCCATGTCCGCGGCCGGTGAAGATAAAGCTACCTGAGCCGGTCTCCCTCCAGTCGCCCTGTCCGGTGTGGGTAAAGACGCCCTTGCCGTTATTCCGGTACACATGGCTGGGTGTATCACCATTCCACGTCATCAGGTCCGGATCGCCATCATTGTCCAGGTCTTGCAGGGACATCGCGGTGGTACTGAACCCTCCCAGCGCCTGACCAGTATCGGTAAACACGCCGTTGCCGTTGTTCAGGTACACCAGGTCGGGCTCTCCTCCCCAGTTTCCTACCACCAGATCCAGGTCGCCGTCGCCATCCACATCACCCAGTTCCATGGCCCTGATGTCGAATTTTATGCCCAGCACCTGACCACTATCGGAAAAAAGACCCGTGCCGTTGTTCCGATACACTTGATTGGGCTGACCGTTGTTTCCTTTGATCAGGTCCAGGTCGCCGTCACCATCCACATCACCCAGGGCGACAGCGTCGGAGCCAAAGTCGGGGATGACATAGCCGACACTGTACGGCTTCCAGTAGGGGGTGGTGGTGGTGAAGGCTCCCTTGCCATCATTCAGGTACACATAATTATTCTGAGCATCAAGACCGTAGGATTCTCCCTTCCCTACCACCATATCCAGATCGCCGTCACCATCCACATCGCCCAGGGCAATGGAAGAGGTGGAACCGTCTCCCAGTTCCTGACCGCTATCGGTAAAACGACCCTTGCCGTCGTTCAGGTATACCCGGTTGGGCCACCTTCCGTTTCCCGTCACCAGATCCAGATCACCATCGCTATCCACGTCGCCCAGGGCAATGGAATTGGTGTCAAAATTTCCCAACTTCTGGCCCGTGTCGGTGAAGATGCCGTTGCCGTTATTCAGGTATACCCGGTTAAACCTACGGTAATCGTTATCAGTGTTTCCCACTACCAGATCCAAGTCGCCGTCCCCATCCACGTCACCCAGGGCGACAGACTGGGTGTAGGCGTTTCCCAGTTCCTGACCGCTGTCGGTGAAGGCCCCTTTGCCGTCGTTTAGGTACACATGATTGGGACTACCGTCATATTCCTCGTACCCCGCCACCAGATCCAGATCACCGTCGCCATCTATGTCGCCCATAGCAATGGACGATGCGGAGATCTTTTTTCTCAGCGCCTGCCCGCTATCGGTGAATGCACCCCTTCCGTTGTTCAGGTATATTCGGATATCACGGTGGTCTTCCGCCACCAGATCCAGGTTGCCGTCACCGTCCACGTCGCCCAGAGCCATAAACCCGGTGGAATTCCCCGGTCTCTGACCATTATCGGTAAAGGTGCCCGTGCCGTCGTTCAGGTATACTCGGTTGGGTTGTCTCTCGTTTCCCGCCACCATATCCAGGTCGCCATCGCCGTCCACATCACCCATAGCCACGGCTTGGGTGTCGCCCCCTCCCGGCATCGGAACTACGGGGCCGGGACCTGACGTACAAGCTCTATCTTCTGGAATACACAAATCCGCCCCCGCCGCCCACTCCGAACCACCCGCCACGATGCCCAACACGGCACCCATAAACACCAGTACCAGAACGGGGGCACAAGCCCACCGGGAATGGAATAACACGTGCTTCATACTTGGACCTTTCCCCAAAATCTCTTAAATCAGCATCCGGCCCCGCCGGGCAATGCCAGGTTCAGGGATTCCACTGCAAACCCTAAACCATTCACAAGCGTCATTCCTTCCCCGATATAACTGGCTGAAAGTTAAGTAAACACATGTCAGTCACTACCAATGTCATGCCCAATTTATGGTCTTTTGCGCAAACGAAAAACGGGCACCCGCGCCCTGCCGCGTCCGCCACAAAATATCCGTGGTTGGTGGCAGCGTGACAGATGCGGTATAACCACCGCGTCGGCCTCTTCACCCCTTTCGCCCACGACTTTCGGAAGACTTCATGACCCCGGACACATTGTTCGTCTTTGCGCTGCTGGCCGTCACTGTGGCGCTGTTTCTCAGCGACCGGGTGCGGCTGGACGTGGTGGCGCTCATGGTGATGGTGGCCCTGGCCCTGTCCGGGGTGCTCACCCCGGCCCAGGCCATCTCCGGGTTTGGTCAGCCGGTGGTGCTGCTCATCGCCGGGCTGTTTGTGGTGGGAGAGGGGCTGTTCCGCACCGGTGTGGCGGCGGCGGTGGGCAACTGGCTGCTGCGCATGGGGGGCGGCAGTGAACTGAAGCTGATGATGTTTTTGCTACCCGCCGTGGCGGGCCTGTCGGCGTTTATGAGTTCCACCGGGGCGGTGGCGATCTTTATTCCCGTGGTGCTGAGCCTGTCGCGCAAGGCGGGGTTTTCGCCTGCTCGTCTGTTGATGCCGCTGGCCTTTGCCTCGCTCATCGGCGGCATGCTGACCCTCATCGGCACCCCGCCCAATCTGGTGGTCAGCACGCGCATGGAAGAGGCCGGATTTGCCCCGTTCGGATTCTTCGACTTCACCCCCATCGGCCTGGTGATACTGATCTTTGGCATGCTCTATCTGGTGTTCGCCGGACGCCTCCTTTTGCCCGGTGATACCGGCACGGGAGCGGGATCCGAACACCCGCCGTTTCGGGAGCTTGCCGCCCGTTACGGGATCGAACGCCCCCTGCAACGGGTGTTGATTGGCGACGGCTCCTCCCTGGTGGGAAAAACCGTCATCGAGGCGGGGCTGCGTACCCACCACGCCGTGACCGTGGTGGGCCTTCGGCGCCAGGGCAGGTTGGTGGCGAACGTGTTGCCAGTGTTGAGCGACACCGTGTTGTCGGCACACGACGAGCTGTTTGTGGTGGGGGACGCGGCGGCAATTCAACGGCTGTGCACGGAGGGGTGCCTGACTCATATGGAATTCCCCCCCGGGGAAGTGCGCCGGATGCGGCAGGAGTTCGGGGTGGCCGAAATCCTGATCCCCCCTCACTCTTCTCTCATCGGCAAGACCATTCAGCAGGGCGGATTTCGCCAGCAGTTCGGCCTGAGCGCCATCGGCGTATGCCGGGACGGTAAGCCGATCGATGCCGTGTTTGGCGAAACCCGGCTGGCGTTTGGCGATACGGTACTGGTGGCGGGGGCATGGGATGCGCTGGAGCGGCTCCAGGCCCAGCATCGGGAACTGATCGTGATCGAAACCCCGGCGGAGATGGAAGAGGTACCGTCCCACGCCCACCGTGCGCCCGTGGCCCTGATGGTGGTGGCGGGCATGCTGGCCTTGATGACCACCGGCACACTGCCCGCCCTGACCGCCGTGCTGATCGCCGCGCTGGCCATGGTGCTCACCGGCTGCGTACGCATGGATGAGGCCTACCGCTCCATGAACTGGAGCAGCCTGGTGCTGATTGCAGGCATGCTGCCGCTGGCGCTGGCGCTGGAGCAGACCGGCGGCGTGAGCCTGATTGTGGATGCCCTCACCCGCGGGCTGGGCGGGTACGGCCCGATGGCCCTGTGCGCCGGGCTGTTTTTGCTCACCAGCGTGTTCAGCCAGTTTATCTCGAACACCGCCACCACCGTGCTGGTGGCCCCCATTGCCCTGGCTGCGGCGCACGGCATGGGGCTGTCCCCGGAACCGTTCATGATGACCGTGGCGCTGGCCGCCTCCACGTCGTTTGCCACCCCGATGGCCTCGCCGGTAAATACCCTGGTGCTGGCGCCGGGCGGCTACCGCTTCCGCGACTTCCTCAAGCTGGGTGTGCCGTTGCAACTGCTGGCCATGGTGCTCACCCTGTCGCTGGTGCCACGGCTGTTCCCGTTCTGAACCGGCCTGCTGGGGAAATACCGCACCATCATCGCCCACAATTCCGGGAACACAATGCTTATTCCCCTTTTTTCCGGCTTGAAACCGGGAGCCAACCCCATTAGCCTTGGAGCCACTGAAGCAGGCTGCCGCTTGAATCGCCCCTGACCTGTCAGAGGGCGGGGCATTTCACAACCCATATTCAGGACATGTGATGATCCCAGCACCCCAACATCCCGACTGGCTCTCCCGTTTTCCGGGGCTTGAAGCACTTCAGGAACCCGCATGGACCGATGCCTTATCCCAGGTTCGTGAGGCCAAACTTCCCGAAGGGGCGATTGTCTTTCGCGCGGGAGAACCGTGCCGGAACTATCTGTTTGTCCTGGGTGGCTCCGTGCGGGTTGCGAGCTTGAGTCCCGAGGGGCGGGAGATCGTCCTGTACCACGTGGGTCCGGGGCAGACCTGCATCCTGACCACCAGTTGCCTGATGGGGGAAACCGGGTATCCGGCTGAAGGGGTGGCCGAACGGAATGTCCAGGCGGTGCTCATGCCCGCGCCCGCTTTTCACCGCCTGTTGCGGGAGTCCGAGGGCTTTCGGCGCTTTGTGTTCGGCGAGATCGGCGGGCGCATGACGCGCCTGATGCGTCTGGTGCAGGAAATCGCCTTCGACCGTACCAGCATCCGCCTGGCGCGCCTGCTCCTGGACAGCTCGGAGGAAGGGGGCACCATTGAAGCCACCCACGCGGGCCTGGCGACGGAACTGGGAAAAACCCGCGAGGTGGTCAGCCGCCTGTTAAAGAATTTCGAGCGGCACGGCTGGATCCATCTGTCCCGCGGCGGCATTCAGATTCTGGACGCCCCCGCCCTCGCCCGGATACAAGACCCCGAAGTGTAACTTCGTCACAGACACCGCCTGCAAGCTGCGGCATCCTTTGCTTAAGAGCAGATGTTAATGAAAGCAAAACAGGAGGTGTCGTCATGGAAAAAAACATTGGTTCGCTGGACCGGACAATCCGTATTGTGGTCGGGATCGGGCTGATTGGCCTGGCCCTGATGGGTGCGACCCCGTGGGGGTGGGTTGGAATCATTCCCCTGGGAACCGCCCTGATGGGTTGGTGCCCGCTCTATCGGGTGCTCGGAATTCACACATGTGCACACCGGGGCTCCGGGGCGCACTGAAACGCAGCCACGCCCGCCGAACTGCCGGGAAAATGCGGCGGGCGTCGCGGTTTGAAATTCAGTAGCTCAAGGGTCGGAACGGAAGTGATGGATCGGAACCCCGTCCGGGGTGCCCCGAATCAGGTCCGCTTACCGCTACGGATCCTTGGCAAGGAGGTGGAAAATGAAAACAGGAAGAATGCATATCACCGTTCTGGTGATGGCGGCCGTGCTGCTATTTGGTGCGCCGGGGAATTTAGTCCCGACCGCCTGGGGCCAGGGCTCGGTCAATGACGAGGTGTTTGGCCGGCAGCTCATGACCGAACAGGAGGTTCTCCAGTTTCGGGAGAAGATGTGGAATGCCAAAACGATGAAGGAGCGTGAGCAAATCCGTCTGGGCCACCACCAGCAGATGTTGATCCGAGCCAAAGAGGCTGGCGTCACCCTGCCGGATACCCCACCCGAGATGCGCATGCACAAGGGCATGGGTGAGGGGCCGCGTGATGGCAAGGGCATGGGCCAGGGTCGCGGCATGGTGGGGCGTTAACCCCCCACCTCCCCGGATTTGGAGCGGCCCCGCTCAGGTCTGCCTGGGTGGGGCTTTTTGCCAGGGGCGGCCCCTTTTCCGGGTGTCTGCGGGTCCAAAAACCGTTTTTCTCATTACTCCAAACTGGAGCGTCAGTACAGCAAATGAAAATCGGAACCATGTCCATTATCGCAATCAGCCTGTGGGCGCTGACGGTCATCGCCGTGGCGGTCAAGTTCACCAGCGGGACCACGGAGCCCCAGGCGGATGGCCGCACCGCCGTGATTCTGAGCGAGCCGGAACGGGAGTTCGTGTTGATGGAAATGCGTCAGCTCCTGGAGTCGGTCCAGGGGGTGATCGGCGGCATCTCCCAGGGGGACTACGCGCGCATTGAAAAGGCCGCCCGTGCCAGTGGCGCCGCCGCCCCACGCGCCGCCCCCCCGGAGTTGATGCTGAACCTGCCTGCTGGATTCAAAAAAACCGGTATGTCGGTCCACAAGGGGTTTGATGACATTGCCGATGCCGCTGGGCGTGGCGAGTCGAAGGCGCAGCTTCTGGAGCGGGTATACGGGCAGCTATCCACCTGTGTCGGGTGCCACGCCGCATTCCGGTTGTCCATTAAGGGATGAGTCGAGGAACCGGCAGTTGCCGCCGCTTTCCCGTTCTGAACCGGTCCCCCTCCCTGCTACACTCATGCCCCCGTGAGTACCTACCGCACCGCACCCGTCTCTTCCCCCAACATGCCGGGGGGCATTCCGTACATCGTCGGCAACGAGGCGGCGGAGCGGTTTTCCTTCTACGGCATGCGCGCCATTTTAGTGGTCTTTATGACCCAGTACCTGGTGGGGGTGGATGGACAGCTTGCCGTCATGGGGGAAGCCGAGGCCAAAGGCTGGTTCCACCTGTTTGTCTCTGCCGTCTATTTCATGCCCCTGTTCGGGGCGCTGCTGTCCGACGGCCTGCTGGGGAAATACCGCACCATCATCGCCCTGTCGCTGGTTTATTGTCTGGGCCATTTTGCCCTGTCGCTGGATCCCACCCGGCTGGGGCTGGCGCTGGGTCTGGGACTGATTGCCATTGGCTCCGGCGGCATCAAGCCGTGCGTTTCGGCCCACCTGGGCGATCAGTTCGGGCACAGTAACCGGCACTTGCTCTCCCGCGTGTTCGGCTGGTTTTACTTTGCCATCAATCTGGGGGCGTTTGTCTCCACCCTGGCCATTCCGTGGCTGCTGGAGCACAACGGGCCGGGGGTGGCGTTTGCCGTGCCGGGGGTGTTGATGGTCATGGCCACCGTCTGTTTTTGGGCCGGGCGCAGACGGTTCGTACATATCCCGCCGGGGGGCGCGCAGTTTGTGCGCGAGGCCCTGTCCGGCGAGGGGCTGAAAACCGTCGGGCGGCTGGCAGTGGTCTATCTGTTTATTGCCATGTTCTGGGCCTTGTTCGATCAAACCGGCTCCGCCTGGGTGTTGCAGGCCATGCACATGGACCGGGTCATCTTTGGCGTGGAGCTGTTGCCCGCGCAGATTCAGGCGGCCAACCCGCTCCTGGTCATGATTCTTATTCCGGTTTTTTCATTCTGGCTGTACCCGGCCATCGACCGATATTTTCCCCTGACGCCGCTGCGCAAAATATCCATCGGCCTGTTTGTGGCCGCCTTGGCGTTTGCCATCCCCACCGTGGCGCAAATGAGTATCGACTCAGGTGGCACCCCCCACATCGGCTGGCAACTGGCGGCCTATGTGGTCATGACCGCGGCCGAGGTGATGGTTTCCATCACCGCCCTGGAGTTTTCGTACACCCAGGCGCCCCGGTCCATGAAGAGCTTTGTGATGGCGTTTTTCATGCTGTCCATCGCCGTGGGCAACCTGTTTACCGGCGCGGTGAATTTTTTTATTGCAGGCGACGACGGCACGGCAAGGCTTGCCGGGGCCGACTACTACGTCTTTTTTACCACCCTGATGCTGCTGACCGCCTTCGCCTTCATCGCCGTGGCCCGCTGGTACAAGGGCAAAACCTGGCTGCACGAAGAAGAACCGCTGCCCGCCGACGCCCATGATGGATAAAAATAGACCGGGTAAACATTTAATTGCCTAAAAAGTTAACATTGGTGGTTCTACGTACCGATAAATAGGGCATGGATGATATGCCTGCCACCAACGGAGGGGACTCCCGCGCCAGCGTACGCGTACCCATCCGGATGCCTGTCACTCTGGATGTGGCGGGGGAGCGGATCATGGGGTGGGTAACCAACATGAGCCTGGGTGGGATGTTTGTCGAATGCACCCGGAAATTGCCCTGTTTTACCCAACTCAAACTGAATGCCCGCATTCGGGAAGGGGAGACGGCGGTGGAAATCCACGTGCACGCCCGGGTGGCCCACGCCAATGAAAACGGGCTGGGGGTGGAGTTTGTAGACGTGGATGCACAGACCGCGCAGATTATCCAGCGCACCTACCAGCGTTTTTTGACCCCGGAAGCGGTCTAGGCCCCATCTCCCCCCTGTTTTCTGCTTTGCCCCGCACCTGAGGCGAGCAAAAATGCTTAAAAATCACCCCTTTGCTACCGATACGTAAAGAGCCATGTCCAGACGTCCCGAAAAACGCTCCACCAACCCGCTCACCCGGGAACGGCGGATTGATGTCCGCAATATGCTGGCAGTGGGCATTTCCCTGACCTCTGGCGGCATGGAGGTGATGGGAAAGGTAAAAAACCTGAACCTGCACGGCATGTTTTGCTGGAGTTCGGAGCGTTTTCCGGACGAGTCGGAATGTCTGTTCCGGCTGATTGTGGAAGGGGAGTCGCAACATGTGGTGGTGCGGGGGTGGGTGGTCCGCTACACCGAGCAGGGGCTGGCCATCCAGTTTCAGGAGCCGGTGCCGGATGAGGTGCGGAGCGCCATTGAGCGGATCATCGACAAGATTCAACCGCCGCTTCACAGGCATATTTCCTGACACCTGTCCTGCCTTCGGAAAAATCGTCCCAAAAAATTGTCTGAAGATACGCGGGACAACCGGGTTTTTGCGTGCTATACGTTGACCTGTGGGGGGCTCGCACCGATTCGTAAGGCGCGGAGGCAGCATGAGCATTCAGGATTATCAGTTTGGCCGTATTCGCATCGACGGCCATGAGTACACTTCGGATGTGATTATCTATCCGGAAGGGGTGGATGACCACTGGTGGCGGCACGAGGGCCATTGCCTTGAGGCGGGGGATCTGTCCGATGTCCTGAACGACCCGCCCCGGGTGCTGGTGATCGGCACCGGGTTTCACGGGCACATGAGCGTGCCGAAAGAGATTCTCAAATCCTTGATGGACAAGGGGGTGGAGACCCACGTGGCCCCCACCGGCGAGGCGGTGGATGACTTCAACCGCCTGTGCCGGGAGGTCCCCCGGGTGGTGGCGGCCCTGCACCTGACCTGCTAACGCTTGCCCGGTCCTGCTATTTATCCGCTTGCCACGGGACGGTAGAAGGCCGCTATCTCCGTTCTGCTAGCGTCTGCGCGAACGCATGAACAGCAGCCGCCAGGGAGAGTCCATCCACAGGCGCGGGAACAGTTCCATATCAAACGTTTGAAAGCGGGATGGGCCGTAACTCTTGAGCAGGCCGATGGTGCGCTTCAGCCGCTTCAGAAACCGGCGCAGGGTGTCGGTGGGGAACGCCTCCAGGTTTTCGCGCATGTTGAAATAGGCCTCTTCCAGTTGCGGCACCGCGTAGCGCCCATTTTCGATCTGTTGCAACCCCACGGCCAGTTGCATCATGCCTTTCAGCAGGGATCGCGCGCGCCCTTCCTCCACCATCCAGCGCAATTCCAGCAGCTTGTAGCACTCGGTATACAGCCGTTCATTAAACAGGGCCGCATACTGATAGCAGACGCGTGGGTAGCCCGCTTCGGGCGGCGCGGGCGCGGCTTGCCAAGTGGTAAGCAGGCGCAGATAGGTGTCGCAGCGTGCTGTCAGGTACGGCAGGTGGGCCGCCATGCCCGAAAACAGGGCCATATGATCCTGTGCCGAGCGCCAGTTTTGCCCGGCAAGCTCCCGCGGTTCGGTCAGGTATTCGCCGTCGGGCCGCATGATGCCGAAGATCGGCAGGGCGTCCAGCAGGGCTCTGGGGTCTTCCCCGGCTTTCCAGATGCCGTCGGCAAGGGCCGCGTGATGCCGGGCCACGTCCGCCAGGGAAACCGCGTCGTTTTTACCCGCCAGAAACGCCGCCAGCCAGCCCACCGGCGCCGCGCCCGATGGCGTCTCCAGCGCGCCCACCACCAGGGCCGACATGTAGCCGCCCAGGTCAAATGCGCCCGGTTGCATCTGGGATTCGGACATGGTTCAGCCCACCTGATTGGGCGGTGTTTTGCCGTCGAAAAACGCGCACAGGTTGTCCACCACCAGTTGCCCCATGTGGGTGCGGGTGTCATAGGTGCCGCTGCCCACGTGGGGGGCCATGACCACGTTTTTCATCTCCAGCAGGCGTGGATTCACCCGCGGTTCACCCACAAACACATCGAGCCCTGCGCCGGTAAGCCGGCCATCTTCCAGCGCGGCGAGCATGGCGTCCTCGTCCACCACTTCGCCGCGGGCGGTGTTGATCAGAATGGCCCCGTGTTTGATGCGGTCAAACGCCTTTGTATCCAGCAGCGCCCGGGTTTCCGGCGTGAGCGGGCAGTGCAGGCTGACGTAATCGGACGTGGCCAGCAGCTCGTCCAGCGACAGGTATTCAGCCGCTACGGCGTGTTCGGTTTCCACCGTCGCCCGGTTGCGGTTGTGATAGACCACGTCCATGCCGAACCCCTGTGCGCGGCGGGCCACGGCCATGCCGATGCGGCCCATGCCGATGATGCCCAGCCGTTTGGCCTGCACTTCCGACCCCAGCAACTGGGTGGGTCCCCAGCCGTCCCAGCGGCCGGAGCGCACCAGGGTGTCTCCCTCCACGATGCGGCGGGCCACGGCAAGCAGCAGGGTAAAGGCCAGGTCGGCGGTGGCCTCGGCCAGCACTCCCGGCGTGTTGGTCACCACGATGCCCGCTTTTTTTGCGGCGGCAAGGTCGATGTTGTTGGTGCCGGCGGCAAAGTTGGCCACAATTTTCAGGCCGTCCGCCGCCGTAAATACGGTATCGCCAATGGTGTCGGACAGCATGGAGATCAGCCCGTCGCAGCCTGCCACCCCGGCGGCAATCTGTGCTTCGGTAAGGGGCCGGTCGGGTTTGTCGCGGACCAGTTCAAACCGGTCGTCAAGCGCCATCATGACCGTTTCCGGCAGGGTTCGGGTAAGGAAAATACATGGTTTCATCGTGCCTAGTATAAGGCCGTACGGTCCGGCGGACCAGCGCCGGTTTGGCGCATTTTTTCCAGAGCGCTGTGGGGCACTCCGGAGGGGGCATGTCGGGAATCCGGCAACGTTGTGAGATACTTGAAGGTTAATGGGACTGGCACGTCACATACGCCTTTTGCCCGGAGTGCATCGTCGCTCCCGGATTCGCCGTGGGCGGGTTTCCATATGGGTGGTGGCCCTGCTGCTTGCAGGTACGGCCTATGCGCAGGACACGCCCGATCCGATGCAGCCTGTGCGGACCATGTACGCCGATCACAAGAAGGCGGTGCTGGAACTGGAGGCGACCCTGCGGGATACGCCCGACGCATCCCTGAGCGGGCTGCCCGGCTTTTCTGTTTTGCTGTTTTCCTGCGAGGGGGCGGGCTGCGTGGGGCCGCATCAGGTGTCGGGGTTGGGGCAAGATAGCGGCACCGGGCTGGGAGAATGGCTGGGAGTCGCATTTCCGGCGGGGGGCTGGGTGCCAGTGAGCGTGCCCCGCAAGCCGGGAAATTCTTATTCCATCAGCTGGCGCACCGAGCGCGGGGAGGCCAGCGCCCAGGTGGTGGTTCCGCCTCCGGGAATGGTGACCATCGTACAGCGTCAGGCCGATGCGGTGGTGGTGCAGTCCAGTCAGCCGGTCACCGCCGTGCACAACTGGCGCGTGGCCCTGGCCGAACAGGCCCGGGGCGATTACCTTGCCGCCGCCGCCGTCATGAATTCGGGAATACGCCTGCACAGGGACGGCTCCAGCCGTTCCCTGCTGTTGCTGGGCGATTTGTACCGGCAACTGGAACTGTCTGATCTGGCCGCCGCACAGTACCGGAAACTGCTCAAAAAAGCGCGGGGGAACGACGCCGTCCGAGCCCAGGTGGGGCTGGCCCGAGTGGTGCTGGATCGGGGCAATCCGGGCGAAACCGTGGCCATGCTCGCCAGCCTGTCGCTGCCTGCGGACCATCCCCTGATTGGCGAAGTGAACGACCTGCTGGTGCGCGCCCATCTGCAAATGGATCTGGGGCAGGGGCTGATTCAGGCCTTGCCGGTTTCGGGCACCGACCCATTTGTGACGGTCAACCGGGCCGTCGCCTACCGTGCAGTGGGCGATACGTTTTCGACGATCAACGCCTTGAAGATTGCGGGCATGCAGAGCAACCGCTCCATACCGTTGGAAGCATATCTGCGTGAGCGGATATTTCTGGCGCTGGGCACCCTGTATGCCGAGCAGGGGAAGCTGCAAGAGTCGCTGGAAATGTTCGGCGAAACCAGCGAGCATGGCATTTTTGCCGACCGTCGCAGGTACGGTCGGGCGTTGGCGTTTATCCACAGTGGGGATCTGGTCAAGGCCGTGGCCGAGTTGAAGGTGCTGGAGCGAAACTTTCCCGCCAGCCCCTACGCCCTGGAAGGGCTGCTTGCCATGGCCGATTCGTACCGCAGGCTCAATGCGCCCCACCGGGCGGTGACCGAATACCGCAAGGCGCTGGAGCGCTTCCGGGGCCGGGTGAAGGGGATCGACTTTCTGCTCGGCGGGCTGGAGGACCAGCCGTTTGACCAGGGGCTGACCGGGCTGATTTTTTCATCTGTCTGGAAAAAAGGACGGGGCCAGGGTCTGCAGGAAGTGGACACGGGCCTGCAGATCCTGTTTAAAACGCCGGGGTTTTCCCTGGTGCTGGAAGAATACCAGCAGGTGGTGCTGGCCATCCGTCGGCTGGAGGGGCTGAACCGGCGTCTTGCCCGGGCCGGGCAGGAGCGCGCGGCAGGCCGGGTAAAAGACGGGATCGAGCGCCTGGGCGTGTTTCGCACCCTGTATGAAGAAGCGGCCCGGCAGGTGGTCATTCGCACCTTGCAGGCCGAACGCAAACGCATGGAATCGCTTTCCCTGACGGCCAGTCTGGGCATGACCCAGAGCCTGCTGTTCGATCGGGCCGGTGGATCCGTCCAGCCGTTTGGAGGGGGTCGATGAGCGATCTCCCGCATTTCTGGGTACTGGTAATCCGGGCCGTGGCCCTGGTGATATTGGGCGTCAACCTGTACTACCGGAGTGCCGGTGCCGGGTGGGGGAGTCCCATGGCATGACCTGCGGTCGCGCGATGAAATGGGTGTCCGGGCTGGTGCTGCTGGCGGTGCTTGCCGGGTGCGGCGCCAAGGGGCCGCCGGGGGTGGACCGGCGCGAGATCAGCCGCGTGGTGGGCGATGTCATGAGCGCCCGGACGCCGATCAGCACCGCCGACAAGATGGCGGCACTGGCGGAACTGGAGCAGTTCATCCGCGCAACCTCCTACAAAAGCCGGCGGGTGGCCAACGTGATCCATCAACTGGCCGACCTGTACCTGAATGTGGAGTTGCAGGCCCACGAGCGGGAACTGGCCCGTTTTCGACAAGGGATACCCGATTACGTCTCCACCCCCACCCCCCGTCCCCGGCACGACCGTTCCATCCCCCTTTATCTGAAACTGCTGGAAGAGTACCCCGCGCGTAAAGCCAACCACGAGGTGTATTACCAACTGGCGCGGGCCTACGCCGGACAGGCCGATGTGCCCCGGCAGGAAGCCATGTTGAAGTCCATGCTGCAAGGCACCCCCGGCGGCCGCCACGAAATTGAGGCCTGGTACCGGCTGGGAGAGCTGGCCTTCGATCAGGTGCGCTATCTGGAAGCCGCCCGCTGGTACGAAAAGGTGCTGGCCGCACGGGCGGTCAACCGGCGGCTCCGGGATTACGCGACCTACAAACGGACATGGGCGTTCTATCTGGAGCCGGAACTGCAAAAGGCGGCCAGGTCCGCCGTGGCCTTTCTGGACGAAAAACAGGTATTGCGGGGCAATAAACGGGTCCTGGACAGCCAGACCATGCCGGAGCCGGACTGGGAGCGGGTGCGGGAGGTGGTGGCGATTTTAAGCCGTACCCTGCACGATCTGGGGGGCACCAAAGCTCTGGCCCGGCTGTTCCCCGAAGAGCGCGACTACCTGCACATGATCTATCGCAGACTGGGCGAGGTGGAAGGGCAGATGGGCTTTTCACAGGGGGCCATCGCCACCTACGAGGCGTTTATCAGGCGCTACCCGAACACCCCGGAAGCGCCGGTTTTTCTGGGGTATGTGGTGGACCGCCACATGGACGACGGCAACATGGATGCGGCGGTTTCGGTGCGGGTGCGGCTGGTGGACCAGTACGGTCCGGGCGGGCGCTGGTGGAAAAAACAGACCGCCGCCACCCGGCGCGCGGCAGGCGACGGCATTCGCAAAACCACCCACCGGCTGGCCCGTCACTTCCATTCGGTGGCCCAGGAAAGCAAGCGGCCCGCAGACTACCAGCGGGCCATAAAGTGGTACCAGCGCTATCTGGATACCTATCCGGAAGCCAGCGATGCGGGGCTGAACGCCTTTCTGCTGGGGGAAGCCCAGTTTGAAACCGGCGATAACGGCGCCGCAGCCAAAGCGTATGTGGCTTCCGCCTACGACTATGCCCGCCACAAAAAGTCGGGAGAAGCCGCCTACGCCGCCGTGTTTGTGCTGGAGCGTGCACTTTCCGCAACCAACCGGGACAGCGCCGCCTACGGCACCACCCTGGGGGCGCTGGCGGACGCCTTTATACGCATGGTCGAGGCCTACCCCAGAGAGCCCCGGCTGCCTGCGGCCTACGAACGCATTTCCAGCCTGCTGTTTGCCGAGCAGGATTTCGCCCGGCTGTACGACCTGACAGACAAAATTATCCGCTATGGCCCCCGCACCCGCGATCTGCACGTAAAAGCCTGGCGTGCGCTGGGCGAGGCGGCGCTGGAAACCGAACGGTTTGAGCGCGCAAAAGAAGCCCTGACCCAGGCCCTGACCTACCTGAAGGACGATCCGCAGGCGTCGGCGGAAATTCGCAAGCTGCTGGCCGCCGTGGCGATTTCCCGCGCCAACGCCCCCGGCATCAGCCGGATCGAGGCCGCCGGAGCCTTAACGGAAGCGGCAGGGCTGCTGGGCGAGGACGATCCCCTGGCCCGCACTGCACGGGTGGACGCGGCGCTGGCGCTGGCCGATGCCGGGTCGGTACCGGAAGCGCTGGCGGCCATCGGGGCGTTCCGCGCCGACTATCCGCAATCGGAACACCTGGACCGGCTGGCGCGGGCGGTCATCGGCATTGGCGAGAGCGCCCTGGAATCCGGCGATGTGGGCACCGCCCAGACCGCGTGGGACCGCTACCGGGAATGGTTCGGCGGCACCTCGCCCGAGCGGGACCGGGCGGTGTTTCAACTGGAGGCCAGGGGGCATCTGGAAGGGGGCGACCTGGACGCGGCCAATATCGCCTACAGCCGGATTCTGGAAAGCCACGAAGGTGATCCGCCAGAAGAGTTGATCGACCGGCTGGCGGGCATCCGCTTCAAACAGGCGGCGGCGCTGCTGGAGAAAAAGACCGACCGGGCGCTGGATCTGTTTGCATCCATCGCCGACGATCTGCCCACCTCGCGGGTGGCGCCTGCGGCCCTGGAGGGGCTCGTGGGCGGTGCCCGTGAGCGCGACCCGAAACGGGCGCTTAAGGCGGCGGACCAACTGCTCGCCTTTTATCCGGCGTCCGAGGCGGCAAAAGCGGTCCGGAGCCAGTATGCCGACCTGCTGGACAAGGCGGGCAGGCCGCACGATGCGGGCCAGCACCTGCTGGACAGGGCCAAAGACGAAACGCAAACCGAAAAACAGGAACGCTTAATTATTCGTGCAGTGGCTTATTTTGTGACGGCGAAGGAGCCGGGCGAAGCCGCCCGCGCATGGCGGCAGGCCCGTGACCTGTTTGGCCGCGGAGACGACCACTGGGTGCAGGCGGAACATGCGGCCATCCGTATGGAGGTGGGTAACGGCACCGACCCATCCGCCCTGACCGCCGCACAGGAACAGCAGGTGGAAGCGCGTATGCTGGAACTGCTTTACTCCATGCAAAAGGCCGATACCCTGGGTCCCCACGGTCGGCAACTGGCGGGGGAGGTCTGGCTGCAGCGGGCCGAGGCCCAGCGGGCCACCTGCGAGGCGGTGGCGCTGGTGGCCCCCTTAAAGGAAAATCTGGCCAAAAAACAGGCGGCGCTCAAGGCCGCACTGGGCAGTTATTCAAAGGCGATCCGGTTCCGCTCGCGGGACGTGACCCTGAACGCCACCCGGCAGATGGGAGAGTTGTTCGAGGTGTTTGCAGTGGCACTGCTGGGTTCGCCCACCCCGGCCGAGTTGACCGGGGAACAGGCCGAAATCTACCGCAAGGCGCTGGAAAAAAAGGCCGCGCCGTACCGGGCCAGGGCAATCAAAACCCACCTGAAAAACCTGGAACACGCACGGGACGGCGTTATTACGCCGGATGTAGAAGAAAGCCTGCGTGCCTTAGCCCGCCTGCAACCTGAATGGTATGATCGCCCCGAACTTGGAGTCGTCCCCGTCCATGGTCCGTAACCGACATCGAACACTGCACGCCTTTTTGGGCGTTTGCTTTTTACTGGCGTGCCTTGCCGTGCCGCACGGGGCGGCGGCGCAAGGTAACGACACGGGGGCCCGATCAAAAGGCCAGAAAGAGTCCGGAACGGTGATTGATATCACCGGCCTGATGGCGCGCCCCCGAGGCGACACGCGCATTCCGTGGGCAGCTCCGGAAGGGTTTTCCCGCGATCTGCAAATCGACTTTGGCCGTGTGCTGCGCGACGAAGTGCTGTCGCCCGTGGACCGGCCCACACTGAGGCGGCGCATGGAAGTGGAGCGCAGCCTCAAATGGTAACCGCAGCGGCTACGCGCCCGCACCACTGACCCCGTGAATCAGGACCCGAAATCCGCAGACGCAAGGCGGTTCCACAGGCTGCTGGCCTTCAGCCTCACCCTGTACGGAATCCTGGCGGTGATTACCATCATGGTGGATGCGCCGCCGCCAAAGCAGTTGCCGCCGGACGAGCTTATTGTGGCCACACTGCTCATCGACCCGGAGGAACTGGCGCGCCTGAAAGCCGAGGAAGAAGCCAGAAAAAAGGCCGAGGAAGAACGGCTGAAGGCGGAAGAGGAAGCCAGAAAAAAAGCCGAGGAAGCGGCCAGAATAAAGGCCGAAGAGGAACGCAAAAAAGCAGAAGAAGAAGCTAAAAAACAGTCCGAGGCAGAGCGTAAAAAGGCGGAAGAAGAAGCCAGAAAGCGGGCCGAGGAAGAACGTAAAAAAGCCGAGGAAGCGGCCAGAATAAAGGCCGAAGAGGAACGCAAAAAAGCCGAGGCGGAAGCCGCCCGCAAAAAAGCCGAGGCAGAGCGCCTGAAACAGATGGATGCCGAGGCCAGAAAGAAGGCCGAGGAAGAGGCTGCCAGAGCCGCCGAAGAGGCACGGATTCGCGCCGCCGAGGAAGCCAGACGGAAGGCGGAGGCAGCCGCCAGAGCCGCCGAAGAAGCCCGTATTCAGGCCGCAATAGAGGCCAGGCAGCGGGCGGAGGAAGCCGTGCGCAAAGCCGAAGAAGAGCGTGTTCGCATCGAGCAGGAACGCGTGCGCGCCGAGCAGGAGCGTATTCGCGCCGCCGAAGCGGCCCGCGTTCAGGCCGAAGAAGTCGCCCGGCTGGCCCGTATTCAGGCGGCACTGGCAGAAAAAAAACGGCGCGAAGAAGAGGCCAGAAGAAATCAGGAAGCGGCCATGGCGGCGGGACTCATGTCGGACCTGGACGAAACGGACGATCTGGACGACTTTCTGGAAGACAGCGACGCACCGCTGGTGGGCAGCGCCGAAGGCACCATGCTGGGCGGCGCACCACTGGCTTCCGCGCCATCCGACGGCCCCTCCCGCGTGGGGGTGGGGGCGGACGATCTGGCCGAAATCGACGCCCTGCTGTCCGACATTGTCGATCTGGAAGGCATGGAGGCCATCCTGGGTGAAAACACGGCGGGAGAGGTGGCCTCCAAAGAGGAAATCGCCGCCTTCCTGGCAGATTTGTCCTCAGGCCGCATCGAGGTGGGAGAGTTGATCTCCCGGGCCGCCACCGTGGTCGATAGCCCGTTCAAAATCATCGGCGAAAAAGGCGGCGTCGGCGCCCGCAAATCGGCGGAAATCGACGCCGTGATCCGCAGCCACACGGTGGAACTCACCCGCTTTTACGACAAGGCGCTGGTGCGCCTGCCGGGACTGAAAGGCACGGTGGAAGTGCTCATGACCATCTCTTCCAACGGCACCGTCACCGACATTTCGGTCAAATCGACCACCACCGGCTATGCGGGCTTCGACGAAGCCCTGATCCGCCGCATCCAGAAATGGAAATTTCCACCGGTGCCGTTTGGAGAAGTCACGGGTACCAGAGAGTTCCGCTTTTCTGAAGGACTGTAAGGCACCGGGTTTTCCGGTAAAGAGGGGGTAGCAATGCGAAAAATCGTTCTGTTTTTGATGGTGCTGGCCTGTGTGTCCATGTGGCCGGGGGGTGGGGCCATGGCCGCTGATGTGGATTTTGGCTGGGAACCCAGGCCTGAAGGAGCGATAGGGACAACACTCACCTGTGACGACACGATTTTTACTGCGGAAAAGG
>CBDUXI010000045.1:0-20609 GCA_965371175.1 uncultured bacterium
TAGAAGCGCTGGCTTGTGCCCCCATAGAGGCGGTGCTCAAGTGCTGGGAGGGGCTGGGCTATTACTCCCGCGCCCGCAATCTGCACAAGGCGGCGGGGATGGTCGCAGGCGAATTGGATGGGCATCTGCCCGATACCGCCAAAACCCTGGCCACACTGCCCGGTATCGGCCCGTACATGGCCGGGGCTGTGGCCAGCATCGCTTTCGGCAGAGCCGAGCCGGTGCTGGATGGCAACGTGGAGCGGGTGCTCACCCGCCTGTACGCCATCGACGCCCCGGTAAAAGACCGGGCCACCAGGGAACAGTTGTGGGCGCACGCACGGGCGCTGCTGGCAACAGACGCCCCCGGTGATTTCAATCAGGCGATGATGGAATTGGGCGCCACCGTCTGCCACGTGCGCGCGCCGTCCTGCGAAAGCTGCCCGGTGGCAACTCTTTGTGCGGGGCATGCAGAAGGCGACCCTGCCATTTATCCAAACCGGCCTGCGGGGAAAAAAACACCCCACCACCACATTGGCGTGGCTGTCGTCACCCGTGCCGATCGGGTGCTGCTGGTGCATCGCCCGGAACGCGGGCTTTTGGGTGGTCTGTGGGAGTTTCCCGGTGGCCGCTGCCAGCCGGATGAGACGCCGGAATCAGGAATGGTCCGGCAGTTGGCCCACCGGTTTGGTCTGGCCATAGCGCCCACAAAACCTCTTGAGTCAGTGCGCCACGCCTTCACCCACTTTTCCGTGACCCTGCACCCGTTTGTATGCAGTGCGGGGGATGCCCCGGTGGCCCCGGTCTACCACCAGGCGCATCGGTGGGTCGATCGGCAGGAACTGAACGCCCTGCCCCTGTCCCGCGCCCACCAAAAGATCGCCGAAAACCTGTTTGCAGCGTTTTCAGAGCGGGCAGGTCAGGTAGCCCGGTGAGCGTCTTCAACCTGCATGCGCCATTTGCCCCGTCTGGGGATCAACAAAAGGCCATCGACGCACTGTCTGCGGGGCTTGCCGGCCACAAGTCCGATCAGGTGCTGTTGGGGGTCACCGGTTCCGGCAAGACCTTCACCATGGCCAATGTGATTGCCAATGCGGGCATGCCCGCCCTGATCATCGCCCACAACAAGACCCTGGCAGCCCAGCTGTATCAGGAGTTCCGGGGCTTTTTTCCGGACAACGCCGTCAGCTACTTCGTCAGCTATTACGACTACTACCAGCCCGAGGCGTACATCCCGGCCTCCGACACCTACATCGAAAAAGACTCGTCCATCAACGACGAGATCGACCGCATGCGCCACGCGGCCACCACCGCCCTGTTTGAACGCAACGACCTGATCATCGTGGCGTCGGTCTCGTGCATCTACGGGCTGGGCTCGCCAGAGGCGTATCACCAGATGATGCTGTTTCTGGAAGAGGGCACGAACATCGACCGGGACGAGGTGTTAAAAAAACTGGTGGAGATCCAGTACGAGCGCCACGAGTACGATTTTTTCCGGGGCAGCTTCCGGGTGCGCGGCGACGTGCTGGAAATTTTTCCCGCCGCCAGCGAAGAGGTGGCGATCCGGGTGACCTTCTTTGGCGATGAGGTGGAAGGGATATTCGAGGTCGACCCGTTAAAGGGCGAAGTGCTGCGCCAGATCCCCAAGGTGGCGATTTACCCCAACAGTCACTACGTCATTCCGCCGGATCGCATGACCGACGCGCTTGACGGCATCGAAGAGGAACTCCAGCCGCGCCTGCGCGAGCTGCACGGCGCCCACAAGCTGCTGGAGGCCCAACGGCTGGAGCAGCGCACTGCATACGACCTGGAGATGATCCGCGAAATCGGCTACTGCAACGGCATCGAAAACTATTCCCGCCACCTGTCCGGCAGGCTTCCCGGCCAGCCGCCGCCCACCCTGCTGGACTATTTCCCCAAAGATTTTCTGCTGATTATCGATGAGTCCCATGCCACGGTGCCCCAGATCGGCGCCATGTACGAGGGCGACCGTACCCGCAAAACCACCCTGGTGGAGCACGGTTTTCGCCTGCCGTCGGCGATGGATAACCGGCCGCTGCGGTTCGACGAGTTCGGTCATTTTATGGGGCATACGGTCTATGTGTCGGCCACCCCCGGCCCGTTTGAAATGGAGCGCACCGGGGGAGAAACGGTGGAACAGATTATCCGCCCGACCGGTCTCATGGACCCGGAGATCGTCGTGCGCCCGGTGGCCGATCAGGTGGACGACCTGCTGGCCGAGGTGCGGGGCCGGGTCAAAGCCTCCGAACGGGTGCTGGTGGCCACCCTCACCAAACGCATGGCGGAAGATCTGACCAGCTACTACGACGATCTGGGGGTAAAAGTGCGCTACCTGCACTCGGATATAAAAACCCTTGAGCGCACACAGATCCTGCGCGAGCTGCGGCTGGGCACGTTTGACGTGCTGGTGGGGGTGAATCTGCTCAGGGAGGGGCTGGACCTGCCCGAAGTATCGCTGGTGGCGGTGCTGGATGCCGACAAGGAAGGTTTTTTAAGAAGCTACCGCTCGTTGATACAGACGGCGGGACGGGCCGCCAGAAACGTGAACGGGCAGGTGATCTTCTATGCCGGCCGCATCACCAACAGCATGGATCAGGCCATGACCGAGACCCGCCGCAGGCGCGAAATTCAGGCGGCATACAACAAGAAGCACGGCATCACCCCGGCAGGCATCGTCAAAGGCATTGGCGAGGGGCTGGGGCAGGTGTGTGAAGGCGATTATGTAACCGTATCAAAAGGTGACAAAACCGATGATACCTCTCTGGACCCCCAGCAGATACCGGCCGAGATCGCCCGCCTCACCCGCGAGATGCAAGCGGCGGCCAAGGCGCTGGAGTTTGAGGAGGCGGCGCGTCTAAGGGATCGGGTGCGCACGCTCAAGGAGCTGGATCTGGCGTTCAGATAGCACCGCGCCCGCCTGCGCTTCGCGCGCGGTCCTTTTCTTGACACACTCCGCGCACGCCCCTTAGCATGAAGGGTTCCATGAAATCACAGTTGCAAGAAGCATCCCCCCGGCCGCAGGCCGAGGCGGTCTGGGAGCGCTACCGTACCGATCTGGAAGCGGTGGAGGCCCAGTTGACCGACCACTTAACGTCCGACGTGGCGCTGGTGGGCGAGGTGGCCCGGTATGTGCTGGGCAGCGGCGGCAAGCGTTTTCGCCCGTTGCTGCTGGCCGCGGCAGCCCGAATGTCCGGGTGCAGCCCGGTGGACCGGCCCGACCATCCCATCGCCTTGTTGGGGAGTGTGGTGGAGTACATCCACACCGCCACCCTGCTGCACGACGACGTGGTGGACGAAGGCGATATCCGCCGGGGCAAGGACGCCGCCCGTACCCTGTGGGGCAACCCCGGCAGCGTGCTGGTGGGCGATTATCTGTATGCCCGGGGTCTGGCCGTATCGATCAAGCTGGGCAGGCTGGAGCTGGTGCAGGAGCTCACCTGCGCGGTGGAAGAGATGTCTCAGGGTGAGGTGTTTCAGCTTTCCGTGTGCGGCGATATCGGCCTGACCGAGGACAACTATCTGCGTATCGTCGAACTCAAAACCGCCTCCCTGATGAGTGCCGCCTGCCGCCTTGGGGGCATGCTGGGCAATGTGACCGAGGCGCAGATCAAGGCGTTGGATATCTTTGGCCGCAGCGTGGGGATTGCCTTTCAGGTGGCCGACGACACGCTGGATTACGAGGCCGATGCCACCGTGTTCGGCAAGGTGCTGGGGGGCGACTTAAAGGAAGGCAAGATTACCCTGCCGCTGCTGTACGCCCTGGAGCGGTGCACCCGCACGGAGCGTGTTCGCCTGTCCGACATCGTCGCCAGAGACGATGTGCCGTCGAGCGCGGAACTGAACTTCGTGCGTGAGATGATGGATAAGTATGATGCTATCCACGCGGCGCTGGCGCGGGCGCAAGGTTTTTCTGACG
The DNA here is from genome assembly GCA_965371175.1 of uncultured bacterium. Taxonomy (GTDB): domain Bacteria; phylum Nitrospirota; class JACRHL01; order JACRHL01; family JACRHL01; genus CBDUXI01. Next base: position 3,917 of record CBDUXI010000045.1, read on the forward strand.
AGGCCAAACAGGCCCTGGACGCCTTTTCTGACGGTGACGACAAGGACGCCCTGCTTTATCTGGCCGATTATGTGGTCGAGCGGGACTGTTAATGGTGAGTGCGCCCGACCCGAAACCCGTGCCCGATACCGATGCAAGGACCCAACTGCTGGAGTTGCTGGTGCAGCGCTCCTATCGCCATTCTGCGGACGGGTTTACCCTCACTTCCGGAAAAACAAGCCCCCATTATGTGGACTGCAAGCTGACCACCCTGGATGCCAAAGGAGCCTATCTGTGCGGTGAACTGCTATACCGGCTGCTTGCCGGACGCGGCCTCGGTACCGTAGGGGGGCTGACGCTGGGAGCGGATCCGCTGGTGACCGCCGTCTCCCTGGCCAGCTACCACGCGGGGGAACCCCTGTGCGCCGCCATTGTCAGAAAAGCCGCCAAGGGGCACGGCACCGGTCGCTGGATTGAAGGCCCGGCCGAAATCGACAAACCGGTGGCGGTGCTGGATGATGTGGTGACCACCGGCAAATCGACGGTGGAGGCGATTAACCGTTTCCGGGATGCGGGCTATACGGTGGTGGCTGCCGCCGCCCTGGTGGACCGAAACGAGGGCGGACGGGAGGCCATTGCCGAGTGCGGGCTGACCCTGGAGGCCCTGTTTAGCATGGATGACATTTTGGCGCAGTATGCGCGCAAACCGTGACGTTCTTACGCAGTTGACGGACAACCCCCCCCGAAACCGGGTATTCCGGGCATTCAAAAAACAATCCTAAATAGCTGTTAATACAGCGATTTTATAGAAATCAACCGGGTCTCTCGGCAAGTTGGCATCAATTCTGCACTAATTTCTGTGCAGCAGACTTGCTTCCCGGGAGGGAAAGCCCTGTATGGAGCGCAACCCTAGCGATTTCGCGTGCCGCGAACATCCAGCGCTTCGCTGACACTCTGTCGGCATGTTGGTTCTTGTTTGAGCCGCTTTTCAAGCGGATCGGGCACTCCCTCCTTACCCGCCTTTGATCAAGCCCTGCCCGGACGAGAACCCCGGGCAGGGCCCCCTTCCCGCGCTGGACGTTACCCCTTGCAATATACCCGGAGACTTGCCCGAAACGGGGCTGTGAGATATATTTACAGCTTGGCGGACATGTATGTCTTCAAGCCTGTGACCAACGGATTGCCGCTGGGTGACAGTGGTCGATTACTATTTTTTGGGTGAATATCAGCATGGATTACGATCTTAATCATCAGGATGGGGTGGACGTGGACGCCTCCACCATTCCCAACAAGATTGGTGACGCCTGCGGCGAAACCGGAACCTACGAGTGCCACACCTGTGGCGAAGAGATCGAAGTGGCCAAGGATGCCAAGTTTCCCGGATGTGATAACTGCGGAGATGAATACCTGCAGTGGGTGTTGATGAGCGCCGCGTAAAGCGCTGTGTAAATTCTGCGTGACCTTAAGGCCCGTGCCGACGGGTCACGCACCCGGACGGGGGACCCACCGCTGATACTTGTGTAAGGTGTGTGCTTGCCTGTCTATCGTGCCATATTCCTGTTTGTACCGGTTGTTCTCACGGCGCTGTTGTGCGCCTGCGGCCCCCGGTCGGATAACGCGGCCCCGGCCCCGTACGATGCGGGGGCACGGCCCGGTATCGTCAGTATCGGGTTCGGCGTGCCGACAGCGGTGTATGCCGTGGATGCGGGGCGCAGCGGTGACAATATGATTTTCTGGATTGGATACACGCTGAACGCGGTGGACGAGGACGCCAACATGCGCGCGGTGGAGGTGCAGGTGACCTGGACGCCCCGTTGCAACTCGTTCACGGAAACGTGGCGGGCGACCGAGGACATTCCGGTGGAATTCTGGGGGGCGCAGGAGGCGCAGATTATCGGCGTTACTGCCGATCCGGTGGAGGTGCCGATCAACTGCCTCGCCGAGGGAGATTTGTTTAGTGTCAGCGCCCGCATTATCGATGCCCGGGGCAACTCCGATACGTTCGGGGACCAGTTGAAGATTCAGGTGTCTCAAGGTTAAGCCCGGGGCGACGGGGTCTACCCCCGGAATTGCCGCCGGAAAAACAGCTCAACACAACCGAACATTGTCCAGCCGGTGGCAGATATGGTACTTTTATCTGCTTATCTGTGAGCTTTGTCTGTGCCACGGCTTTTGGAGCGTGTGCCCCCGAAGTCGCATCGGGAAGTTGCATTGGCGGGAAGTTGCATTGGATAGACCCGCATCGGCTAATGATGCGAAAGCCGTCTGGCCAACCAGTTGTTTTAAGGGAGAGTTGAATGTCGAGAGTGATCAAGAAGCGCCGCAAGAAAATGCGTAAGCATAAACACCGCAAGCTTTTGAAAAAGACGCGGCACCAGCGGCGTAACCGATAACTCTCTCTTTCCCCTTCGGGTCCCTTTTTATTGGCGGCCCGAAAGGGGACTGGGTGAGGGGGGCACAATGATCCCACCCGGCTGCTTCATACCGGCCCGTTCCCGTTCCGGGTCCTGGATTTTTTCCACCACCGCGTGCGTGTGTTTGCTTGCGTGTCTGTCCCTGCTTTTGCCGGTAGCGGCTTGGTCCGCTGCGCCGCAGCGGGCGTTCGTTTCCGTTTCCATTTATCCTGTGGCCCTGCTGGTCAAAGCCGTGGGGGGGGAGCCGGTGCGGGTGTCCACCCTGCTGCCGCCGGGGGCCTCGCCCCACGGCTTTGAGCCGACTCCCCGGCAGGTGAAGGGTCTGGCCCGGGCCGATCTGGTAATTACCGTGGGCGGCGGGCTGGATCCGTGGGCAAAACAGGCCATCCGCGCCGTGGAAAAAAAACGGCCGCACCTGGTGCTGGCCCGGTCTGTGGGGATTGCCGATGTCACCCCCGGTGTTGGGGGGCATGATCACCACCACGGGCAGGTGGAAGAATTTCATGGGAGTGGTGGCGAAAACGACCCCCACCTGTGGCTCGATCCACTGCTTGTGCGGGACGTGATCGTCCCCGAACTGGTCACCGCCCTGTCCCGGCTGGTGCCCGATTCCGCCCCTTTATTTGCCGAGCGGGGTGCGGCATTCCGGGAACAACTGACCCGGCTGGATAAGGAAATAGCCGCGCGTCTGGCCCCGTATGCCGACCGGCCGTTCGTGGCGTTTCACGGCAGTTGGGGCCGCTTTGCCCGCCATTACGGCCTGAACCCCGTGGGGGTGGTGATGCCGTTTCCCGGACGTGCACCGTCGGCCCGGCAGATGGCCCATGTGATCCAGACCGCCAGAGAGGCAGGGGCTTCTGCCGTGCTGATCGAACCCCAGTTCAACCCGCGCATCGCCCGCACGCTGGCCGAACAGTTTGGCGGCAAGCTGGTGTTGGTGGACCCCATGGGCCATCCTGACAAGCCGTACGGGAAAGATTACATCAGCTTGATGCGCTTTAACGGCACGGCGTTTGAGGAGGCCCTGCGGCCATGAACAGCACGGATACGCCCCCCATCGTCGCGCTTGACCGCGTGGATCTGGTGCTGGATGGCCGGGAAGTGCTGTCCGACATTACCCTGTCTGTGGCGGCGGGCCGCTTTCTGGGCCTGATCGGCCCCAACGGGGCCGGAAAAACCAGCTGTCTCAAGGTCATCATGGGGGTGCATCGCCCCACCCGCGGTACCGTGCAGGTCCTGGGCGCAGCCCCATGGAAACTGGGGCACAAGGCCCACCACATCGGCTATGTGCCCCAGCGCCCGTTTGCCGACCGGTGGGCGCCGTTTTCGGTATACGACGTGGTGATGATGGGCCGCTCCTGCTGCATTGGTCTGGGGCGGCGTGCGGGCGAAAAAGACCGCAGGCTGGTGCAGGAAAGCCTGGACCGCATGGATATTGCCGATCAGGCCGACATGCCCATCGGACGCCTGTCGGGAGGGCAGTTCCAGCGGGTCATGATCGCCCGCGCCATGTGCAGAAAAACCCGCCTGCTGATTCTGGACGAGCCGAACGAAGGGGTGGACCTGCCCCATCAGGAACGCCTGTACCTCCTGTTAAAAGAATTGCAGGCAGAGCGCGGACTGACCGTCATTACCGTCTCCCACGATGTATCCATGCTGTCCCGCTATGCGGACGAGCTGGCCTGTATCAACCGCACCATGCACGTGCATGGCGATCCCGGCGAGGTGATGGAGAGCCACGATCTGGGCCGGGCCTATTCCTGCGAGTTCGATTTCTTTTCCCATCATCCCGACGCCCATGCCCACGGTGCCCATTCCCACGGTGGAAAGCCGCACCCCGACGGGAAGTCGCATAAATAGTCACTCCATGGAATTTTTTTCAGAAATGTTCGCCTACGGCTTCATGCAGCGCGCGCTGGTTGCCGGGCTGGTGGTGAGTCTGGTCTGTTCGGTGCTGTCGCTGTTTGTGCTGCTCAAGCGCATGGCGTTTGCCGGTATCGGTATTTCCCACGCGGCCTTGGGGGGAGTGGCCGTGGGGCTGGTGACCGGTATCAGCCCGTTTGTGTCGGCCCTGGTTGTATGTGTGGGCACCGCCTTCGGCATCGGTGCCCTGTCCCGCAGGGGGCGCATGCACGAAGATATGTCCATCGGCATTTTAACCACCGGCATCATGGCGTTCGGGGTGGTGTTGATGGGCTTTTCCAATGTGTATCGGGGCGATCTGTTCAGCTATCTGTTTGGCAACATTCTGGTGGTCAGCCGCGACCAGTTGCTGGGGTTGTTTGTGGTGGCGGCGCTGGTACTCGGTTTTGTCTGGCTGTTTTTCAAGGAATTGCTGTTCGTAAGCCTCGATGAAGAGGTGGCCCAGGTGACGGGCCTTCCCGCACGGGCGCTGTATTACGGGCTGTTGGTGTCCATTGCCTGTACGGTGGTTGCGGCCATTCACGTGGTGGGGCTGGTGCTGGCCTCGGCGCTGCTGGTGGTGCCTGCCGCCATCGGTCACCAGATGGCGGGGAACTGGCGTGGCATTCTGGTCTGGTCGGTGGCTTCCGGCTGGCTCTCGGTGGTGGGCGGATTGCTGCTTTCCTACCTGTGGGACGTGGCCTCGGGCGGCACCATCGTGCTGACTCTGGTGGCCCTGTTTTTTCTTTCCCTGCTGATCTCTTCCGGTCGCCGGTCGGTGGCATAGCCCACCCGGTTTTTCCCTCTCTCTTAAAGCCCCTTAATTTATTGTCCGAAAAGAGTTCACGGCACCCGTGCGCGTAAGCGCTTGGGTAGCGGGTGTTTTTTACCCGGATAGAGGAGAACGGTGAACCACAGAGCCCTGATTCTGAACCTGCGCTGGCTGTCGATACTGCTTGCGTTCGGGCTGGTGCAACTGGACACGCCGCTCAATCTGGCCAACGGGGTGCTGGTGGGGGCGCTGGCCCTCTACGGGCTGTCCAACATGGCCCTGACGCAGTTGCCGGAGCGGCTGTTTGTGCAACGTCACCCGGTGTGGCTGGTGCTGGTGGCGTTTGATATCGCCATTATTTCCGTATTGATCTACCAGATGGGCTCGGTGCGGGGAGACTCCTTTTTTCTGTTTTTGCCGGTGATTGCCATGGCGGCCTGCCATCTGGGGCAGACAGGCACCTTTATTACCGTATCCGGCGCCACCGTGGCCTATTCCACCCTGCTCTACCTGATGCTGCCGGAAGGCGTGTTCGTGGAACAGATCCAGAATGAAGAGGGGTTTGTATTTCGCATCCTGCTGTTGATCGCCATTGGCGCCGCCTTCGGCTATCTGGCTCAGCGTCTGCGCGATCAGACCGTGGGCAAGGATGTGCTGAATGCCCAACGGGAAGATCTGGAGGCGGTGGTGGCCGCATCCCACGAGTTTGCCGCCACGTTAAAGCAGTCCGAAATTTTCAACCTGCTGGTGCAGAAGGCGGCCCGGCTGGTGGGTGCATTCCGGTGCAGCGTGGTCTATATCGACGAGGACGGGCAGTCCGGCAGCTTGCTGATTTCTCGCGAGATACTGGACTCGGCCCAGGAAGGGGTCCACACCCCCCGGCTTAAAATTGACATGGATAATTACCCGGAAATCCGGGCGGCGCTGCAGTCGGGCCAGCCGGTCATGATCCCCGAGGTGCGTAAGGAAACCTTGCTGTCTCCGGTGGCGGACAAGCTGGCCCAGGTGGGCTTGCGTTCGCTGCTGGTGGTGCCCATTACCATTAACGATCCGGCCATCGGCACCTTGATGCTTTGTCTGGGCCGCCGCCGTGGGGAATTTACCGCGCGGGACGTGGGGCTGTGCGAGTTGCTTGCCAACGTGGGCGGCAACGTGCTCAAGAACGCCTATGTCTACGAAAGCATGGCCGAGGAAAACCTGTCGCTGCAGAAACTGGCCATCAGCGATCCGCTGACCGGGCTGTACAACCGCCGTTTTTTCGACATGCGCCTGTCCGAGGAGTTCCGTCTGGCGACCCGGCACAATCTGCCGTTGTCTCTGGTGCTGATGGACGTGGATCACTTCAAGCGCATCAACGACACCCACGGGCATCAGGCGGGGGATGAGGTGCTGACGGCCCTGGCCCGGGTGATTCAGGACAACACGCGCCACTCCGACTGTCTGGCCCGCTACGGGGGGGAGGAATTTATCATGTTGTTGCCGCTCACCGATCGGGAGGGGGCGATGGCGAAGGCGGAGGAAATTCGTCTGGCCGTCAAGGAAATGGTGCACGAACTGGACGGCACCTCGGCACGCCTGAGCATCAGTTGCGGCGTGGCCGACTTTAATCCGGCGGTGTGCAAAGACCAGGAAATGCTGGTGGCCCTGGCCGACCACGCGGTATACATGGCCAAGCAGGGCGGGCGGGATCAGGTGCGTTATTGTGGCGACTTGTCACAGGTGAAACCGCCCCAAAAGAGCCCCGCCTCCAAACGCACTACAAAATAAGCATGCCGTCGCCGTAAGAGAAAAACCGGTATTTTTCTGTCACCGCTGCGGCGTAGGCGGCAAGGATGCGCTCTCTGCCCGCCAGGGCCGAGACCAACATCAAGAGGGTGGAGCCGGGCAGGTGAAAGTTGGTCACCAGCCCGTCAATCACGCGAAATTCATACCCCGGATGGATAAACAGACGGGAGTCTCCCTTGTGGGCGAATCGCGTGCCGGTTCGGCTGGCCGCCGTTTCCAGTGCGCGGGTGACGGTGGTGCCGCAGGCGATGATGCGACCCCCGTTTTTTTGGGTTGCGGCAATCTGCGTGGCCGCGGTTTCCGGCACCTCGTACCGTTCCGCATGCATCACATGGTCGGACAGTTTCTCTGCCCGCACCGGCAAAAAGGTGCCCGGCCCCACGTGCAGGGTAATAAAAGTGTGTTCGATCCCCCGTGCGCTCAAGTGGGCAAGCAGATCGTCGGTAAAGTGCAGGCCGCTGGTGGGAGCCGCAACCGACCCTTCATGGCGGGCAAAGACGGTCTGGTAACGCTCCCGGTCGGCGGCATCCACGGGCCGTTTGATGTACGGCGGCAACGGCACCTGCCCGTGGGCTTCCAGGTGGGCGGACAGGTCGGCTTTGGCATGAATGGTGACAAAGCCGTCGCCCATGATCTTGCCCACCCGCACGGTCAGCCCCCCGTCCAGCAGCAGTTCTTCGCCCGCCTTCGGCTTGCCTTTGGCCATGGCCGTCCAGCCGCCGTCCGCGTGCTGTTCGATCAGCAGCAACTCCACGCTGCCGCCCGTACGGTTTTTTTTGCCACAGATGCGGGCCGGAAACACGCGGGTGTCGTTCAACACCAGCAGATCGCCGGGGGCCAACAGGTCGGCCAGGTCGGTAAACTGTTTGTGGACGGGAGCCCCCGCTTTTTTGGGCAGCACCATCAGGCGCGAGGCGTCCCGCCGGCGCTGTGGCCGTTCGGCGATCAACTCCGGCGGCAGATCGAAGTTGAAATCGGCGGTGGCAAGATCGGTTTGCGGCAGGGCGGGCATTCGTGGCCGCAACCCTAGGCTATGGCCTCGGGTGCTTTAAAATGCTTGGAAAGGGTGAGGCCTTGATGCTGGTAGTTGGAACCGTCCCCGTAGGAGGTTGTTGGCATCTTGAGCATGCGCTCATAGACCAGCTTGAAAAGTACCTGACCGTGTTCAATCCGAAACGGCACGTCACGGGGGCGCGCTTCGAGTACCGCCCGGGTGCCCCGAAGATCGTCGTTTCCGTAGCCGAAACCGGAATCGAAAAACCCGGCGTAGTGGGTGCGCAGTTCACCGGTGCCTGCGTCGTACTCGACCATTTCGGCTGCCATCGTGGGGGGTACTCGTACCCGTTCGCGACTGGCGAAGATATAAAATTCATCCGGCTCCAAAATCAGGCTGCCATTCCGGGCGTGGATTGGCTCCCAGTAATCGTCCACTGCGTGCCCAGCGACTTTTGTCAGATCGACGATAGCTGAGTTGCTACGCGCCTTATAGCCGATGATTGGGTTGCCTGCTTCCCCTTTCAAATCAATGGACATGAACAGTCCGTCACGGATAACAGCCTGCTCTGTCGACACCGGATGCATGAACAGCTTGGGCTGGGTGGCCTTACTTTTTTTAGTTTGGGTCTCACCTCTTAATGGGACAGCCCCGCCGTACTCGTCATATAGGAGTTGATTCTTGTTATAAAGGGCTGTTAATTCCTCATCTCCAATACGAATATCGCCAGTGAACAAGCGTAGCTGGTTCAGGCACAGCCCCGGTGTTACCCGCACAGTAAACGAGAGTGGTGCTACTTCGAGGTAAAGTTGACCCTTATATCCGGCACGGATTTCCTCGAACCGATGTGAGTCATCGGTGATGACGCGGGTAAAGATATCGAGTCGTCCGGTGCTGCTTTTTGGGTTGGTGCGCCCACGGATGTGTTTCGGCAGGGCGAGCTGCTCCATCAGCGGGATCAAATAGACACTGCCGCGCTCTAAAATACCGCTTTTGGTGAGGTCCACCTCGTACATGGAAAGCTCGGGCAGCATTTCCTCTACTGTCCTTTTTTGGGGCAGAAAGGAGCAGCGGATGCGGTACGCTTTTGGCCCCAGGCGCAAATCCAGGCTGGCGGGCTGAAGCTGTCCGGCGGCTAAGGGTGGAGCCTCAATCCAGCCCTTGGCCACGGCTTTTTTGAGTTCCTGGATGGGGAGAATACCGTTTTTCATGAATACCCGTTATGGAATGCCCGCAGAGGTGAACGCGTCATCGGCCAGTGCCTCGTCCATGCCGTCCCAACAGCCGGTGGCGGCCGATTTTCCCCAGCGCTCAAAGTAGACCAGTTCGGACAGCGGGATGCGCTTGCCCCAGCCGATGGACTCCAGCACCGGTTGATCCGGAAACCTATCCACGGCGCCCAGGCACATCAGGCCGATGGGGTTGATGTGGGGCGGCAGGTCCAGCACCCGGCGGATATCCGGTTTTTTATAAAACGACACCCAGCCCATGCCCAGCCCTTCGGCCCGGGCGGCCAGCCACAGGTTCTGGATGGCGCAGGAGGCGCTGTACAGGTCGGTGGCCTCGTCGCTGTTGCGGCCCAGCACGTGCGGGCCGCCCCGGGACGGGTCCACCGTGACGCAGATGACCACCGACGCCTCGCGCAGCGCCTCGATCTTGATGGCGGGAAATTGTTTGGCCTGTTCGCCTTCAAAGATGACCGCCGCGCTACGCCGTTCCTTGTCCACCGCTTCCCACAGTTGCCCGCGGATATCGGCGTCTGCAATCAGCACAAAGTTCCACGGCTGCATAAACCCCACGCTGCCTGCGTGATGGGCGGCGGCAAGCAGGCGCGCCAGGGTGGCATGGTCGATTGCATCCCCGGTGAAGCCTTCGCGTATATCCCGGCGGCGGTAGATGGCCTCGTATACCGCCCGCCGGGCGGCATCGGAAAAGCGTCCGTCCGCACTCACGAGTACGACCCTTCCTTGTAGGTGGGAGACGACGCGCGCAGGTCGGTCATGATTTTGGTATAGGCTTTTGCCGCCGCATCCACATCCTCACGGGTCGTCCCGCGGCCAATGGTCAGGCGCAAATTGCCGGACAGCCACGGCTCCTGCACGCCCATGGCGGTGAGCACGTGGGACGGGGCGGGAGAGCCGGTGGTGCAGGCGGAGCCGGTGGAGGTGCCGATGCCCAGCATCCCCATCCGCAAATTCAACGCCTCGCCTTCCACGCCGGCGGCGCTCACGTTCACGTTGTTCGGCAGCCGCTCTACCGGGTGGCCGTTCAACCGCACGTCGGGCAGAGCCGTCAGCGTCTGGATCAGGACGTCCCGCAGGTCGGTCTGGCGCTTGATCTCCCCGTCCATTTCTTTTGCGGCAAGGCGCGCAGCCGTACCCAGACCGACGATACCGGCCACGTTTTCGGTACTGGGGCGCAGGCCCCGCTCCTGCTTGCCGCCGTACTGAATGGGGGCAATCTTCACCCCGCGCTTTACATACAGCGCTCCCACCCCCTTGGGGCCGTGGAACTTGTGGCTGGATAACGACAGCAGGTCGCAGGACATCTCGTCCACGTTGGTGGGCAGGTGGCCGAAGCTCTGCACCGCATCGGTGTGAAACGGCACTCCCCGCTGTTTGCAGATGGCGCCAATTTCGGCGATGGGCTGCAACGTGCCCACCTCGTTGTTGCCGTGCATGATGGTGACCAGGGCGGTTTTTTTTGTGATGGCCTCTTCCAGGTCCGCCAGGCTCACCTGCCCGAATTCATCCACCGGCAGGATGGTGATGTGCCAGCCTTCGTTGGAGAGCGCCTTGAGCGTATGCAGCACCGCGTGGTGTTCGATGGCCGAGGTAATCATATGCCCCGGATCGGTATGCGTTTTGGCGACTCCCAGAATCGCCAGGTTGTCGGCCTCGGTGCCGCCACTGGTAAAAATCACCTCTTTCGGGCGGCAGCCCAGCATATCCGCCACAATTTTTCTGGCGTCACTGATGGACTCGCGGGAGATGTTGCCCAGTTCGTAGGTGCACGAGGCGTTGCCGTAGTACGTGGTAAAAAACGGCAGCATGGCCGCCACCACCTCTTCGCGCACGGCGGTGGTGGCGGCGTGATCCAGATAGATGCCGGTGGGCTCACTCACGTTTTTTATCCGCCGCTCAGGCGCGCGTCCAGTATCAGCCGCTCGGCGATCTGGATGGTGTTCAGGGCCGCACCTTTACGCAGGTTGTCGGAGACAATCCACATGTTCAGGCCCGATTCCAGCGTGGGGTCTTCCCGCACCCGGCCCACATACACCCCGTCGGTGCCGCCCAGTTCCGCAGGCGTGGGGTAGAGCTGTTTTTTGGGATCGTCAAACACGATCACCCCGTCCATGGCGCTCATCAGCGCCCGCGCCTCGTTGACGGCAAGGGGGGATTCAAACTCCACGTTCACGCTTTCTGCGTGGCAGCGAAACACCGGCACGCGCACGCAGGTGGCCGACACGCCGATGGTGTTGTCTTCCAGAATTTTCTGCGTCTCCCACAGCAGTTTCCATTCTTCCCTGGTGCTGTCGCCCGCATCGAACACGTCGATTTGCGGCAGACAGTTGAAGGCGATCTGATGCGGATAGACGGCCGGTTCCACCTGCTCCAGGTTCAACACCTGACCCGACTGGTTAAACAGCTCTTCGATGGCGGCGCTGCCGCTGCCGGATACCGCCTGATAGGTGGACACCACAATGCGGCGGATGGTGGCGGCATCGTGCAACGGCTTGAGGGCCAGCACCATCTGAATGGTGGAGCAGTTGGGGTTGGCAATGATGCCCATGTGCTTTTGCAGGGCGTGGGCGTTGACCTCGGGCACCACCAGCGGCACGTTGTCCTGCATGCGAAAGGCGCTGGAGTTATCCACCACCACCGCTCCCGCCGTGACGGCGTGGCCGGCAAACTCTACGCTGCGTGCGGCCCCGGCGGAAAACAGGGCGATGTCGATACCGGCAAACGAATCTTTGGACAGCACCTGCACCGGCACATCGGCCTCGCGCCAACTGACGGTTTTGTCTTTGGAGCGCTCGGATGCCAGCGGCCTGAGCTCTGCCACCGGAAAATCCCGCTGTTCCAGAATCTCGAGCATTTCCTGGCCCACGGCCCCCGTGGCACCGACCACCGCTACGTTGTATTGTTGTTTCCTTGCCAGCATGGAAGTCACTCTTTATCCCGGTTACGACAGGGCGGCCACAATCCGGTCGCCCATTTCGGCGCAGCCCACATGGGCTTCGCCTTCGGCTGCAATGTCGGCGGTACGAACGCCGTCGTCCAGCACCCGCGCAAGCGCCTGTTCGATATCTTTTTGGGCCTGAGGCACATCGAACGTATATTTAAACATCATCCCGATGGAAAGTATGGTGGCGATCGGATTCGCCAGATCTTTGCCTGCGATATCGGGGGCGCTGCCGTGGATCGGTTCGTACATGGCATGGGCATCCCCCAGCGAGGCCGAAGGCAACATGCCGATGCTGCCGGTGAGCATGGACGCCTCGTCCGACAGGATGTCGCCGAAAATATTGCCGGTGACGATCACGTCAAACTGTTTGGGCCAGCGCACCAGTTGCATGGCGGCGTTGTCCACATACATGTGGGACAGCTCCACGTCCGCATAATCTTTGGATACCTCGGTCACCACGTTGCGCCACAGTTCAGTGGATTCCAGCACGTTGGCTTTATCGACCGAGCACAGTTTTTTATCGCGCTGCTGGGCCACTTCAAACGCCTTTCTGGCGATGCGCTCAATTTCGGGCTGGGTGTAGACCATGGTGTTGACGCCCCGGCGGGCGGCCCCCTCGCCGGTCACCCCGCGCGGTTCGCCAAAGTAGATGTCGCCGGTGAGTTCGCGCACCACCATGATGTCGATGCCGGAGATCACTTCGGGTTTTAAACTGCTGGCGTGCACCAGTTGCGGGAACACCACTGCCGGGCGCAGGTTGGCAAACAGTTGCAATTCCTTGCGGATACCCAGCAAGCCCCGCTCGGGCCGCACGGCAAAATCCAGACCTTCCCATTGGGTGCCGCCCACGGCCCCCAGCAGCACCGCGTCCGCCTGTTTGCAGGCGGCCAGTGTTTCGTCCGGCAACGGCGTGCCGGTCTTGTCGTAGGCGGAGCCCCCCACCAGATGATGTTCGGTTTCGATGTCGATGCCGTGCTTTGTTGCCAGCCGTTCCATCACCCGTGTTGCCTGGGGCACAATTTCCTGTCCAATCCCGTCGCCGGGGAGGATGACTACCTTCTTTGCCATGTCTGGACTTGTCCTCAATCCATGTACTTAAAAATTATCCGCCCGCGAACAGCCACAGGGCCTCGGTCTTGCGCTTTTTTTCATAGGCGGCAATGTCGTCCGTGTGGCGCAGGGTCAGGTCGATGTCGTCCAGCCCGTCGATCAGGCACTCTTTTCTGAACGGGTCGATCTCGAACCCGATGGCCTCTCCGTTTGGCGTGGTGAGGGTCTGGGCGGGCAGATCCACCACCAGGCGGTAGCCGTCCTGCTGTTCCACCGCAGCCATCAGGTCGTCGATGATCTTGGGCGCCAGCACCACCGGCAGGATGCCGTTTTTAAAGCAGTTATTAAAAAAAATGTCGGCATAGCTTTTGGCGATGATGCAGGTGAAGCCGTAATCGGCCAGCGCCCACGGGGCGTGCTCGCGGGAGGAGCCGCAGCCGAAGTTATCTTGCGTGAGCAGAATTTCGGCCCCCGCGTAGCGCGGCTGGTTGAGCACGAATTCTGCATTTTTCGGGCGGTTGGTTACGTCCATGTCGGGCTGGCCCTGATCCATGTAGCGCCACTCGTCAAACAGGTACGCGCCAAACCCGGTGCGCCGGATCGACTTTAAAAACTGCTTGGGGATGATGGCGTCGGTATCCACGTTGGCCCGATTGATCGGGCAGACGATGGCGTCCAGTTTTACGAACGGTTGCATGGAAAAATCCTACAGTTCTCTGATATCGGTAAAGTGGCCGGCAATGGCGGCGGCGGCGGCCATGGCCGGGCTCACCAGATGGGTGCGTCCGCCCTTGCCCTGCCGGCCCTCAAAGTTGCGGTTGCTGGTGGAGGCGCAACGCTCCCCCGGTGCCAGCTGATCGGCGTTCATGGCCAGGCACATGGAGCAGCCCGGATCGCGCCATTCAAAGCCGGCGTCGATAAATATCTGATGCAGCCCTTCACTTTCGGCCTGCTCCTTCACCGGGCCGCTGCCGGGCACCACCATGGCGGAAACCGTGCCCGCCACCTTGCGGCCCTTTGCCACGGCGGCGGCAGCGCGCAGGTCTTCAATGCGCCCGTTGGTGCAGGAGCCGATGAACACCCGGTCGATGCCGATTTCGGCAATGGGCGTGTTCGCCTTCAAATCCATGTAGCGCAGGGCGTTTTCCATGGAGGTTTTTTTCACCGGGTCGGACTCTCTTTCCGGGTCCGGCACGGCGGCCCCGATGCCGGTGACCATCTCCGGGCTGGTGCCCCAGGTGACCTGGGGAACGATGGTGGCGGCGTCGATATTGATCTCGTGGTCGAATGCGGCCCCGACATCGGAGTGCAGGGTTTCCCACCAATTGACCGCCTGATCCCACACGGCTCCGGTGGGGGTGTACGGGCGGCCCTCCACGTAGTCGATGGTTTTTTGATCCACGCCAATCATGCCCGCACGGGCCCCGCCTTCGATGGCCATGTTGCAGACCGTCATGCGCCCTTCCATGGACAGATCGACAATGGCGGACCCGGCAAACTCGATCACATAACCGGTGCCGCCCGCGGTGCCGATCAGGCCGATGATATTCAGCACGATGTCTTTGGCCGTCACCTGTTCCGGGAGGGAGCCGTTGACGGAAATACGCATGGTTTTCGGGCGCCGCTGGATCAGGCACTGGGTGGCCAGCACGTGTTCCACCTCGCTGGTGCCGATGCCAAAAGCCAGGCCGCCCATGGCCCCGTGGGTGGCGGTGTGGGAGTCGCCGCAGACGACGGTCATGCCGGGCAGCACAATGCCCTGCTCCGGGGCCATCACGTGGACGATGCCCTGGCGGGGGTCGTTCATGGCGAACTCGGTGATGCCGAACTGGTCGCAATTGGCGTCCAGGGTTTCCACCTGCAAGCGGCTGACGGGATCGGTGATACCGGCCTCGCGATTGGTGGTGGGCACGTTGTGGTCCGGCACGGCAAAGGTGGCGGACGCTTGCCGTGGGGCACGCCCGGCCATACGCAGCCCCTCAAACGCCTGGGGGCTGGTGACTTCGTGCACCAGATGGCGGTCGATATACAGCAGGGTGGTGTCCCCTTCGGTACGTACCACATGGGCGTCCCAGATTTTGTCGAACAGGGTTTTGGCGGTCATGGCGGCCTCGGCAGAAAATAAACGCTGGATGCCGTACAAACACGGCATCCAAGGAAACCTGATTAGAACAGAGTATTTTACGGTGTCAGGGGGTGTTTACTCAACGGTAAGGGCGAATTACCGGATGGACCCGCCGGGGCGTGCGGCGTACGGGTTGCTTCAAATTTTAATAAACGGGTTTTCCGCTTTTTCTGCGCCGATGGTGGTTGCCGGTCCGTGGCCGGGGAACACATTGGTGACACCCGGCAGCGGCATCAGCTTTTCGCGGATGCCGGTGAGCATTTGCGTGGCATCGCCGCCCCACAGGTCGGTGCGCCCGACACTGCGCTTGAACAGGGTGTCTCCGGCAAACAGGATGTCCTGGCTTTCCATGTAAAAACAAAGACTTCCGGGAGTGTGCCCCGGCGTGTGCAGCACGTGCATGCTGTGGGTGCCCCAACAAAGCACATCGCCTTCATCCACGTGCCGGGTGATGGGCCCCGCGGGCGGCGTGGGCAGGCCGAACAGGCTGGCCTGCATGGCTAGATTGTCGTGCAGGAACATATCGTCTTTGTGCAGGCAGGTGGGGGCGTCGGTGGCGGCGTGCAAACCGTGCATGCCGCCCACGTGGTCCAGATGGGCGTGGGTGGCGATGATGGCGGTGACCGTCAGTCCCGCAGCTTCCACCCGCGCAAGGATTTGCTCCGGCTGATCGCCCGGATCCACCACGATGGCCTCTTTGGTCTGCTTGCACCCTAAAATAAAACAGTTGCAGCCGAACGCACCCACGGTGAGGTGTTCAAATATCATGACGCGGCCGCCATTTTTGGCAGACCCGTGCGGATGGCGCGGGCGATGATGCCGCCGCCAAGGACGGTTTCGCCGTCGTACAGCACCACGCTCTGACCGGGGGTGATGGCCCGCTGGGGGGTATCGAAAATGACTTTCAGCCGGTTACCCGCAAGCTCCACCTGCGCGGGCACGGCGGGGCTGCGATAGCGGATTTTGACCTGCACCCGGTCGCTGGTAACGGGGGCCAGCAGGTTCAGGTCCGCCGCTTCCAGCCCGTCGCACAAAAGCGCCTGGTCCGGCCCCATGGTGACCGTGTTGGCGTGCGCATCGGTGGCAATCACATAGATGCGCTCCCCCGCCGCCACGTTCAGCCCCCGGCGCTGGCCGACGGTGGCCAGGGCCACGCCCCCGTGCTGGCCGATGACATCGCCCTGCATGTTGATGATATCGCCGGGCTTATTTGTGCCCGGCCGTTCGGCCTGCAAAAAATCGCGATAGTCGCCGGTATTGACGAAGCAGATTTCCTGGCTTTCGGCGATTTCATCCGCCGGGAACCCTTGCTCCCTGGCCATCTGCATCACCTGGGGCTTACGCATGGCCCCCAGCGGAAAGCGGATGCGGGGCAGGTCTGCCTTGGGGATGCGGTACAGGAAATAGCTCTGGTCTTTATTGGGATCGTCCCCCGTCAACAGCCGCCAGGCGCCGGAGCCGGTGCGCTCGATGCGGGCGTAATG
>CBDUXI010000046.1:0-20492 GCA_965371175.1 uncultured bacterium
TAACAAGGTAGCCGTAGGGGAACCTGCGGCTGGATCACCTCCTTTCTAAGGAGTATCTTCGCCGGCAACGGCAAGTTACATCCGGTCGGCCCCGTCATGTGGGTGCCGCCGCCATCCTATTTAGTTGTCAGACACCCATGAACCGGGTTGTTCTTTGATGATAATGCCTTGGCAGGTTTGGGCCTATAGCTCAGCTGGTTAGAGCGCACGCCTGATAAGCGTGAGGTCGGTAGTTCGAATCTACCTAGGCCCACCACGGGGGTGTAGCTCAGTTGGGAGAGCACCTGCTTTGCAAGCAGGATGTCATCGGTTCGATCCCGTTCACCTCCACCATTTTTGCCAATACGGTGGAAGCCAGGGACAAGCCCTCTTTTAATCCAGGAGAGGGCTTCTTCCTGGCGCTGTAAAGGCGCATTGATCTTTGACAATCTGGAAATAGCACACACAAAGAATTCCGTGCTAGAAGCGAGTAATATTGAGTCGGACATCTCAAGGAGTAGATGTTCGAACAAGTGAATAAGGGCGTACGGTGGATGCCTTGGCATCAGTAGGCGATGAAGGACGTGGCCGGCTGCGATAAGCCTCGAGGAGTTGCGAGCAAACGTCGATTCGAGGATTTCCGAATGGGGCAACCCACTGTGGTGAAGCCACAGTACTCCCACCTGAATACATAGGGTGGGTAGAGCTAACCCGGGGAAGTGAAACATCTCAGTACCCGGAGGAAGAGAAATCAACCGAGATTCCCTAAGTAGCGGCGAGCGAACGGGGAATAGCCTAAACCCGCATGATGTAAGCGTATGGGCGTTGTCATGCGGGGGTTGTGGGAGCGGTCAGGCGGGGCCATAAACCCGCCAGGGAGTTACAAAGTGCTGCGTTAGCTGAACTTGGCTGGAAAGCCGGACAATACAGGGTGATAGTCCCGTAAGCGAAAACGCCAGCGCCTCCCGACCGAATTCCCGAGTACCACAGGACACGAGAAATCCGGTGGGAATCTGGGGGGACCACCCCCCAAGGCTAAATACTAACTGATGACCGATAGTGAACCAGTACCGTGAGGGAAAGGCGAAAAGAACCCCGGCGAGGGGAGTGAAATAGAACCTGAAACCGTATGCCTACAATCGGTGGGAGCCCTATGTCTTCGGACAGGGTGACCGCGTGCCTTTTGCATAATGAGCCGGCGAGTTATTAGGTGCAGCAAGGTTAAGGTGAAGAACCGGAGCCGAAGCGAAAGCGAGTGTGATAAGCGCGATTTTAGTTGCATTTAATAGACCCGAAGCCAAGTGATCTATCCATGTCCAGGGTGAATCTCGGGTAAAACCGAGAGGAGGCCCGAACCAGTACTGGTTGAAAACAGTTTGGATGAGGTGTGGATAGGGGTGAAAGGCCAATCAAACTTGGTGATAGCTGGTTCTCTCCGAAATAGCTTTAGGGCTAGCCTCGAAGGATCCGTGACGGAGGTAGAGCACTGGAAGGGTTAGGGGGCTTACCCGCTTACCGACCCCTACCAAACTCCGAATGCCGTCAACGTCTACTTCGGGAGTCAGACTACGGGTGCTAAGATCCGTGGTCGAAAGGGAAAGAGCCCAGACCGCCAGCTAAGGTCCCTAAATTAATGTTAAGTGGTAAAGGTTGTGGGAACACTCTGACAGCCAGGAGGTTGGCTTAGAAGCAGCCATTCCTTTAAAGAGTGCGTAATAGCTCACTGGTTCAGTGCGCCTGCGCCGAAAATTTAGCGGGGCTAAAACATTATACCGAAGCTGCGGATTACATATACCTTACGGGGTGTATGGAATGGTAGGAGAGCGTTCCGTGTTAGGTTGAAGGCAGACCGTAAGGACTGCTGGACGAAACGGAAGTGAGTATGTCGGCATGAGTAACGATAAAAAAGGTGAAAAACCTTTTCGCCGTAAACCTAAGGTTTCCTGGGCCATGCTAGTCATCCCAGGGTTAGTCGGCCCCTAAGCCGAGGCCGAAAGGCGTAGGTGATGGGAAACGGGTGAATATTCCCGTACCACGGAAAGACGTTTGAGCGATGCGGGGACGCAGAAGGGTAGACCATCCGGCTGATGGAATAGCCGGTCCAAGTCTGTAGGCGGGTGTCTTAGGAAAATCCGGGACGCCATTAACGCCGAGAGACAACGGGGAGGCCTTAAGGCCACAAACTGGTTGATCCCACACTGCCTAGAAAAGCCGCTAGTGAGTCTTTTTCGTGACCGTACCGCAAACCGACACAGGTAGGTGGGTAGAATATACCAAGGCGCTTGAGAGAACTCTGGCCAAGGAACTCGGCCAATTGACTCCGTAACTTCGGGAGAAGGAGTGCCCTTTTTTGTGAAGCGACTTGCTCGCCGAGCGAAAGGGGGTCGCAGTGAAATGGGAGGAGCGACTGTTTAGCAAAAACACAGGACTCTGCAAAGACGCAAGTCGAAGTATAGGGTTTGACGCCTGCCCGGTGCTGGAAGGTTAACAGGAAGGGTTAGCAGCTTGCTGCGAAGCTCTGAATCGAAGCCCCAGTAAACGGCGGCCGTAACTATAACGGTCCTAAGGTAGCGAAATTCCTTGTCGGGTAAGTTCCGACCCGCATGAATGGCGTAACGACTCCTCCACTGTCTCAGCCAGAGACTCAGTGAAATTGTAGTCCCGGTGAAGATGCCGGGTACCCGCGACTAGACGGAAAGACCCTGTGCACCTTTACTACAGCTTGACACTGGGTATTGGACATTTATGTGTAGGATAGGTGGGAGGCTTTGAAGCCGGGACGCTAGTCTCGGTGGAGCCAAACTTGAAATACCACCCTTGAATGTTTGATGCTCTAACCTGGGCCCGTTATCCGGGTCGGGGACACTGTCTGGTGGGTAGTTTGACTGGGGCGGTCGCCTCCTAAACAGTAACGGAGGCGCTCAAAGGTTCCCTCAGGCTGGTTGGAAATCAGCCATAGAGTGCAAAGGCATAAGGGAGCTTGACTGCGAGACCTACAAGTCGAGCAGGGACGAAAGTCGGACTTAGTGATCCGGTGGTACCTCGTGGGAGGGCCATCGCTCAACGGATAAAAGGTACGCCGGGGATAACAGGCTAATCTCCCCCAAGAGTTCACATCGACGGGGAGGTTTGGCACCTCGATGTCGGCTCATCGCATCCTGGGGCTGTAGCCGGTCCCAAGGGTTGGGCTGTTCGCCCATTAAAGCGGTACGCGAGCTGGGTTCAGAACGTCGTGAGACAGTTTGGTCCCTATCTGTCGTGGGCGCTGGATATTTGAGAGGATCTGTCCCTAGTACGAGAGGACCGGGATGGACTGACCTCTGGTGTTCCGGTTGTGGCGCCAGCCGCATAGCCGGGTAGCTACGTCGGGATCGGATAACCGCTGAAAGCATCTAAGCGGGAAGCCGACCTCAAGATAAGATATCCCTGGGAGTTTAACTCCCCTGAAGGTCCGTCGAAGACTACGACGTTGATAGGCCGGATGTGTAAGCGCAGCAATGCGTTCAGCTAACCGGTACTAATCGACCGTGAGGCTTGTTCTTACTCTGCTCCTTGAGCTGTCCGACTCAAGCCTCGCTTCTACACAAGCACGAATTCTTTCATGTGAATACGCTATATATTTCCAGATTGCCACTTTTCCTGGTGGTCATATCTGAGGGGTCCCACCCGTTCCCATCTCGAACACGGAAGTTAAGCCCTCACGAGCCGATGGTACTGCACGGGCGACTGTGTGGGAGAGTAGGTCGCTGCCAGGATTTTTTCAAAAAGCCCCCGAAGATCATTCTTCGGGGGCTTTTTTTTGGCAAAATTGCCGCAGCTTTCGTATGCTGTCCCGCAGCTTTTTGAACCGTATACATTAAGATATCAAAGGGGTCTTGATGATGAAATCAGTGATCGGGGTGAAGGCAGGGCTTGGCGCGACAGCAGGACTCGGCGCGACAGCAGGGCTCGGATTATTCCTGGCTGTGTTGCTGCTGGCTCCAGGCTGTGCGGTGCGGGATCTCATTCACGACATGCAGGAGACCGCTCCCCATTCCACCCACGAGAGCAAAAAGTAACACAGGTGGAAGACAGCTCCCTCACTCCGCCCGTGGGCCAGCTAGCGACTCTGCCGCGGTAAAAAGCGGTGTTTGCCGCAGTGCCCGGGGCCTTTTGTACCTGAAAAATCCCGTTTTTCGGGTTATGTATTCGTGCCTGACCAGTAGTCCGGATTCAGGTTGTCCGGGGCATGCCCGGATAGTACCGGGTGGGCTTTGGGTCCGGATTGCATCCCGTATTTCATGCGCACCAGTTGCAGACGCCGCTCCATCACGGCACTGGGAAATTCCAATGAGGGGAATTTTTCCAGAATGGGCAGCATTGAATCTTTGGTAAAATAGGCTGACCAACTGCACAGTCCGGCCCAGCTTTCCAGCACGGCGGCGCGGCACCATGCGGGCAGTCGGCCCGCCGGATCGACTTGTTCGTAGCGGGATGATGGCGCCAGAAACGGCTCTCCATAATCCAGTTTGTGATTGCCCACTGCCCCAAGCAGCTGGGTCAGCAGGTGGTTGGCCTGGGACAGATCTCCCGATTCGGTCAGCAGGCGTGCAACCGTCAGTCCCCGGGCAATGGTGGGAAGCTCGCCAAACAGTTGTTCTGCAAGCCGTCGGGCGGTAAGCAGGTGTGCGTAGCGCTCGGTCGGTGAAAGCGCGGTGTTGGCCCGTGCGGCGTCAAAGCGGGTCAGGATTTCCCGCCAGACTGGCCAGGGCGGCACAGTACTGTTTTTAAGCTGATCGATCCAGTCAGTTCGTGTGGCGTCGGCATATCGCTGGTTTTCAAACAGGGTCTCAATTTTTCCCTCAGGTTCCGGCGGTACGGTATTTACAGAGTCTTCCCCGAGCAGCTTTTTCTGTTCGGGTTTTTTGGCCCAATCGTCTTTGCAACAGAACAGGTTCAGGTAGGCTGGATCCAGGTCATCCAACCGTTCCACACGAATCAGACAAGCAATGCCGGGGATGAGACGATAACTTTTGTAGCCCCGCTTCTGAAATTCTTCGATCAGATGGGTGTTGTAGATTCCCTGGTGGCGAAACTCGTACATGATGAGGGGGGACTGCCGCTCAAGGAATTCACGGCCGCCGCGGATGATGTTTACTTCTTCCCCTTCCGCGTCCAGTTTGATGAAATCGATGTTGTCCCAGCCAAACTGTTCGGCGGCGGCATCCAGCGTGGTCAGGGGAACGGTCTCGACGTTTTCCCGTGCATCGGTATCGGCCACCAGCTGGTTCAGATCTGCCGAATTTTCCAGCGCCAGCCGGGCCTCCCCCGTGCGGTTGGACAGGGCCGAACGGACGACCTGAACCTGATCCAGCCCGTTGTCCTTCACGCTGGCCTGCAGGCAGGCGGCGGTTGCCATGGCGGGTTCAAACGACCATACCGCCCCGGAAGGGCCCACCCGGCTTGCGATATTGAGGGTGTACAAGCCGTAGTTGGCGCCGATGTCGATGGTCTGCATGCCCGGCTTAAGCCAGGTGCGCAGGAACGGCAATTCGCGCTCGAACCAGTCCTCCTGCTCCCGCAGTACAAACGGGGTCAACTCGGAAAGGGTATCGGGTACGGTGACAGTGAGGTCACCCTGGACTCGGATCGTGGTCCGGGCGGGGGATGAGGGGACAGGACACATAAGATGTGTAGTATACCCCACCCGGTTTACCGGACCTCCTGCGCGACGGATGAGGCCAGGGGCTTGCCGGAAGCCCCTCCCATTCCTTATTGTGGGCAGATGAAGCGTTACCGTCTGGTTCCCATGACGCCCCCGGAAGGGGGCGGGCAAAAGAGCGATCTGCTTGCCCAGCTCAATGACGCCCAAAGGCAGGCGGCCAGCACCACGGAAGGCGCCTTGCTGGTGATTGCCGGGGCCGGCACCGGCAAAACCCGCACCCTCATCTATCGCACCGCGCATCTGATCGAGCAAGGGGTGCCGCCGGAGCAGATTCTGCTCCTCACCTTTACCCGCCGGGCCGCAGAAGAGATGCGCCAGCGGGCCGGGGTGTTGCTGGATGCCCGCTGCGACCGGGTGCAGGGCGGTACCTTTCACGCCACCGCCTGCGGCCTGCTGCGGCGCTATGGCCAGGCGGTGGGGCTGGACCCGTCGTTTGCCATCATGGACCGGCCGGATGCAGAAGAAGTGGTGGGACTGGTGCGGGCAGAGCTGGGCTTAGCTGGCAAAACCCGCATGTTCCCGAAAAAGCGCACCCTGCTGGATATCATCAGCAAGTCCCTCAACCGGGACGTGCCGATTGAAGAGACCATCAATCAGGATTTTCCCCACTTCGACGAACACACCGAACAGATATTAAAAGTCGCTGCCCGCTACAGGTTGGAAAAGAAGGCCCGGCAGTTAGTCGATTACGACGACCTGCTGACCTTTATGGTCGAGCTGCTGCAAAGCAGCCCCGCCGACCGGGACGAGATCGCCGGGCTGTTTCGCTACATCATGGTGGACGAATATCAGGACACCAACCGGCTCCAGTCGCGCATGGTGCGGCTGCTGGCCCACGGTCATAACAACGTGATGGCGGTGGGGGACGACGCCCAGAGCATTTATGCGTTCCGGGGTGCCTGCTTTAGAAACATCATGGATTTTCCCACCGACTTCCCCGGTGCCCGCATTATCAAGCTCACGGAAAACTACCGCTCCACCCCCCAGATCCTGGCGCTGGCCAATCAGGTGATTGCAAAAGCCGCGGAGCGGTACGAAAAAGAGCTGACCGCCACGGTGGACGACGGTCCCGTACCGGCCCTGATCTGCGCCCCCACCGAAAACATGCAGTCGCGTTTCTTATGCCAGCGGATCGTGGAGCTGACCGAGGAAGGGGTGCCGCTGCCGAACATCGCCGTGCTGTTTCGCAGCGCCTTTCACACGTTCGATCTGGAGGTGGAACTGGCCCGCCACGGGCTGCCGTTTATCAAGCGGGGCGGCATCCGGTTCATGGAGGCCGCCCACATCAAGGACGTGGTGTCGTATTTGCGCATACTGCACAATCCGCAGGACGCCATCAGTTGGGGGCGCGTGTTCAAGCTGCACGCGGGCGTGGGGGAGGTCACGGCGCGCAAGCTGTTCGCCCATATCACCGCCGGGGACGACCCGTGGGCGCAGTTGGCGTCCCTGCCGGCCCCGTGGAGCGGCAAGCTGTCAGAGCTGGCCCACACACTGGCGCCTTTGGCCCGTGGCGCCCGGTCTCCGGAGGCGCTGCTTGATCCCATCATTGCCTATTACACTCCGCAGCTGATGGCCGCCTATGACGACCATCCCAAGCGGGCGCGGGATCTGGATCAACTGGTGGCCCTGTCTGCGCGCTACGAGCTGTTGGAGGCGTTTTTAACCGACCTGGCCCTGGAGCCGCCGGAGGCCACCGTGGCCGGGATGGAGCGGGAGGACCGGCACGAGCACCTGACCCTGTCCACCATCCATTCGGCCAAGGGGCTGGAGTGGGATGCGGTGTTTGTCATCTGGGCGGTGGACGGTCGCTTCCCGTCGGCCTATGCTGAGGGAAGTCAGGAAGAGATGGAGGAGGAGCGGCGGCTCATGTACGTGGCCCTCACCCGCGCCAAACGGTATCTGGCGGTCACCTACCCGATCAACGTGTATGATCGGGCCACCGGGTTGATTCTGTCCCGCCCGTCCCGTCTGGTGGAGGGGATTTCCGCCGACATCCTGACGCCGTGGGCGCTTTCCGACGAGCAGGCGTCTACAGGCAGGGGCAGAGGCGGGGACGGGGGCGGGGACGGGGACGAATATAACGAGGGCGATGCGGACGACGATGCCTATTTCAGCCAGGACGCCAGCTGGTAGCGGAGGGGGGGAAATAATGTACGACATTAAAGACATCATCGACGATCACATCTACCCGGTGCTGGACCGGCGCATGCTGCTTGCGAAATCCGATCCCGAAGATCTGGGCCATGCTTTCCGGGTGACCTGTCCCGAGTGCGGCCAGCGCACGGCGCTGATCAGCAAGGAAGGGCGCTATATCCGCTGTAGCGAGTCCGGCGGCTGCGGTCATGTGGAAGGCATCTGGTCCCACACCCAGAAACTGCTGGGGCTGTCCCACGAGGAAACCTTGCGCCATCTGGCAAAGCTGGCCGATTATGTGCTCACCCACCCGGGGCCGTACGACTTTTCCCGCCTGTTTGCCGCCCAGAAGAAGGCGCGCCTTCTGGAAGAATTTCTGGCCTGGAGCGTGGGCAAGCTGGCGAAGGCCAAAAAGGCCATGACCTACCTGACCGAAAAACGCGGCTACAGTGCCGACGCGATCCGCGAGGTTAAGTTGGGGTACTACCCGTCCCGAAAAGAAGCCGTGGCCCACCTGATCGGCAAAGGGTACAGCCACGAGGCGGTGGAAGAGGCGGGTCTCTTAACTCGTGGCCTGGGTGATACCCACCAGCTGGTCGTCGGCTACCGGGACCGGGTGGGGCGGCTGACCGGCATTGCCTGCCGCTATGTGGGCGATCCGCCGGACGACCTGCCAAAATATATTTTCAGTTCCGATACTGACAAAACCTCCCCGTACAACCTGCACAAGGCCCGTCATTTTCTGGAAGTCATCATCGTGGAGGGCATTTTTGATGTGCTCTCCTTGCGGGTGCGCGGCATCGAAACGGTAATCGGCGTGGAAGACGCGCGGCTTACCGCCGAACAGGTGCGGCAGCTGGCCGGCTGCGGGATTCGCAAGGTCATGCTGGGGTTCGACCGGGACGACACGGGCCGGGCCGCCACCGCCCGCGGCCTGGATATTCTGCTGCGCCAGCAGGGCGTCCGCAGTTACGTGGTGGAGCTGCCCGAAGGGCATATTCACCCGGACGAGTTTATTGAAGAGGAAGGGGTGGAGGCGTACTGGGGGCGCATCAAAAACGCCGCCCGCGGGGTGGACTGGCGGGTGAACCACCTGCTGTCCGGTCACGATCTGAAAACCGACGCGGGCAAAGACGGGGCGTTCCGGGAGGGCATGGCCTACGAGGAGGCCATTGCCGATCCGGCCGACGGCCAAGCGTTTCGTGAAAGGCTGGCCCGCGCCCTCGACATGCCCATGGAGCGCATGCTGGTGACCTTGCGCACCGAGCGCGACGTGGCCATGCGCAGGGAACTGGAAACCGGCTACCGGGATTTGCTGGGCACCGCGGATCACCTGCTTGCCGAAGGGCGGCTCACGGAACTGCGCGAGCATTTGCAGGGCGGGCTGTACTCTTTGCGCAGCCGGGAGATGGTGCGCCGGGTGCGCTACTTTGACCATCACGCGTTTCTGGCCCAGGCAAAGGACACCCCGGTAGAGGCCGTCGATCTGGGCATTGCCGCCCTGAACCGTCTGATGCACGTGCGCCGGGGCGATCTGGTGGTGGTGGGCGCCCGCGGTCGGCATGGCAAGAGCACGTTTGCCTACAACCTGTTTTTAAATCAGGTGGAACGGGGGGGCGATCTGCCGTTTTTGTTTTATGCGTTTGAAATCCCCGAGCATCTGGCCATGGCGCGCCTGGCCACCATCTGGGCTCACAAGCACAGACAGGTGCGCCACAGCTACCGGGCCGACGTGGTGCCCCACTACCGTAGCGGCGAGTTCCCCAAAGAGGTGTTCGAGGCGTTTAACGGGCTGGGGCAGTACGGGCTGGAAAAACGTTTTTCGTTCGTCTACCGGCCCGGCTCCACGGTGGATCAGCTGGTCAGCTACGCTCAGCGGGCAGCCGATGAGCGCGGCGGCGTGGGCGGCATTTTTGTGGACTATCTGGGGCTGGTGCGTACCGCCACCTTAAAAGGCGAAGAGCTGCGGGTGGCCGAGGTGATGAGCAAGCTGCGGCAAATGGCCCAGGAGCTGGCCGCCCCGGTGTTCGTCTTTACCCTGCTGACCCAAGCGGAAGATGGCGGCCACGAAGTCTCTGCCACCGATGAAGAGGGGGTGCGCCGGGAGGTGGCCCGCAGGCGTCCGGGGCTGGCAAACTTTGCCAATGCCCGCCGGTTGCAGATGGAGGCGGCCTCCATGCTGGCGCTGTACAATACCGAGCGGGAAATGGATTCTTTCTTGCGCAGAAGTGATGAAGAGCGCGACACTTCCCCCCTGGAGGTGTATCTGGTTGCCGACCGGGAAGGGAGCGCGGGCTCCCGTACCCTGGCATTTGACATGAAAAGCGGATGGATTGGAGAGGAGTCACAATAAAATCATGGCCGAAACCGTTGAAGAACTGACCGTAGAGTACAAGGAAGACGACCAGCTACTGGTCAAACAACTGGACAAGGAGGTGCTGTCCAAGGGCGCCTGGTCCACCATCATGTACAAGTATCAGGACCTGGACAAAAAGACCGGCGAGTTCGGTCCGGAAAAGGTGACGATCCGGCGCTACAAGAAATCCGGCGGCGTCTACCGCTACCAGAGCAAGTTTAATATCAGTGGAGAAAAGCAGGCGAAGATGGTGGCCGAGACCCTCATGAAGTGGTTTTAATCCAAGTGTGACGGGGGCTTATGACCTCGGATAACAGGCCGGAACCAGATCATAATGGTATCCCCAATTGGCGACGGATACTGTACAAATGGAGTTGGGACTGGCTTGTAAATTTAGTCGGTCGACGTTGGGCGGTAATTTTGTGGTGTGGGATGGGGTTTTTGTCGGGTGGGATGGTATCAGTCCTTGTATTGTATTCCTATTGGGATAACGTGCGAACTTGGCCTGTTGTTGCGTGGGTCGCACAAGACCCCATTCCCCAAGCCGCCCCGGACCGATATACCGTTCTCGTTGCCCACCTAAATAACGACTCGGCGCGCCATAACGAAACCCTCGTCGTTCAGGCCCTTGCGGAACTTGAAGGCATCAAGGTCTTGCGCTTGGACCGTATGATCGACCTTGAAGGTGCTGACATCAAGGCACAAGAGGAGGTAGGGCACGACCAAGCGCGTGCCTACCTGCGGTATTCCGGTGCCCAGATGCTCATCTGGGGAACAGTGCTGAGCCACGACGGGAAGACCCTGCCCAAGTTGTATTTGACGACGTCAGCGACTGCTGCACAAGAAAGAATGGGGCGCTACCCGATCAAGGATTTCGCCCTGCCTGAACTGTTTTTGTCCGACCTAGCCGATTTGTTGCGCGTGGTTGTTACCGCTGACTCGGCCTCATTTCCTCAGGTGGGTCATTTTGTGGCTGACCAGCTGAAGCCCCATATCGACCGTATTAAACACCTGCTTTCAGATGTGGGGGATAAGGGGTGGGACGCCGACACCGTGGCTGACATCCGCTTGTCGCTCGCGTCTGCTTTGCACACCTATGGAGGGCAGACAGGAGAAAGAGAGGCATTGGAAGAGGCTATCGCAACCTATAAAAAAGTGCTTCAGGTATTCACGCGAGAGCGCAAACCTGTCGAGTGGGGCATTACCCAGAACAACCTCGGCAACGCCCTTTCCACCCTTGGCGCACGCGACACCGGGACAGTATTGTTGAAAGAGGCGGTATTGGCGTACCGCTCAGCGCTTCAAGAGAGGGCACGGGATAAGATGCCGATTAAGTGGGCAATGACGCAGAGAAACCTGGGCACTTCCCTTCAGATGCTAGGCGAACGGGAGCCGGGAACGGCGCGCTTGCAAGAGGCGGCCTCGGCACACCGGGCGGCTCTTGAGGTGTATACAAAGGATCGGATGCCGCTAGCCTGGGCGATGACGCAGAACGAATTGGCCAGCACCCTTCGGGCTCTCGGCGAACGAGAAGCTGGGACAGCACGCTTGCAGGAGGCCGTTTCGGTATACCGGGTAATCCTTGAGGTGCGTACGCGGGAACAAGTGCCGATGAGTTGGGCGTTGACGCAACACAACCTGGGCAACGTTCTTATATCTCTCGGCACACGGGAGATCGGAACAGAGCATCTTGAAGAAGCAGTGTTGGCACTCCGGCGAGCGCTTGAGGAACGGACACGGGACCGGGTCCCGCTGAAGTGGGCGATGACCCAAAATTCCTTGGGGCGAGTTCTGACTGTGCTAGGTGGGCGTGAAAGTGCCCCGGACACGCTGCTTAAAGCCGTTGCAGTATTGGACTCCGCCTTGACGGTCGTAACACCAGAAAATGATCTGGCGGTGTGGAGTGCTGTTATGTCAAATCGAGAGGCGGCCACCGCACTGCTTGCGCGGTGGGAACCGCTCTGATCGGAGCTTTTTCCCCTAGTTCAACTCCGCCGTATTGGCAAACACAATCTTCGGCCAGTTGTCCTCGATGCGTTTGAGCGACCAGACGCTGTCGGCCAGATAGGTCTGCTTGCCCTCCCCGTCCGTGGTCAGGTTGTTCTTGTTTTTCTTGCAAAATTCGGCCAAATCACGAGGGTCTTCCGCCGAAATCCAGCGGGCGGTGCCGTAGCTGACCGCCTCAAACTGCCCTTCCACCCCGTACTCTTCCTGCAACCGGCCTAAAATCACCTCGAACTGAAGCTGACCCACCGCGCCCAGGATGTAGCCGCCGCCCACCTCGGGCGTGAAAATCTGCACCGCCCCCTCTTCGGAAAGCTGATGCAGCCCCTTGGTCAGCTGCTTGGCCTTCATTGGATTTAACAGTACAAAGCGGCGGAACAGATCCGGGGCAAAGTGGGGGATGCCGGTGAACCGGAGCGGCTCTTTGGTGGTGAACGTGTCGCCAATCTTGATGGTGCCGTGGTTGGGGATGCCGATAATGTCGCCGGGCCAAGCCTGCTCCACCGTTTCGCGCTCCTGGGCCAGAAAGGTGGTGGCGCCCTTCAGGCTGATGTCGCGCCCCAGCCGGTGGTGGCGCACCTTCATGCCGCGCGAAAACATGCCGGAACAGACCCGCAAAAAAGCGATGCGGTCCCGGTGGGCCTTGTCCATGTTCGCCTGAATTTTAAATACAAAGCCGGAAAAGCCGGACTCGGTGGGCACAACCTCCCGCACGTCTGTGGGGCGCGCCAGCGGGGCGGGGGCGTATTTAACGAACTGGGTCAACAGCTCTTTCACCCCGAACCCCTGAATGGCGCTGCCGAAAAATACCGGGGTCTGGCGGCCCGCCAGATATTCCTTGGGGTCAAACGGGGTGGCGGCTCCCGTGACCAGTTCCAGTTCCTCACGAAAGTGGTCCGCCTCGTCCCCGGCCAGCTCGTCCAGCAGCGGGCTGGAAATATCGGCCAGCGGCACGTCCCGCTGCACCCGTTTGCCGTCTACCAGCAGAAAGGAATGAAACGTTTTGGTGAGCAGGTTGTACATCCCGCGCAGCCGCTTGCCCATGCCCACCGGCCACATGACCGGGGCGCAGGCCAGGCCCAGCCGGTCTTCAATATCGCCGATCAGATCCAGCCCTTCCATGCCTTCCCGGTCCAGCTTGTTGATGAACGTCATCACCGGGGTGTCCCGCAATCTGCACACCTGCATCAGCTTGTCGGTGCGGGTCTCCACCCCCTTGGCCACGTCGATGACCATCAACACGGAATCTACGGCGGTCAAGGTGCGGTAGGTATCCTCCGAGAAGTCCTCATGTCCCGGCGTATCCAGCAAATTCACGGCGCAGCCGTCAAAGTCGAAGCGCATGACGGAACTGGTCACCGAAATGCCGCGCTCCTGCTCCACCTTCATCCAGTCGGAGCGGGCGTGGCGCAGGGCTTTTCTGGCCTTGACCGTGCCCGCCATCTGGATGGCGCCACCGGCCAGCAGCAGCTTTTCGGTGAGGGTGGTCTTGCCCGCGTCCGGGTGGCTGATGATGGCGAAGGTGCGGCGCTTGGCCACCTCCTGTGCCATTTTCGCTGGGCTGGGGGTTTCCATGGTGTTACGACAGACTCGACTGATTCAAAAAAGGGAGGCGGCTTTAAGCCGCTAAAACAGGGTATTATACCGCACCGTAACGACTGCGGGCACGAAGGCCTTTTATAAAACGACCCATGCCGAATCCTCCCGAACATATGGTGCTCTATCACGCCGACTGCATCGACGGCTTTGGCGCCGCGTGGGCGGCGTGGCGCCGGTTCGGCGATACGGCGGAATACCTGCCGGTGACCCACGGCGACGACCCGCCGGACGTGACCGGCCGGCACGTGCATATTCTCGATTTTTCCTACAAGCGCGACGTGCTGCTGGCCATGCACGACAAGGCCGCATCCCTGGAGGTGGTGGATCACCACAAGACCGCCGAGGAAAATTTGGCGGGGCTGGATTTTTGCGTGTTCGACATGAGCCACTCCGGCGCGGTACTGGCGTGGCAGCATTTTCATCCCGACACCGAAACCCCGGAACTGCTGTCCCACGTGGAAGACAAGGATTTGTGGGCCTGGAAGCTGGAAGGCTCCCCGGAAATCACCTGTGCGCTCAGAGGCTATGCGTTTTCGTTTGACCGCTGGTCCACCTGGGCCGACGGCTGGGACACCTGGCGGGAGGCCCTGTTTACCGAGGGCGGCGCGATCCTGCGCTATCAGGACGAGGTGGTCAAAGGCATCGTGGCCTCAGCGGTAGAGATCACCGTGGCGGGCCACCGGGTGCTGTCGGCCAATACCCCCATTTTGCAATCGGAAGTGGCCGGGGCGCTGGCCAAAGGGCGGCCGTTCGGGGTGGCCTGGTACGAGGCCGACGGGCGCAGGTATTACTCGCTGCGTGGCCGCGACTCCGATGTGGATGTGGCCGATGTGGCGCGCCAGTTCGGCGGCGGCGGCCACGCCAAGGCATCCGGCTTTTCCATCGACGTGGACAAGGACATTTCCCTGGACCCCGGTGATTAGTCTGCCTGCGATTTGATCCATTCACTGGCCGCCGCCATACGGGCCAGCGTTCGCTCTTTACCCACAATCTCCAGCACGTCGTAAATTCCGGGGGAGACCGTGCGCCCGGTGACGGCGGTGCGTACCGGCCCTGCCAGCTTGCCCATTTTCAGGCCGGTTTCCTCCATCAACCGGGCAAAGACCGCTTCCACCGTGTCGTGGGTAAGCGTGTCGATCTCTGCCAGCTTGTCCGCTACCTGCGCCAGCACCACAAGCGGCTCGCCCTTGAACCCTTTTTTTGCCGCTTCCGGGTCGATTTTTACGGTATCGGTATAAAACGGCGCGGCCATGTCGGCCAGTTCGTGGGTGGTGCGGCTACGCTCCACGCAGGCGGCAAACACCTTGCGCCGCCAGTCGTCGGTGGCCCAGTCGGGAATGGCGATGCCGCGCCCGGTGAGCTCGGCTTCCACGATCGCCATAATTCGCAACGGGTCGGCATTTTTCAGGTGCTGGCCGTTGATCCACAACAGCTTTTCCCGGTCGAACACGGCAGGGCTTTTGCCCACCTGCTCCAGGGAAAATTTTTCGATCAGCTCGTCCTTGGTGAACACTTCTTGATCGCCGTGGGACCAGCCGAGCCGGGCCATATAGTTGAACAGCGCTTCCGGCAGCAGCCCTTCTTCCCGGTAGTCGGTCACGGATGCCGCACCATCCCGTTTGGACAGCTTTTTCTTGTCGGCCCCCAAAATCATCGGCAGGTGGGCAAAGTGCGGCAGCGGATATCCCAGTGCGGCGTACAGGGCAGCCTGCCTTGGGGTGTTGTTTAAATGATCATCCCCGCGAATCACGTGGGTGATGCCCATGTCCGCGTCGTCCATCACCACGGTCAGGTTATAGGTGGGGGTGCCGTCCGTGCGGGCGATGATCAGGTCGTCCAGTTGCTTGTTTTCAAACGTGATCTGCCCGCGGATTAAATCGTCCACCACGGTCTGCCCGTCCTGGGGCGCGGCAAAACGGATGGTGTGGGGTGCGTTTTTGTTTTCAAGACTCCGGCAGCGGCCATCGTATTTGGGCGGGCGCTTTTCGGCGCGGGCCTTTGCGCGCATGGCATCCAGTTCTTCCTTCATGCAGTAACAGCGGTATGCATTGCCGTCCGCAAGCAGCTTGTCCACCCCTTTTTTGTACAGGTCGAACCGCTGGCTCTGGTAGAACGGCCCTTCGTCCCAGTCCAGCCCCATCCACTTCATGCCGTCCAGAATAAGATCCACCGCTTCGTCGGTGGAGCGCTCCCGGTCGGTGTCTTCAATGCGCAGGATGAACTTGCCGCCGTGGTGACGGGCAAACAGCCAGCAGAACAGGGCGGTACGCACCCCGCCCACATGCAAAAAACCGGTGGGGCTGGGGGCAAAACGGACACGAACTTCGCTCATCAAAAACACCATATCGGGGTTCGGGGGGTCAGTGCCGCGATGGATCGCGGCGGTCAATTGGCTGTCCGGACAATTATGCGCGTCCGGACAGGGGCGATTATCCCTTTGTATTTGCGTCTCTGTAAAGCCGCTTGCAGTTGACAGGCAAGCGGTTTTGAAGGTATAAACTCTCTTCTTTCCGGCTGGGCAAGGCTATTTGAAACGGGTTCCAGAATCACGCACGATAACAACCATGTGCGGGCGGGGCTTGGGGTTGCGGCGCGTATGGGCGTCGAACTCGTGGTGGCCACCTGTCTGGGCGTAGGGGCCGGGTACTGGGCCGACAAACACTGGGATACCTTGCCGTGGCTAACCATCCTCGGGCTGGCCCTGGGGTCGGCGGCGGGCATCCGCAATGTGATTCGCATCGCGGATCAGATGGACCGGGACCCACGCTTTGAAAGCGCAGGGCCGGGTGCGGATGCACCGGGTGACAACAAGTCCGAAACAGATCGATAAAGAGGCGACAGTCAGGTGAAGGAAGGCGGACACGGAGGCGGCGCATCGGATAATCCGCTGCACCACTTTGAACTCAACAACATCGTCGAGATGAGCCTGGGTGGGATCGATATCTCCATCAACCAGGCCGTGGTGGTGATGTGGATCGTGGTGTTCCTGGTGGCGGCCCTGTTTCTGGGCGGCCGCAAAGGGGCTCTGGTGCCTGCGGGCCTGCAAAACCTGGCGGAAATCGGCGTCGAGCTCATCCGCGACATGGCCATCGACAACATTGGCCCCGCCGGTAAAAAGTACGTGCCGCTGCTGATCACCATTTTCTTTTTCGTGTTGTTCTGCAACCTGGTGGGGATGATCCCCGGCTCGTTTAGCGTCACCAGCCAGGTGTTCGTAACCGGCATGCTGGCCGTGGTGGTGTACGGTCTCAGCCTGGTGGTCGGGTTTGGCAAGCACGGGCTGAAGTTTTTTAAGATTCTGGTGCCCGAAGGCACCCCCGGCTGGCTGATTCCGGCCATGATCCCCATCGAAATTTTGAGCCAGCTGGCCCGCCCCATCTCACTGGCGGTGCGTCTGTTTGCCAACATGACCGCAGGTCACGTCATTCTCTCGGTACTGTTTTCCATGGCCGTGGGGCTGCCGTTGTGGATCGGCTGGCTGCCGTTCGGGTTTACCATAGCCATCAACGGCATGGAAGTCCTGATCGCCTTTATCCAGGCATACATCTTCGTGATGCTCAGTTGTGTCTACCTGGCCGATGCGGAGCATCTGGGCCACTAGGGTTTGTCATTTTTGTAATGTTAAATTTCAGTTTTATTTTCTGAGGAGGTTCAAGTGGAAACGGAAGCTGCAGCACTGATTGGTATGGGCATGGCTGCCGCCGGCGTGGCCGGTTCGGGCGTGGGCATTGGCTACATCTTCGGCAAGATGATCGAGGCCGTTGCCCGCCAGCCGGGAGCCGAGCCCCGGGTGGGCAAGTACCTGTGGATCGGGTTCGCCCTCACCGAGGCGGTCGCGCTGTACGCGTTGGTGATTGCATTCATCTTGATGGGTAAAGCGGGCTAACACCCCTTGTACCGTCCGGGGCCGCCCGCGCGCGGCCCCGAGAGCCGAGGACGAAGCAAATGCCACAGTTTGACAGTACTTTCCTGACGCCGATGCTATTCTGGTCGACGGTCTCTTTCCTGCTGCTTCTGGCAGTATTGTGGAAGGCGGCCTTGCCCGGCATTCTGCAAGGTCTGGAAGACCGCAAGGAGCGGATCAAGAGCGATCTGGACGCAGCCGAAACCCTGCGTGAGGAGTCCGAGAAGATCAAGGCCGAGCACGAGGCGAACCTTGCCCGTGCCAAGGCCGATGCCGACGAGCTGATCGCCCGCGCCCAGGAGAAGGCATCCGCGCTGCTTGCCGACAACGAGCACAAGATGAAGCAGGAGGCCGACCGCATCGTCGCCGACGCCCAACGCGCCATTGAGCAGGAGCGCGGTCAGGCGGTGGGCGAACTGCGCACCCTTGCCGCCGATCTTGCAGTTACCGCCGCGGCCAAGTTTGTGACGGCAGGTCTGGGTGAGGAAGCCCAACTAAAACTGGTGGATGAATCACTGGAGCAATTGGGCGTCAAATACAACGCCTGATGCGCAGCCGGGTGCAGGGGGCTTGTTGACAGCCACCCGTACACGCTCTAGACTCCCCTCATTGGGCCGAGTCGGGCCGCCGGAGGACAGGCGGTCGTTCGTGACGCGTGGTTTCCTGCCCTGACCCAGGTCCCGTGATTTCTTCCTGAAAGAGACTTGTACTTTAATTTTCTCAGGTGGCCCGCGCAGGCGGCTGCCCGATCATTGACCGTGAAATATTCACTTCCGGGTGCATGGAGCATCCACTTCCCTTAAACATAACGAGCATGGCATGGGCGAAACAGCTCCCAAGCAGAAAGCCGTTTCCGACAAGGAAACGCCAGACAAGGAAACACCAAAGAAATCGGCCCGGCCGAAGCTGGTCTCCGACTCCCTGAACCTTACCGATCTGAAACTGCTCGGCATGGGTGCCTTGAGCGAGTTCGCCACGGATATGGGTGTCGAGAACGTGGGCGGCATGCGTAAGCAGGACCTGATCTTCGGTATCCTGCAACAGCATACGGTTGCCGGGGGGCAGATTTTCGGCTCCGGCGTGCTGGAGACGTTGCAGGACGGTTTCGGCTTCCTGCGCTCCCCGGATTACAACTATCTGGCGGGTCCGGACGATATTTACGTTTCCCCCAGTCAGATCCGGCGCTTCAACCTGCGTACCGGCGACACCGTATCGGGCCAGATCCGTCAGCCCAAAGAGGGGGAGCGGTACTTTGCCCTGCTCAAGGTGTCTGAAATCAACTTCGATGCGCCGGAAAAAGCCCAGCGCAAGGTGTTGTTCGACAACCTGACGCCCCTGTATCCGGAAGAGCGGCTGCAGACCGAGTATGACACCAAGGAGCACTGCACCCGGGTGCTGGATCTGGTCACCCCCATCGGCAAGGGACAGCGCGGCCTGATCGTGGCGCCGCCCCGCACCGGTAAAACGGTATTTTTGCAGAACATCGCCAAAGGTATCCTGACCAATCATCCGGAAGTGATCCTCATCGTGCTGCTGATCGATGAGCGCCCGGAAGAGGTGACCGACATGCAGCGGCAGGTGGATGCCGAGGTGATGAGTTCCACCTTTGACGAACCCGCCGAGCGCCACGTGCAGGTGGCGGAAATGGTGCTGGAAAAGGCCAAGCGTCTGGTGGAGCACGGCAAGGATGTGGTCATCCTGCTCGACTCCATCACCCGTCTGGCCCGGGCCTATAACGCGGTGATGCCGTCGTCGGGAAAAATCCTGTCCGGTGGTCTGGACTCCAACGCCCTGCACCGCCCCAAGCGCTTCTTCGGCTCCGCCCGGAACATCGAAAATGGCGGATCGCTCACCATCATGGCCACCGCCCTGATCGATACCGGCAGCCGCATGGACGAGGTGATTTTCGAAGAGTTCAAGGGCACCGGCAACATGGAGGTCCATCTGGACCGGCGTCTGGCCGACAAGCGCGTGTTCCCGGCCATCGATATCTCCACCTCCGGTACCCGCAAGGAAGAGCTGCTGATTGATGCGGAAGATTTAAACAAGCTGTGGATTCTGCGCAAAGTCCTCTCCCCCAAAGATACGGTGGAGAACATGGAGTTTTTGATCGACAAGCTGGCCCGCACCAAGGACAACCGCGAGTTCCTGGACACCATGAACCGGTAGTTCCCGTTCCCCGTTTGCAGGTATGAACGCCTCTCGCAGCCGCAGTAAATCCATCGAAAAAAGTGTGCAGGCGATCTTTGTCTCCGATGCACACCTGGCCTTTCCGGAAGACGACAACTATCTGAAAATGCTGGAGTTTTTGGACGGGCTGTCCGGCCTTCCCGACCTGTTTATTGTGGGCGATTTCTTTGCCTTCTGGATGGGGTTTGACCGGGTGCCACAGCGCTTTGTGCCAATCATGGAGCGCCTGTCCCGGCTGGTCGCGGGCGGCACCCGCCTGCACTACGTGGAAGGCAATCACGACATCGACGTGGGGCGCTATTTTGGCAAGCATCTGGGGGCGCAGGTTTACCCGGAGAAGGCCGAGATCACCCTGGGTGGCAAGCGCCTCCTGATCGCCCACGGCGACATGGTGGATGGCGCCGATACCGGCTATCGCAGGCTGCGCTGGCTGTTGCGCTGTGCCTTCATGAAGGGGCTGTCCCACGGCTTGTCGCCTGCGGCGGTGCTGAAGGTAGCCGACCGGTTTACCATCGGCAAAACCTATGCGGTCGATTACGCCACCCACTTGCCAGAGTTGATGCGCGGGTTTGCCAGGGCGCGCTGGGGTGAAGGGTACGACGGGGTGCTGATGGGCCATTGCC
>CBDUXI010000047.1:0-20486 GCA_965371175.1 uncultured bacterium
CAGGACGAAACCGCCAAGCTGTACGAGGCGTGGATCAACCAGCAGTTCGGCGACAATCTGGCCGTGCTGTTCGGTCTGTACGACCTGAACGGCGAGTTTGACGTGACCGAGACCGCCGGGCTGTTTTTGGGCAGCTCCCACGGCATCGGACCGGACTACTCTCAGAGCGGCGTGAACGGGCCGTCGATCTTTCCCACCACGTCACTGGCACTGCGCCTGTCGTATCAGGTGAGCGAGCCGGTATACGCCCAACTGGCGGTGCTGGACGGCGTGTCGGGCGACCCCACTCAGCCCATGGGCACCCAGGTGGAGATCAACGGCAGCGACGGCTGGCTGATCGCCCTGGAGGGCGGCCATGTGACCGGGCTGGAAGAGGGCGACAACGCCCCGTACCGCAAGTATTCGCTGGGCGGCTGGTACTACACTGAAGAGTTTGCCCACGTGGACGGCACATCGCCCGATGAAAAGGCTTTCGGCATTTACGCCATTGCCGATCGGGCGGTATCCGACCGCCTGTCGGCGTTTTTGCGGCTGGGACTTGCCAGTGAAGATGTGCACCAGTTCGGCACCTATGTGGGGCTGGGCGGCGTCTACACCGGCCTGTTCGGGCGCGCGGACGACCAGCTTGGCCTGGCCGTGGCCCACGCCATAAACGGCGGCGCCTTTTCGGACGCCAATCCGGGCGCGGAAGATGCCGAAACCGCCATCGAACTGACCTATCGCAC
The DNA here is from genome assembly GCA_965371175.1 of uncultured bacterium. Classification (GTDB taxonomy): domain Bacteria; phylum Nitrospirota; class JACRHL01; order JACRHL01; family JACRHL01; genus CBDUXI01. Next base: position 726 of record CBDUXI010000047.1, read on the forward strand.
GCAACTTACGCCGTGGCTGGCATTGCAGCCCGACGTGCAGTACGTGATCAGCCCGGGCACCGACCCCACCCTGGACGATGCCCTGATCACTAGCTTGCGGTTTGAGGCGGCGTTGTAAAGTCAGATGGCACACGCATAAATCGAATCGTGCGTAACCGGGATGGTCTATTAGGGGGGACCCGTAGCCACCCCACTACATAAGTGAGGAAAGAAAAATGAGTATGAAAGTCAAAACAAAACTGGTCAGCTTCGGCTTGCTCAGCATGGCCATGGCGGTGATCGTCGGCACATCGGGTTACTGGGGGCTGACGAAAGTGGATTCGTCCATGGATAACATCATCGTGCATTCCGAGGCACAGGCCCACCTGCTTTTGGGCGACATGATGCACGACGCCCTGAAAGGGGACATGCTGGGTTCTCTGGTGGCCGCAGCCCGCAATGACGAAGCGAGTTACCGGGCCGGGCTTTCGGACATCGAGGACAACGGCGCCACCTTCCGCGAGAAACTGGACGCCATCGACGCACTGGATGTTGAAGCCGAGGTCCATAACACCCTCGCCCGGGTGCGTCCCGCCTTGGAAAGCTACATCGATACCGCCGGGAGCATTGCCCGGATGGCACGCACCGATCTGGAGGGTGCGTACGCGCAACTACCCGATTTCGAACAGTCGTTCCAGAACCTGGCGGACGAGATGGAAGCGTTCTCCGGCATGATCGAAGAGCACAACCTGGAGTCTCAGGCCGGTGGCGACAAGGCGGTGGGGACCGCCAAGGGGTTGATCCTGACCATTTCACTGATCGCCTTCGGCCTGCTGATGGCCGTTTCGTGGTGGCTGGCCAGCCTCATTACCCGTCCGCTGGAGCAGGCGGTACGGGTATCGGGCGAAATTGCCGACGGCAACCTGGACAACACCATTCAGGTGGACGGCGACGACGAGACCGGCCAGATGCTTTCCGCCCTGAAAACCATGAACGACAAACTGCTGAGCATCGTCAGCGACGTGCGGGTGAGTGCCGATACCATCTCGGGCGGCTCCCAGGAACTGGCGGACGGCAACGCCAACCTGAGTCAGCGCACCGAGGAGCAGGCCGCCGCGCTGGAGGAGACTGCCTCTTCCATGGAAGAGATGACCTCCAACGTCAAGCAGAGTGCAGACAACGCCGTCAAGGCCAACGAGCTGGCCGAGGGCGCCAGGGAGCAGGCCGAAAAGGGGGCCGCAGTGGTCGAAAAAGCCGTGACCGCCATGGGCGAGATCAACGATTCATCCAAAAAGATCGCCGAGATCATTGGCATGATCAACGAGATCTCCTTCCAGACCAACCTGCTGGCCCTGAACGCGGCGGTGGAAGCCGCCCGTGCCGGAGAGCAGGGCCGCGGCTTTGCCGTGGTGGCAAGCGAGGTGCGCAACCTGGCCCAACGCAGCGGCAGTGCCGCGGACGAGATCAAGAAATTGATCGAGGACTCGGTCGTCAAGGTGCAGAACGGCTCCCAACTGGTGGAAGAAACCGGCAAGGCGCTGTCCGGGATCCAGGACAGCGTGACCCGGGTGACCGACATCGTCTCCGAGATGAACGCCGCAAGTCAGGAGCAGTCCACCGGCATCGAGCAGGTGAACCGCGCCGTCATGCAGATGGACGAGGTGGTGCAGCAGAACGCCGCGCTGGTGGAGGAAGGCTCCGCCACCTCCGACAACCTGGCGGAAGAGGCCGGAAAGCTCTCCGAGCTGATGACCTTCTTCAAGACGGGTATGGGCACCTCCATGGCAGCCCAGCCCAGCCGCCGGGCCACCACCGCCGCCAGGGGCGCACAGTCGTCCGGCGGCTTCGTCAGCAAGCCGCGCCGCCGCAAGCAGGCTGCACAGCCGGTTGCAGCCGGTGCACCCGAAGCATCCGGAAGCACGGAGAACATGGAAGACTTCTAGGTCGTCCATAACCAATCAAAAAGGCCCCGGACCGGCAACGGTTCGGGGCCTTTTTTTATCCACCCGCATCTCCCTCTCGTTACAAATTTCTACAACCCAATAAACATCGGACTTGCAACTTACTGAATACATTGGTTATTGTTGTTTTTCTTGGTGTGTGTTCTCCCCAAACCGGAGGGCTGTAGATGACAGATGCCACACACATTCCCACACCCGACCATGCCATGCCGTTTGCGATGGAAGACTTTGAACAGGTATTCAACCTGTTTGTTGCGGCAGAGGAAGACCTGCCGGACCGGATGCCCCGAAGCACCATCGCGGGCAAGGGGCTACTGGCCCTGAAAGAACATTTTCAGACCGATGCGAATCGTTTTTGCAGCGCCATGTGGCGCATCTGGGGGCTGATCGATTTGATCCGCGATGAACGGCTTGGCCGTTGGGTGATCAAGGGAAATCCGCTCAGCGGCCCCACCCGCATTCACCCCGCCGTCATTGATGCCACCGCCGAGGTCAGGCTGGATGGGCGCGGGCGCTTCCGGGCAGGCACGTTCCTCGAACGGGTGGAGAAGATCGCAGCGCAACGTTACCCGGAGCCGGCCATACCCGTTTCGTAAACTGTGTTTTTACGCGTAGGCTGCCTTCTCCGCCGCCTTGAGCAGCGGGATGCCCCATACTGCGCGTGCCAGCGCAAACGCTTCGTTCACACTCAGCAACTGGCAGTCGTCACGCTCTCCCAGCCACCGGGCCGCTGCCTCGCGGGAAGCAAAAAACCGGGTATTCGCGCAGAACCCGCCCGTGGCGCCCAGGGATTCCTTTAGCGTCCCCCCGGACAGGACCGGTACGGACACATAGGCCTCTGGAGGGGAAACCCGCGTTACCCCTTCGGGGGTAATCGTCAGCCGCACGTACTTGCCGGTCATCGGGCATTCGGACACCACCCGCGCGGTACGGCTTAACAACGAGGGCACATAGAGCGTATCTAGCGCACACCAGGCATGTACGTTGCGCCCGCCGATCTCCATCTGGTGCACGGTGCTGTTCAGGGTCAGGGCCATTTCCACCACATTGCCCCGACCGTCCAGTTCCACCAGCCCGGCCGATTCCATCCGGTCGATCATTTCCGTGGCGGTATTGATGGAAATCTGCGCCAGCGCGGCCACCTGACTGGCCGTAACGGGCCGCCCGTCCGCCAGCAGGCGAATAATCCAGACGCACCACGCGGCAACACCGTCCGGCATGGCATCAGGCCCCACCGCCTGCCCCACCGCCGCCGCCAGTTTTTTTAGCTCTGCATCCACCTGCTACGCTCTCCCCCGAAATGGATCCTGATTCACCAGACCTGTTCATCATAGCGAAGATCGCCGGAATTCATAGTGTCATATTTCATCGGGCGATGATTTTGGCGCTGTTTTTTGATCGGGAAACGCCGCCGCACCCGGTTTTTTTCGACTGATCCACCAAAAAATCAGGGCGGCTCCCAGCGCCCCGATACTGTCTGCAACCACATCGAGCGGATCGGGCTGACGTCTGGGCGTAAGGGACTGATGCAGTTCATCCAGGCAGCCGTAGGCCACCGTGATCACAAACGCGGCCACCAGCACCCGCAACAGGCTCCAGCCGGGCCGGGCGCGAATAAACCCCCAGGCGACCAGATAGGCCAGACCGCCAAAGGCAAGCGCGTGGAGCAGTTTATCGGAATGGGCAAATTTCAGCGCCCGGAGCGCTGGCTGGCCGGACAGATAGAAGATCAGCCCCGCGTATACAACTGCAGGGATAAAATAAACGACCGGACGAAAAGTGTTCAGTTTGCTTCCCCGATCAAGGCGCTCACCGATGCGTGGGTCACCCGCACATTCCGGAAACGCCCGACCCAGGCAGGGTCTCCCTCAAAGTGCAGCAACACCCCTTCCTCCAGCCGCCCGGTCAGCCGTTTCTCGTTTTTCTTGCTGACCCCCTCCACCAGCACCCGGTGCGTGGTACCTACCATTTTTTGGTGATGGGCCAGGGTGATTTCCTTCTGTAAGGCGAGCAGCCGGGAAAGCCTTTGGCTGCGTACCTCGTCGGGCACATGGTCAGGCAGGTCCAGGGCGGTCGTACCCGGCCTGCGGGAATACTTGAAGCCGTACAGGTTCAGGAAACCCACGTCCTTGACCACCTGACAGGTCATCTCAAAATCGGCATCGGTCTCTCCGGGGAAGCCGCAGATGATGTCGGTGGTGATGGCAATGCCGGGCACCTGTTCACGCACCCGTTTGATCTTTGCCAGATAGTCCTCACGGGTATAGCCGCGCCCCATGCGGGCAAGTACCGCGTCGGCACCGGACTGGAGTGGCAGGTGCAGGTGGCGGACCACCTTCGGCAGCCTGGCCAGGGCATCGATCAGCCCGGGAGAAAAGTCTTTCGGATGGCTGGTGGTGTAGCGGATGCGCTGGATGCCGTCAATTTCGTGCAGGCGCGCCAGCAGGTCAGAAAAATCGGTGCCACAGGCAAGGTTTTTGCCGTAGGAGGTGACGTTTTGCCCCAGCAGGGTGACTTCCACATACCCTTGCGCTGCCAGTTCCCGGACTTCGCTCACCACCCCTTCCGGCGTGCGGCTCACCTCCGGTCCGCGGGTGGCGGGCACCACGCAGAAGGCGCAATGGTTGTCGCACCCTTCCATCACGGTCACCCACGCCCGGTACGGGTCGTTACGTATGGCGGCATCGGGCAGATCGGGCCGGCTGTGGATACCCAGCTCCGCCACCCGCTCGCCGGACTCCACCCGGTCCATCAACTCGGGCAGCCGGGAGATGGCCCGGGAGCCGAATACCATGTCTACATTGCGGTCGCGGGAAAGCAGGGCCGCCCCCTCCTGCTGGGCCACGCAGCCCGCTACGGCCACCGTCATGGGGGCATCCCGCGCCGCTTCAGCCAGCCGCAGCCGGCCCAGGTCGGAATAGACCTTATTTTCCGCCCCTTCCCGAATGGAGCAGGTGTTCAGCACCACCAGATCGGCGACCTGCTGATCTTCCACCATGGAATAGCCGCGATCAATCAGGGTGCCCGCGATGCGCTCACTGTCCGACGCATTCATCTGGCAGCCGTAGGTTCGTATATAAAACGTCTTTGGATCCAACCGCTTTACCGTAGAAAAATGGGGCGAAAAACCGTTCGCGAAAAAAATTCGTTTGTGACACAGCCCGTCGAGCGGGCATTATAAACTACAATGGCTGTTTCGCGGTGCTTCCGGAGCAGTCGAATGTTCCGGTGAGCCATGGTCATCGAGTAGGGGTACCACGTCGTTTCACTATTTATACAGGTCTGGGGCACGATTGCCTGAACCATTCCGCTTATGCTGCCTCCATCCGCCAAACCGTATCTGATACGCGCCATCCATGAGTGGTGCCTCACGGAAGGGCACACCCCCTACCTGCTGGTGGATACCACCCAGCCGGGGGTCCGGTCCCCGGCTGGGTACGACAAGGACGGCAAACTCACCCTGAATGTGGCCCCGCGCGCGGTGGACAACCTGGAGCTGGGGGACGACCGGGTCCGCTTCTCCGCGCGCTTTGGCGCCAAGCCGTTTCAGGTAGAGGTGCCACTGCTGGCCGTGGTCGCCATTTTTTCGGCGGAGTCCAACGAAGGAATCGTATTTGGCGAATCGCCCCGCCCTGCGGCCCCTCTGGAGACCAAGCCCGCCGCACACGCACAGCCCCCCCTCGAAAAACCCGCTGAGGACCAAGTCGACCGTGCCGAAACGGTCGATGGCGAAGCGCCACAGCCCGAAGCGGCTCCCCACCTACGCCTGGTCAAGTAAAGGCCTGAATGTATATAAATTCCCTGCGAAACACCTTGTTCGGCTGTGCCCTTGTGGCGCTGCTCCTCCCCGCTGTTGCCAGTGCCGCCAAGCCGGTTTTCAAGGTAGCCAAAAATGCCCCGGTCAAACTGGCCCTGCATCATGTGGCCGGCGGCTTTGCCTCCCCCGTGCTGCTGACCCATGCGGGTGACGGCTCGGGGCGCCGGTTTGTCGTCGAACAAAGCGGGCGGGTATGGATAGTCGAAGATAACGGCGGAACAAAGAAACCAAAAAGCTTTCTGGACATCCGTCCGCTGGTCAAAACAGGGGGAGAGCGGGGGCTGCTGGGCATGGCGTTCCATCCCCAATATGCACAAAACGGTCAGCTGTTTGTGTACTTCACCGACAAAAAACAAAACATTGTGGTCGCCCGCGTAAACACCTCCAAACGCAACGACAACCGCGCCGATCCGGGCACACTCAAACCACTTCTGACCATTGAAAACCCCGCCGCCAACCACAACGGTGGCAACATTGCCTTCGGGCCCGACGGCTACCTGTACATCGGCACCGGAGACGGAGGCGGAGCGGGAGACCCCTACCAGAACGGGCAGAATAGCTACTCCCACCTGGGCAAGATTTTACGCATTGATATAAACAACCGCACCCGCAAGCGCCATTACGCCATTCCCGACGACAACCCGTATGTGGGCCGGTCCGTCTACCAGCCCGAAATCTGGGCCTACGGCTTGCGGAACCCCTGGCGCTTCTCTTTCGATCGGAAATCAGGCGACCTGTTCATTGCCGACGTGGGGCAGGACGACTGGGAAGAGATCAACTACCAGCCAGCGGGCGATCCCGGCGGGCAAAACTACGGCTGGAGTTTCATGGAAGGCAAACACTGTTACCCGCCAGTGGTGAACACGAAAAAAAGGCGCAAGAAAAAGTGCAACAAGGGCATCCAGCCCGTCATTGAGTACGGCCACAAGTTTGGCTGCTCCGTGACCGGCGGGCATGTATACCGGGGCGCCCGGATCCCCAAGTTGAATGGTGTCTACCTGTTTGCCGACTACTGCGAAGGCACCGTGTGGGGCCTGATCCCCAAACGCAAGGAACCCGGCCAGTTCTGGATGCGCCGCTATCTGGAGATTGACTTCAATATCAGCTCGTTTGGCGAGGATGAGAACGGCGAGTTGTACGTACTGGACCACAAGGGCGGAAACGTCTACCAGATCGTTCCCAAAGGGTGGAAGCCAAAAAAGAAGTAGCCCCGCCCGCTCCCGCCGTTCCGCGCATCCCCCCTAAAAAAACAAGCGGCGCCATTGCCTTGCCGGGCCGTACCTCAAGTGACCGGTCCGGGAAACCCCTCCACTTTTTTCTGAAATTTTGTGAATACTTTCTTGATTATTCATTATTCATGGACTAGGTTTGGTCCATGATCGCTAAAACCAAAGAAGTACGGGACCAGATTCTGGACGCCGCCGATGTGCGCTTCCGCCAGTTCGGATTCGGCAAAACCACCATGGCCGAAATTGCGTCCGACTGCGGCATGAGTGCCGCCAACCTGTACCGCTACTTTGGCAGCAAGGCCGATATCGGCACCGCCATCGCCGAACGCTGCATCACGGCAACCATCGACCTGCTACGTGAAGTGGTCCGTAAAGACGGCCCCAGCGCAGCCGAAAAAGTCGCGACGTTCACCACAGCACTGTTTGAATACACCTACGAAGAACTGGCCAACGAGCCGCAGATGGCCGAGATGATTCAGTTTATCGCCGCAGAGCGCAAGGAGCTGATCAAGGAGTTCAAGTTCAAAAAGATGCAGGCGTTGATGGCGGAAGTGATCGCCGAAGGCAACCGTACCGGTGAGTTTAACGAGCCCGATGTTATGGCCACCGCACAGAGCGTCATCATGGCTACTTTTGCTTTCTACTCGCCGTTCCTGATCATGATGGGGCTGTATTCCAAAGAAGAGATGTTGGGGATGGCTCAGGGCGTTTCCAGGCTGCTGGTAAACGGCCTGTCCTGCCGGTAAGTTTTTTTGCTTAAATTATGAATAATTTACAAATCATTCACAAGTCACGGAAATAGGGAACACACCATGTTTGCAAAACAGTTTGGGGAATGGGTGGTGCGATGCCGCTGGTGGATTATCCTGCTTGTCCCCCTGCTGGTGGTCGCGGCGGCCAGCGGGGCGCGTCACCTCACCTTCACCACCGACTACCGGGTGTTTTTTGGGGACGACAATCCGCAGTTGCAGGCGTTTGAAGCACTGCAGAACACCTACACCAAAAATGACAATGTGATGTTTGCCATTGCCCCGAAAGACGGCAAAGTCTTCACCCGGAGCACCCTGGCGGCGGTCAAGGAACTGACCGACGCCGCCTGGCAGGTGCCGTACTCCAGCCGGGTGGACTCCATCACCAACTACCAGCACACCCGTGCCTTTGGGGACGATCTGGTGGTGGAGGACCTGGTGGAGTCGCCCGCCGACCTTTCGGACGTCCAACTGGACGAAAAGAAGCAGATCGCCCTGGCGGAACCGCTGCTGATCAACCGGCTGATTGCTCCGGATGCCGCCGTCACGGCGGTCAACGTCACCATCAACCTGCCGGAAAAAAGCATCAAGGAAACGCCGGAGGTGGCAGCCTTTGTCCGCGACCTGGCCGATCAGGTGCGCGCGGGCCATCCAGACGTGGCGGTGTATATCAGCGGCATGACCATGCTCAACAATGCGTTTGGCGAGTCGGCGGAAAGCGATATGGCAACCCTGACGCCGATCATGTACGGGGTCATCGTCCTGGTTATGATCTTCCTCCTGCGGTCGTTCTCGGGCACTTTGGGAACGGTGCTGATCATGGGGTTTTCGGTGGCAACCGCCATGGGGATTGCGGGTTGGACCGGGTTCAAGTTCACCGCGCCGTCGGCCTCGGCCCCCACCATCATCCTGACCCTGGCGGTGGCCCACAGCATCCATATTCTGGTCACCATGTTCCACGAATTGCGCAACGGCAAAAGCAAACACGCCGCCATTGCCGAGAGTATCCGGATCAATCTGCAACCGGTGTTTTTGACCAGCCTGACCACCACCGTCGGCTTTCTGTCGATGAACTTCTCGGACGTGCCGCCGTTTCACGACCTGGGCAACATGGTGGCCATCGGGGTATTGGTGGGCTTTCTCTACTCCGTGTTTTTCCTGCCCGCTTTCATGGCGGTCATCCCGGTGCGGGTGAAGCCACGGCCGGACGACGGTCATTCCATCATGGAACGGTTTGCCGATTTCGTCATCGGGTACCGCCAAAAGCTGTTCTGGGGCATGGCGGGGATCATCGCGATCTTTATAGCGGGCATTAGCCAAATCGAGATCAACGAGGAGTGGGTGTCGTATTTCGACGAGCGCTATGAGTTTCGCACCGATACCGATTTTATCTCCAACCACCTGACCGGCCTGTATCTGGTGGAATACTCCGTGCCTGCGGCAAGCGGAGGGGGCATCTCCGAACCGGAATACCTGAGCAATCTGGAAAAGTTCGCCAACTGGTACCGGGAACAGCCGGAAACCCTGCACGTGGCCGTGCTGACCGACACCATGAAACGGCTGAACAAGAACCTGCACGGAGACGATCCGGACTGGTACCGGATTCCGGACAACCGGGAACTGTCGGCCCAGTATCTGCTGCTGTATGAGCTTTCCCTGCCGTACGGACTGGACCTGAACAATCAGATCAACGTAGACAAGAGCGCCTCCCGCATGTCGATCACCTTAAGAACCGGCATTACCTCCGACGGCATTCTGGCGGTGGAAAAACGTGCCGCAACGTGGATGGAAAACAACCTCCCCGAATCCATGCAGGCCCATGCGGCAAGCCCCGCGATCATGTTTGCCCACATCATGTACCGCAACATCCGCAGCATGCTGGCGGGCACCGCCTTTGCCCTGATACTCATTTCGTTCATTCTGGTGGTGGCGGTGCGCAGCGTACGCATCGGACTGGTCAGCCTGGTGCCCAATCTGGTGCCCACAGCCATGGCCTTTGGTCTGTGGGGACTCACAGTGGGAATGGTTGGCATGGGCACGTCAATCGTGGCATCCATCAGCCTCGGGATTGTGGTGGACGACACGGTGCACTTTTTAACCAAGTACCTGCGGGCCAGGCGGGAGCACGCCCTGTCGGCGGTGGAGGCGGTTCGCTACGCCTTCCGCACGGTGGGCACCGCCCTGTGGAGTACTTCGATTATTCTGGCCGGGGGCTTGATGATCATGGCCCTGTCCGGCTTCAAGATGAACAGCCAGATGGGCACGCTGACCGGTATTGCGCTGGTGTTTGCGCTGCTTGCCGACTTCCTGTTCCTGCCGCCTTTGTTGATGTGGCTGGACAAATCGAAGGAACCGGCCACGCAGCAACCCGTGGCGAAACCGTCCACCTGAAAAGGATTTTTAATCATGAAAAAACGAATAACCCTGCTCGCCCTGCTCCTGTTTGTGGTTCCCGCAGCCACCGCGGAAACCCCCGAGGAAAAAGGGCTGGCCATTGCCACCGCAGCGTGGGAGGCTGACAACGGCTGGGTCGACGGCACCACCACCATGGCCATGACCCTCACCAACCGGCACGGTGAAACCTCGGTCCGCCAGATGCACAATCGCACCATGGAAATGCCGGGCGACGGCGACAAGCTGCTGATCGTGTTTGACGAACCGCGCGATGTAAAGGGCACCGCCCTGCTGTCGTTCGCCCACACGGACCGCACCGACGACCAGTGGCTGTTTTTGCCCGCACTAAAGCGGGTCAAGCGCATCAGTTCCGCCAACAAGAGCGGGTCGTTCATGGGCTCTGAGTTTGCCTTTGAGGACGTTTCCAGCGACGAGGTGGCGCGTTACAGCTACCAATATTTGCGCACCGAAACCTATGAAGGGCAGGAGACCCACGTGGTGGCCCGCGATCCCAGAGACCCAAAAAGCGGCTATTCAGTGCAGCACATCTGGTGGGATACCGAGCACCACCGCCCTTTAAAAATCGACTATTACGACCGCAAGAGATCACTGCTCAAGACACTTTTCTACGGCGACTACCGCCTGTATCTGGACCGTTTCTGGCGCGCCCACACCTGGCACATGGTCAACCACCAGAGTGGCAAGGAAACCAAACTGGTGTTTGCCGAAATGACCTTCGGGCACGGCTTCTCCACCGCCGACTTCACCCAGGCCGCCCTCAAACGCGCCCGCTAGCAGCACCTTCTTGCGCCACTATTTTCGTACCGCTGTTCTGGGGGCCGCCCTGCTTGTCGCCATGCCGACCGCAGGGTTTGCCGAAGACACCTCGCCCGACCCCGGACAGCCCCACGACCCGTGGGACCGGGGCACCGGGGAATACGACGAACAGTTTCATACCGAACAGACCACAAACAGGGCATTGGGCGAAGTGGCCTTCTGGACGCTGTTTGGCGTTGTGGCCGTGCCCGTGACCCTGATTCAGGACCTTGTGGTCAACGGAGAGTGGTCGGGAGAGCTCGGCGTGGAGGTGCGTCCGTTCTTTAGCGATGCGGAGTATCCGGATCAGAAAGACCATGCCGGGTCCATCTACCTGGAGCCGGAGCTATACCGCGGTTTTGGCTCCCACAGTTTTACCTTTGTACCGTTTGCCCGGTACGACTCCGAGGACTCCAGACGCACCCACTGGGACGTGCGCGAACTGTTCGCCCAGTTTGTGTTTCCCAAGGCAGAGCTTTCCATCGGCGCGCGCACCATATTCTGGGGCGTCACCGAGAGCGTGCATCTGGTAGACATCGTCAACCAGACCGACCTGGTGGAGTCGATAGATGGCGAGGAAAAACTGGGGCAACCCATGGTGCAACTGACCCTCCCCGGCGCGGCGGGCACCCTGGATTTGATCTTGATGCCGTATTTTCGTGAGCGTACCTTCCCCGGAAAAAAAGGCCGACTGCGCGGGCCGATGCTGGTGGAAACAGACTTCGTGCTGTACGAAAGCGGCGACCGGCAAAACAACCTGGATGCCGCCGCCCGTTACCAGCATTATCTGGGACCGCTGGAAGTGGCCGTCTCCCACTTTTCGGGCACCTCACGGGAACCCGTGTTTATACCGGGTTCCTCCTGTCTGGCCATTGGCTGTCCGGCGGGCAGGCTGGTGCAGCAATACAACCGCATCGATCAGACCGGGCTGGAGGCCCAGTTGATTCTGGGAGAATGGCTGCTCAAGCTGGAGACTATCCGCAAGGCTGGAATAACCGCCGATCCGACCCACGCCTGGGCGGCGGGGTTTGAATATACGTTCACGGGCATTTTCGGCAGCCAGATGGACCTGGGGGTGCTGGGCGAATGGCTGCGGGATACCCGTCCCGGCTACCTGGCCACGCCGTTTGACAACGACCTCATGACCGGCGTACGGCTGGCAGTCAACGACCTGGGCAGCACCGAACTGCTGGCCGGGTTCATCTCCGACCTGGAGAACAACAGCTGGGCCGGGTTTGTGGAGGCCTCCCGCAGGTTGGGCGAGCAGTTCACCATCGATGGCGAGGTGCGAATTTTTGGCAACCCGTCCCCCGCCGACCCACTGTATGCGCTCAGAAACGATGACTTCGGGCAGCTAACGCTCGCCCTGCATTTCTAGTCGGCGGCGGATATCACGGCATCTGCTTCGTTTTTTTGTAAATCAGAGGCCACGATGGGGCACGGTCATGTTCCACATGCCTCGATCTGCCAACAAGCGGAGCAAAGCCGGGTGGCCTGCAAAGCTGCCCAGCGTGGCCTCTGATTTACAAAAACTTCACGCGCCTTGCATCTGCCGCAATCTCCACCGCCTTCCGGTTTGAGATTCCATCGCTGGACACAAAAACGCCCGCTCTAACCAGAGCGGGCGTTTTCACTGCTCATAAGCCAGCGCTAATTAATCGTAATCAACTCGATTTCGAAGACCAGGGTCTCGTTGGGGCCGATGCCGCCGGGGCTGCCGTGCGCGCCGTAGGCGAGATCCGACGGGATCATCACCTCCCACTTGGCGCCTTCCACCATCATCGGCATGATCTGCTGCCATCCCTGGATCACCCGGTTCAGCGGGAACGTGGCCGGCTCACCCCGGGAGTAGGAGCTGTCGAACTCCTCGCCGCCTATGAGCGTGCCCTTGTAATGCACGGTCACAGAATCGGTCGGGCCGGGCTTTTTCTTGCCGGATCCGGCGGCAAGCACCCGGTACTGAATGCCACTATCAGTTTGCGTCACGCCGTCCTTCTTGCCGTTTACGGCCATGAACGCCTTGCCTTTTTTGATGTTTTCGCTACCCATGGCCGCGCGTGCCTCCACCTGTTGCTGCTGAAACGCCATCAAGGCCGCCTGCATATCCTCTGTCGACAGTTGCGGCTCCTTGCCCGCCAGCACATCTTCAATCGCCATGGAAAAGGCCTTGATATCGATGGGCACATCGTCCTGCTTCAGTCCCTGCCCGATCTGCAGGCCCAGAGCATAGCTTACCTTCGCATCCTGGGAGTCCAGCTTGACCTTGCCCGCGTGGGCATAGGCCGGGAACACCAACGCAAACGCGGCAACATACAACAGAAATCTCATAGCCATAAATCCTTTTACATACGCAGGCAGCGTGAAACCGCCAAAAATCAAAAACGGGAGCGGCATGGTCGCATATTTTTTCCGGAATTCAAAAACCGGGGGCAGGTTTGCCTCGGAACGGGGCCATTTACGGCGGAGAAAAACAGACCTGAAATGCACAAAAAATCGGGGACGTGGCACCTCGCCCCAAATCGTCGGCGCCTCACTTCCGCACGCCCAGGGCTACTTTCCACGTCCCTTCATCTCAAGCTCGGGAGGCCGTCCACTGCCGCCCGAGGGGAGTGCAACAACCGCGCCCGATCTCCCCAGTCGGGCACCCGCGTCTACACGCGGGAGAATCACTCCCCCCAGAGGTCCTCTAACGACCTCCTTACCTATCTTAAGTAAACCACCAAAAACCGCCCATGGCAAGATTGTAACTCATTGAAAAACATACATATCGATCAATTTTTTACGAACCGTTCACATACCCCTGCACCAGGCGGATGATGACATCGGTGACGGTGGTGCGATCGTTCAGCGCCTTTTTTTTCAGTTCCCAATAGAGCGTGTCGTCCATATTGACGTTCAGGCGCACCTTTGTTTCGGTTTCGCCCCGCAAGTCGGCCTTTAACTGCTCCATCGATTTTGCCCGGCTGGGGCGGCCCGCCTTCAGTTTCATGCCGATGCCTCCATACTGGCGGTTACAAACGTTTTTAACTCTGAAACGATGGCCCGCACCTCATCAGATGCCGGCCCTTTCGGCTCCCGGTCCAGACAGGTGGAACCTTCGGCCGCGCTGGCGGCAAAGATCACCCGTTGGCTGGTGGCCGCATCAAACACCGGAAAACCGTACCCGTCCAGCGCACCCCGCACCTCGGTGGAAATGCGCGTGCGGCGGATCTGCCGCCAGATGACAAACGCCGCACGGGGCAACCCATCGGTAATCTCCTGACGGGTCTTAATCAGTTCCACCAGATCGCTGGTGGCCCACACGTCGTACGGGGACGGCTGCACCGGAATCAGCACCGCATCGGCCACCTTTAAGGCGGCCACGGCCAGTTCCTGCACCTGGGGTGCGCCGTCGATAATCACCCAATCGTGGTCGCCGGCAATCGACTTGATTCCCTTGTCCAGAGACGGCCGGTCCAGCCCCACCACCGGTAGCAGGGCACCGTCTCCCGCCGCGTGCCAGTCGCGGGCCGAGCCTTGCGGGTCGGAATCCACCAGCAGGACGCTTTGCCCGTCCAGCACCAGCGATCGGGCCAGATGGGTAGCCAGTGTGGTCTTGCCACTGCCGCCTTTCTGGTTGAGTACGGCAACTATTTTACTCATTCACTTATCCCCTCACGCGCTCGCAGACAGGCGTGCGCCTCACTTCGGTTTACCAAAACAGACTGGGGAGTGTATGAGGTTTTGAGTAAAAAAACAAAGGCCGGACGGCCCCGAAAGGGCGGGGGTTACCCGCGCACTGCCGTCTGGTAATCGGCCAGCAGCGCCACATCGTCAATGGAGCCGTGGTGGTGCACCTGCGCCCAGCGCCCGTCCGCATAGGCAAATATGCGCGAGGTGCGAATGGCCAGCGGAATGACCGTGCCCCCGGCGGCAAACTCACCCCGTTCCCGCCCGGCAAACACCACCATGGCCTCCGACGGGTAGACCACGATGTCGTGAAACGCCACCCACACGCGGGCAGGCCCGTTAAACACTTTTTTGTATAGCGCCGAAATGCTGTCGATGCCGCGCAAAATGCCACCCAGCGGGTTGTTCAACTGCACCAGATCATCCTCTGCCCACACCTTGGCCAGCAGCCTCGCATCGCGCTGGTTAAAGGCGTGATAAAAGCTCTCCACCGCCGCCAGTGCACCGTCAAATCCGGCATTTTTTGCCTGTTCCAGCCGGTTTTCCGACTCCCGGCCAAAGGTGCGCTCAAGGGCGTGGATTTTCATGCAGACGCTCTCCTTCGACATGCTGCCTATTTTGCCAGTTCCCGTACGCCGCTGGCCACAATCCACAGCCCCAGGGCCAGCGCCATCGGCCAGACAATATAAATGTTCGCCCGGTAGACCGCCATGTTCGGTCGTGTCAGTTTATGTACCAGTGCCGATTTCGGGCGGCGATAGCGGCGCTCGTACCGCGCCCATATCTGCTTGTGCCGCAGTTCCACAAACAGGGAAAACGCCGCCAACAAACTGCCTGCCGCAACCCATAGCCAATCATTCACACAACCACTCTTTCGCGATTCAGGAACAACGGGGGAATTGTCCTTGCCCCGCCAGTCTGGCACGATAGCGGGCACTGCGTTCGCCGGACCTGTACCTGACATACGGGACATCAGGAAAATCCCATGAGCAATCAGAACCACCGCATCAATTACATTGAGCTGCCACTGGTCAAAGCCGCCGAGACAAAAACATTCTACAGCCAGGTATTCGGGTGGGTATTTACGGATTGGGGTCCCGATTATGTGAGCTTTTCCGGAGCCGGCATTGATGGCGGATTTAATGGGGAGGGCGATGCAAAAATATCGGCGCCCGGCGTACTGGTGGTGCTGTACGCAACCGACCTGGATCAAACCCTGGAGCGCGTGGTCCAGGCAGGGGGCAAAATTGCCAAACCCATTTTTGAGTTTCCCGGCGGCAAACGGTTTCACTTTCTGGACCCGAACGGCAACGAACTGGCCGTCTGGTCGGCGTAACCGCTTCCTGCGCCTGCGCCGCTACGGCACCAGCACCGCCGCGCCGTTGATGGCGCCCTCCCGCAGGGCGGCCAGCGCCTCGTTGGCCTGATCCAGCGCAAATACCGTGGTTTCGGTCTGTACCCCCGCTTTGGGGGCCACGGCCAGAAAATCGTCCCCGTCCTTGCGGGTTAAATTCGCCACCGAGCGCAGCTGCCGTTCCCCCCACAACAGGTGATACGCAAATTGTGGAATATCGCTCATGTGGATGCCCGCGCAGATCACCGACCCGCCTTTTTTTACTGCCGCCAGGGCTTTCGGCACCAGTTCGCCCACGGGGGCGAAAATAATGGCGGCATCCAGCGGTGCAGGCGGCACGGCGTTCGATTCCCCGGTCCAGTCGGCCCCCAGTTTTCTGGCAAAAGCCGCCGCGGCGTCATCCCCTGCCCGCACGAAGGCGCTCACCTGTTTGCCCTCAAACTTTGCCACCTGACAAATGATGTGGGCAGCGGCGCCAAAGCCGTACAGGCCGATGGACTGTGCATCCCGCACCATGTTGTAACTGCGAAAGCCGATCAACCCGGCGCACAACAGCGGGGCCGCCTGCACGTCGTCATACCCGTCGGGCAGGGCAAAACAGTAGGCGGCGTCGGCCACGGTATATTCCGCATAGCCGCCGTTTAAGGTGTACCCGGTAAAGCCGGGTGCATCACACAGGTTTTCCCGACCGTTTTTGCAATAAGGGCAGACGCCGCATGTATGCCCCAGCCACGGCACCCCCACCCGGTCGCCCGTGGAAAAGCGGGTCACCCCCGCCCCCACCTGATCGATCGTTCCAACGATCTCGTGGCCGGGAATGATCGGGGACGGGGCGTCCCTCAGGTCGCCATCCACCACGTGCAGGTCGGTACGGCATACCCCGCAAGCGGCAATCTTTAACCGCACCTGGCCGGGTCCCGGTTCCGGTATGGGCACGTCGGCCAGCCGCAACGGCTGGCCCGGTTGATCCAGTAACATGGCACGCATAAGGGTTACATACACCACTTCTCCACCATTTCGATACCCCCTGGTCTCCCCAAGCTCGTAAAATTAAGGCACAATTAAGGCAGGCATCCACTTTACGCCGGGTGCCCGGACTTAAGGATCGGGGCCTTCCGGCCGGGACAAAAGGACGGACGCATCATGAACCATGACGTGAACCGAAAATTTGTCGATGAGGAAACGCCGGAGTCCAGTTCCGGCACCGATATGGTGCTCGCCCGCGACGCCCTGCCGAGGGGGTTGCTGATCCTGCCCATCACCAGCCGCCCCATGTTTCCCGGACTGATTGTTCCCCTGGTGTACGAACACCCGGAGCTGCGCCACGCAGTGGAGGATCTGGCCGAAAGCGGCAACCAGTACCTGGGGCTGCTGTTGACCAAAGAAGAGTTCGGACCGCTTATTCCCGCAAACCTTTATCAGGTGGGCGTGGCCGCCACCATCCGCAGGGCGTTCAAGATACCGGGCGAGGGGGTGCACCTGATTGTGGAATGCCTGGAACGGTTCCGGGTGGAGAAATTTCTGACCGCACAGATTCCCATCCGGGCGCAGGTTACCTACCACCTGGAAACGGACTATCACGACAATGTGGAGTTGCGTGCCTATACGGTGGCCATCCTCAACACCATCAAGGATCTGCTCAAGCACAACCCGCTGCACGAAGAGGAGTTGAAGTTGTTTCTGTCCCGCTTCAGTTCCGGAGAGCCGACCCGGCTGGCCGATTTTGCCGCCAGCCTCACCAGTGCCGACCGGGACGAACTGCAGCAGGTGCTGGAAACCTTCCCGATCTTCGAGCGCCTGAAACGGGTGCTGACCCTGCTCAACCGGGAAATGGACGTCAGCAAGATCCAGAACCGCATCCGCAGGAACATCGACGAGCGCGTCTCCGATCGGGAACGACGGTTCTTCCTGCAACAGCAGCTGCATGAAATCCAGCGGGAACTGGGCATGGAGCAGGATGAAAAGAGCCAGGAACTGGCCCGCCTGGAAAAGCGGGCCGAGCAACTCCACTTCACCGAAGAGGCCCGGCAATGCTTTGAGGAGGAGATCACCAAGCTGTCCATGCTGGAGCCGTCCTCCGCCGAATACGGTGTCTCCCGCAACTACCTGGACTGGCTCACGCGCCTGCCGTGGGGCATCCACACCCGCGACCGCTACAACCTGAAGCGGGCGCAGAGAGAGTTGGACCGGGATCACGCAGGGCTTGCCGACGTGAAGGACCGGATTATCGAGTTCATCGCCGTAGGCGCCCGAAAAAAGAAGGTGGGCGGCTCCATCATCCTGTTTGTGGGGCCGCCCGGCGTGGGCAAAACCAGCGTGGGCCGGGCCATTGCCGATGCGGTGGGGCGCAAATTTTACCGTTTTTCCGTGGGCGGCATGCGTGACGAGGCCGAAATCAAGGGCCACCGGCGCACCTATATCGGCGCCATGCCGGGCAAAATTCTACAGGCCTTGAAGCAGGTCCAATCCGCTAACCCGGTCATCATGATCGACGAGGTGGACAAGATCGGCTCCGACTACCGGGGCGACCCGTCCTCGGCCCTGCTGGAGGTGCTGGACCCGGAACAGAACAACGATTTTCTCGACCACTATCTGGACGTGCGCTTCGACCTGTCGCAGGTGATGTTTCTGCTCACTGCCAATCAACTCGACACGGTACCGCCGCCCCTGCTGGACCGGGCGGAGATCATTCACCTGCCGGGCTATATGGCGTTCGAGAAGTTCGAGATTGCCAAAAAACACCTGTGGCCCCGGCAGCTTTCCGCCCACGGGTTTTCCAAAGATGAGGTGCGCCTGACCGACGCCGCCCTCCGCCACCTGATCGAAGACTACGCCCGTGAGCCGGGGGTGCGGGGCGTGGAACAGCTGCTCAAGAAAATCCTGCGCAAAACCGCGCGCAACATAGCTACCAACCCAAAGGACACGCCGGTTCGCATTGGCGTCAAGGAACTGGAAACATACGTGGGCAAGCCCCGCTTCCGGCGCAAGCACCTCAAACAGGGGGTGGGCATCTCCACCGGGCTGGCATGGACCGCCCTGGGCGGCATCGCCCTCACCCTGGAAGCGGCCGTGGTGCACGAAGACTGCCGCGGGCTCAAACTGACCGGGCACCTGGGCAAGGTAATGCAGGAATCGGCCGAAATCGCCCTGTCGTACATCTCGGCCCACCTGTCCCGGCTGGGTGCCACCAGCAACTTTTTTGATAAAAAGTTTGTCCACCTGCACGTACCGGAAGGGGCGGTGCCCAAGGACGGGCCGTCCGCCGGCATTACCATGGCCATGGCGCTGCTGTCCCTGGCGCGGAACCAGTCTCCGAAGCCGGTGCCCATGACCGGTGAGATGACCCTCACAGGCGAGGTGCTCCCCATCGGCGGCGTGCGCGAAAAGCTGCTGGCGGCCAAACGGCTGGGGCTTGCCGAGGTGATTTTGCCCGCGGCCAACCGGGTGGACGTGGAGGAGTTGCCGGATGCAGTCACGGAACAGCTTGCCATCCACTACGTAAAAACATTCCCCGACGTCGTACGCATCGCCTTTGCCGGGGACGGTCATGCCCATACGGCTTCCGCCTGATGCGAGAAACCTTCCACATCGCCACTCACCAGCGGGAGGAACTGGTGGATATCACCGAGCAGGTGCGGGCGGTGATCAAGGAAAGCGGCGTTGCAGACGGCATTGTGAGCGTCTATGCCCAGGGGGCCACGGCGGCCATCATGATTCAGGAAAACTGGGACGATTCGGTACAGACCGACGTGGTGAATTTTCTGGCAAAAATCATCCCCAAAGGCGTCTGGCT
>CBDUXI010000048.1:0-20185 GCA_965371175.1 uncultured bacterium
GCACGGCGGGCGATGCCTGTTCACGGGCGTGCCCGGTCGCGGGCGGGCCGGGCCCCATCTCCGCCCCGCCAGTCCGCCGCGGGGGCGGGGGCCCCATGACCTGCGTCCGTCCTGCTGGCGATTGGCAAGCCGTTGCGAGATGGCAAGCCGCCATGGCGGTGAAGGTGTGCAACGTGCGTCATCCGCGCAGTGGATGTATGTTGCTTTCCGTTCCCCGGCAACCTGCCCGTACATAAAAGCGTGCAGTGGATGCATGTTGTTCTCCGTTCCCCGGCGGTCTGCCCGTATCCAAAACCATGGCCGTGACGGTGTGCAACGTATGTTATCCGTGCAGTGGACGTATGTTGCTCTCTATCCCCGGCGGTCTGCTCGTACAAGAGTGGTTCGGGTGAGACGTTTTTGGTCAGTTTTACGTGTATTTGCGGCTGTATGGGGGTGGGAGGGTGGGGTTGCCCGGGTAGACGGGTTTTTATTAAAAGTGTCTCATAAGCGGGACGGAAGCGGACACTTTTTTACGGCAGAGACAGGAGATCGGGAGCACCCCGGATTTGTGGCACGACGCTAATCTATTTGTAATCTGTCACAAAAAATACACATTCGGACATCTGTTTTTTTAACTAACTGTTTTTAAAGCATTTATATCGAAGTTATCGAGACAGTTACATATCGAAAATATGTGTCATGAAGGACTGTTTCAATCGAAAATTATAAACAGGCTCCGGGATTCGGGGTGGTGCGATTCGGTATTTCCAGACAGTTTTCCATGCAAAATGTGGCCGAATTGAGACGGTTCCGTGCGATCAGGCCGTTTTTGGAGGTGGATGGAAGGGCCGGGCCGGGCAGGGGAGTATGAGGCAGTTTTCTATCTGTTTCTGTCCGCAGGCGGACAGTTTGGAGCAAAAAAGGCGTGTGCCACGCCGGGCATAATGCCCCAAAGCGGTGTGGGGTAGACAGGGAACCATGGAGAATGCCGCTCTGGTATCGGTTACCACCCCCTCACTGTGCAACCAGGCAGATAGGTAACAGTTTAGCCCAAGCGGATGGGTAACGCTTTACCCCACATTGCCGTCTGGAAAGCGGAACCGCCCGCAACCCGTGCAGTGGCCGCCGTCAACTATCCACACCGGGGTCAATCTGCTCGTTTATATGTGCTTGCGGGTGGGGAGGTTGCAGGCTTCCAGGCGGCGGTACAGGGTGGCGCGGCTGACGCCCAGCATCCTTGCGGCGCGGGCGCGGTTGCCGCCGGTCTGGGCCAGGGCGGTCATGAGGCGGGTTTTCTCGTCCACTTCGCCGTCCAGTCCGGGGGCCAGCTGGCCCGGCGATCCCAGTTCGTACGGCAGGTCGCGGGTGTGGATGACCGGCCCACGGGCGCGCAGGGCGCCAAATTCAATGGCGTGAATCAGCTCCCGTACGTTGCCCGGCCAGGCATGGCGGGTCAGACGCCGCATGGCGTTGTTGCTCACTGTCTCCACCACCTTGCCGGTGGCGGCGCGGCAGCGGGTGAGGGCGGAGCCGATCAACAGCGGCAGGTCGTCCTTGCGTTCCCTTAAGGGTGGCAGAACAATGCGCGCCACCCGGATGCGGTACAGCAGATCCGCGCGGAAGCGGCCCGCCTCCACCTCGGCGGTTAAGTCCTTCTGGGTGGCGGCGATTACGCGCACGTCCACCTTTTTGGGGGCGCGGGGGGCGTCGTCTCCCATGATGTTGACTTCGCTGTACTCCAGGGTTTTCAGCAGGGAGCTCTGGACGCTAAGCGGCACGTCGGCAATCTCTTCGATAAACAGGGTGCCGCCGTTGGCCCGTTCAAACAGCCCCTTGCGGTCCATCTGCGAATCGTCGAATGCCCCGGCCTGATAGCCGTACAGCAGGGCGGACAGGGCGTCATCTTCCAATCCTGTGGCGCTGACCGAAATAAACGGATCGTCCCGGCGCGGGCTCTGGGCGTGGAGGGCGCGGGCGACCATTTCCTTGCCGGTACCGGTTTCCCCTTCGATGAGCACCGACCAGTCCACGTGGGAAATTTCGCGTATCTGCTGAAACACCAGCTTGATCTGGCGCGACTTGCCCACCATGTCGTGAAAGGTGGATTTTTCGTCCAGCATGGTGCGCAGGCTGTGCACCTCGGTCATGTCGTACATGAACAGGATGGTGCGGCCCTTTTCTATCGGGTCGTTCAATATCTCGATATCCAGCCGGTATTCCTGCTTGCCGGGGATGGCCGAGTGGAGGCTCAGGCGGGTGCGGTCTCTCTCCGGCCGGATGGCCATGTCGCTGATCAGGGCCAGTTCCCGCTCCTCGAACGGCAGGCATTCCTGCCACGGCTTGTCTACGGCGTCTACCGGCCGCTTGCCGCAGATGCGCTGGGCCAGATCGTTCAGATAGACCATCTGCCCATCGGTACCGATGATAGCGGTGCCCACGTTCAGGCCGCTCAGTACGGCCAGCAGGTCGTCGTGGCCTTTTTGCACCTGGGTTTCAGCCACCTTGCGGTTGAACAGGTTTTCCACGCAGCCGATGAAGCGGGTGCCGTCCTCGTCCTTGAACTCGCCCACGCGCAGGAACAGGGGCAGTTTGAGTCCGTCCTTGTGCTGCCCGGTCACCTCACGGCCTTCGCCGATGACGCCGGCCTCTCCGGTACGCAGATAGCGGGAGATATGCTGATCGTGGGATTCGCCCTCTTCCGGCGGCATCAGCACGTTAAGGTTTTTCCCTACCATCTCGGCGGCGCTGTACCCGAAAATATTCTCCGCCGCTTTACTGAACGACTCCACCACGCCGTGGGTATCGATGATGATGATGCCCTCGGCGGCGGTATCGAACAGGGCGTTCAGGCGGTGTTCGCTCTCCTTGAGCGCCCCTTCGGTGGACACTTTTTCGGTGCGCCCGCGGGCCTGCTGGAACAGGCCGCCCAGGCGAATGCCGAACAGTTCCGGGCTGTCGCCGCGCAGGATGAAATCGTCTGCGCCGTTCTCCAGCAACTCTTCCAGCGCGGGGGTTTTGTCCCCGTCGGCGATGGCCACCAGCACGCTGCTGCTACCGTGGGGAAGCTCGCGCAGGTAGCGGCAGAAGGCGGGGCCGGAAGCGCCGTCGGACGAGGGGTCCAGCAATATCAGGGGAAAAGGCTCCTGGCGGCAGACTTCCAGCGCCTCATCGGTGGAGTCCAGCACGGTGGGGTGGGTGCCCAGAAGTCCCAGCATCATGCGGGTGCGTTCAATGAGCGGCGTATCGGTGGTGACCAGAAGAACGTTCATACCCATCCGTTATCGTCACAAGTTTGCCTGCAGATTAGGCAAAAGTGTATCGGAGGTGGGACACTTCCGGACACTTTTGCCCAAAAATCGAATCGTCTGCTGTCTCGGGTCGGTGGGGCAAGTGTATCAGGAAATTTTCAAAAAACCATATGGAATTGAACGGTTGGGGTGTCCGAGCGGCACTCTCTGTCTCACCGGTCGGCTTTGCCCGCGGACAGGGACTGTCACAAACTGTCCGGCAGGGGAGTGGGGGTCAGCGCGGGCCGCCGGGAGGCAGGTCGTCGGGACCGTCGCCATTGTCGGGTCCGCCGGGACCGCCGGGGCTACCGGGACCGCCAAAACCACGGTGAATGTGTACGCCGCCGCTGGCAACCGCCCGGTCGAACTGCCTGCGCAGCCAGATTTTGAAGTAGCGCCGGGTGGGGGGGAGCAGGATCAGAAAGCCGATGCAGTCGGTAATGATACCGGGGGTAATCAGCACTGCCCCGGCCATGAAAATAAGCAGGCCGTCGATCATTTCCTCGGCGGGGGTAATGCCCTGGGCGATGTTTTGCTGGGCGCGGGCGATGGTGCGCATCCCTTCCATGCGGGCAAGGTAGGCCCCCACGATTCCGGTTACCAGCACCAGCCCCACGGTGTTCAGGCCGCCGATCACCTTGCCGATTTCGATCAGCAGGTACAGCTCCGTCAACGGCAGCACGGTGAACAGCAGGATCAGTTTAAAAAACATGGCAGGGTCCGTTACTCCAGCGCCTGCATCTGCTCACCCAGTTCCGCCAGTTGTTCCGCAGACAGGACTCCCGCAGCCATGCGGAAGGCAATCTGGTTTTCCTTCATGATGTGGCCCGACAGGCAGTACCCCACCTCCTGCACCGCCAGTTTCAGGGCGGCATGGTGTTTTGCGTCCGGGGTTTCCTCTACCTTGTGCAGCGCCTCCCGCATCTTGTCCAGCAGCGCCCTCAGACGGGCGTGTTCCTGCAACACCAGCTGGATGGGCCCCACCTGTGGCACGGCGGGGAACAGCACTTCTTCCTCGCGCCGTTCGTGCAGCGCCAGGGTGGTAAGCAGGGTCTGCACCGCTTCCGCCACCGCTTTCGGGTCGGCGTCTCCAGCAGCGAACAGGGCATCCAGTCCGGCGATCTGGCGCTGAATGTTGTCGTGATCGGCCTGCAGTATTTCGATTGGGTTCGGCAAAAAAACCTCGTTCAGGGGCGTGGATAAAGGGGGTCGACGGGCAGGCAGCCCATGCACAGCACACCGGTGGATCGTAGCACGAACGGGGTCGGAGGGCGGGGCGGAGAAAGGGGCGGGGTCAGGCGCTCGCCTGCATAGTCGCTGCCGGTGTTTCCACCAGAAGCTCATCCGGTAGGTCTTCCGCCTGTTCAAACGGGCGGAAAATTTGATCTTCTTCCAACTGGAAGTGCTGGATGATGCAGAGGATCAGGTCTTCCGCCATACAGGCGATTTCGTCCAGGTCGGTGGGATCGGGCTTGCGCCGCTTGGTCCACCCGGCAAGCCCCTCGCGCAGCCGCGCGCGGTCGGCGGCAAAGCGGTCGTGATCGTCGATAGCCGGTTCCGGCGGCTGATTTTCCAGATTGGGGAACAGGCGGGTTTCTTCCAGCCGTTCGTGGGGCAGCAGCCGATCGTCCAGCAGGTTCAGGATATCCACCAGCGCCAGACGGCTTACCGGTCGTCTGGCCACGCGCAGTTGCAGGGCGCGCAGGTCTTTTTCCATGGCCTGATGTTCGGCCCGCAGGCGGGTGATCAACTGTTGCATAACACGCTCCTTCTGGTGGCCGTCGAGGTTTCCCACGGGCTTTTCGGATACGGTGCACTCAAACTGTCACGATAGCTTCTATCTAATCTTTTTTGGGGGCGTGTGTCAAATTTCCGGACGGAAAAGCGTTACGGTGCAGGCGCGGTCCGGGCTTTTAATTCGGCCACTTCCTGCTCGGTCAGATAGCGCCATTTCCCTTCTGGCAGACGGCCCAGATGCACGCTGTCGATGCGTATCCGGCACAGGGCCGTTACCTGCACCCCCACCTTGCGGCACATGCGCCGCACCTGCCGGTTTTTGCCCTCGGTCAATACGATGTGGAACTGGTCCGGCGCTTTTCTGATGACGGTGGCCGGGCGGGTTTTTTTGCCCATCAGGGGCAGGCCGCGGGCCATCTTGCCCAGCGCCCCGTCGGCAATTTCCCGGTCCACCGTCACCCGGTATTCCTTCTCCTTGTGCGCTTCCGGGTGGTTTAAGGCGGTGACCAGGGTGCCGTCGTCGGTGAGCAGCAGCAGGCCGGTGGTCTCTTTATCCAGCCGCCCCACGGGAAACAGGCCGGGCAGGTCCAGCAACTGGGTGACCACTTTCGGGTCCTGCTCGGTGGGGTTTACCGCGGTTACGTAGCCTGCCGGCTTATGCAGCGCCACGTAGCGCCTTGGTGCCATGGCACTGGTGTCTACCTCCACCCGGTCGGCCTGCGGGTCGATTTTGGTCCCCAGTTCAGTGACGACGGTGCCGTTTATTTTCACCTTGCCGTCGGCGATTAAGCGGTCTGCGGCGCGGCGGGAGGCGATGCCCTGATTGGCAATCCATTTGTTCAGGCGCATGAGTGGGGGCATAAGCGGTATAATTCCGGGGTTTTGAAGCACCATTCTACAGACTCGGACGCACCAGATGCCAAGGCGAAAGTGCCAAAATCCGCCCCGGTGCGATCCGCCGCACGGGGCGACTCTGCGCTTGTCCCGTACGATCCGCTGCAACGGTACCTTGTCGAGATGCGCCAGCACCCGACCTACGACCGGGAAGAGGAACACCAACTGGCAGTGGCGTTCCGCGATCTGGACGACCTGGATGCGGCCCAGAAGCTGGTACTGGGCAACCTGCGGCAGGTGGTGCACCTGGCGTTTCAGTACAAGAAAACCCCCATCAGCATTCTGGATCTGATTCAGGAGGGAAATCTGGGGTTGATGGCGGCGGTAAAGAAGTTCGACCCGGAGCGGGGCGTGCGGCTGGCGACCTATGCCGCCTGGTGGATCAAGGCATACATGCTGCGCTACATCATGGCCAACTGGAAGATGGTCAAAATCGGCACCACCACCGACCAGCGCAAGCTGTTCTTCAATCTGGTCAAGGAGCAGCACCGGCTGGAGGCCGAAGGGTACGACGTGGGGCCGAAGTTGCTGGCCGAAAAGCTGGACGTGAAAGAGCAGAGCGTAGTGGAGATGCAGCAGACCCTAACCCAGTGGGATCAGTCTCTGGATGCCCCGGCAGGGGGGGAAGACAGCACCATGACCCACGGCGACCTGCTGCCTGCCGAAGGGAAGGCCACGGACGAGGCGCTGGCGCAGAAGCAGTTGCGCGACCTGATTAACAAGCACCTGCGCGAGTTTGGCAAAGACCTGGAAGGGCGCGAACTGGAGATTTTTACCGATCGGCTGACGGCGGAAGAGCCGATTACCCTGCAACAGATCGCCACCCGCCACGGGGTTTCCCGCGAGCGCATCCGCCAGAACGAAAAGCGCCTGCTGGGGCGCATCAAGGCATATCTGAGCGAACGGGTGGAAGGGCTGGAGGGGCTGGACTTTTCGTTGGCGCCGGAGGAGGAGTAGGGGGGCGCGGCCCGCTACGGTAAACGGGCCGGTAACCTGCCTTTGCCGGAGGACGTGGCGGGCTACCTACTCTCCCCGGCTTTCCATTGCCTTCTTCAGGGTTGCGATAATGTTCTGGTTCCCGTACGACTCGGCAAAATCCATGGCGGTCTTGCCGTCGGGGGTTTTCGCGTTCACGTCCACGCCCTTGAGCAGGAGCAGGGGAACCATCTCGTAAATGCCGCTTTGAGCCGCCAGCATCAGGGTTGTCCACCCCTTATCGGTAATGCCCAAGGCATCGGCTCCCGCCGTCAGCAGCAGGCAGGAAACCTCGACCGGTTCAAAATCACTGGGGCCGTGCCTGTGCGGTTTTTTTCTTTCGCGGGACAGGGCAAAATGCAGCGCCGTCCAGCTGTCCGGGGTTGCCGTATTGATGTCCGCCCCCTTTTCCAGCAGGTTCAGGACGATTTCCGGATGGTTATTCCGGGCGGCGGCCATCAGGGCCGTGCGGCCCTTTTGCGTGGTGGTATGTACGTTGCTGCCCGCCTGTAACAGTATGTCGACCACTTCGGTGTGACCGACCAGGGATGCCAGCATGAGCGCCGTCCAGCCATCGTCCGTGGCCGTCTTCAGGTTGGCCCCTCTTTTCAGCAGGGTGTGTATAACATCTCCGTGGCCGTTTTCGGTGGCGGCCATCAATGCCGTCCAGCCCTTGTAAGTCCGGGGCTGCACAAGCGAACCCGGTTTTCTTGATTTGACGACTTGGTCTCGTGACATGCCCCCGCTGTGTTTGCTGGCAACACTAGTGGCGTTGATGTTCGCCCCCCTGTCCAGCAGGAGGTTGACGGCCTTGTCGTAACCACTGGATGAAACCCCCATCAGCGCTGTCCAGCCATCGTTGACCGATGTGTTGGCGTCGGCCCCGTTGTCCAGCAGAAGGGTCATAATTCTGGTGTAATCCGCCTCCCGTTGCAGGGCCTCCTCCTCGGCCTTCCTCTTTTTCGCCTCCCGTTCGGCCGGGTCCGGCATGGGTCTGGGCAGGTGGCCGGAGGAGTATTCCGACCGTTTGAATACATGTGGCTTGTGGCAATAATTTCCACTCCACGTATCGGCAATCAGGGGGCGTTGTGGCCCGCGCCTGCTCGCTCCGGTAGATGCCATAAACAGGGCCGTCTGGCCGCGCCACCATAGCCTGTTGACGTCCGCTCCCCGGGCCAGCAGCAGTTTGACGACCTCCAGTCGGCCTCTTTTTGATGCTTCTCCGAGAGGGATCCACTCGCCAGGCGCTGCCGGGTTGACTTTGGCCTCCCGTGCCAGCAGCAGTTTGACGACTTCCGCGTGACCGCCCCCCGATGCCCCCCTGAGGAGACCCTCGACAAACTTTTCTGTCACATCGGCATCCGCTATCTGGTTCAGCAGCAGTTCGACAATTTCCGCATGGCCATTCCAGGCCGCCTTCATCAGGGCCGTCCTGCCTTCCCTGTCTGTTGCGTGAACATCGGCACCCCGGTCCAGCAGCAGCTTGACGACTCGGGTATTGCCCGCCTGGGATGCCGATATCAACACCGGGATTTCCCCGAATCGTGTTGCGGTGGCGTTGGCTCCTCTTTCCAACAGTAGGTCGGCGATTTCCGTATGGCCCCTGTCCAACGCCTGCGACAGGGCTGTGCGGCCATACTTTCCAACCGCGTTGACGTCCGCCCCGCTGTCCAGCAGGAGTGTAACGATCTCTAAACGGCCCCGGTTTGCTGCATCCATCAGGGCCGTCCCGTTCAGCCTGTCTGTCACCCGGTCGGTGGCTCCTTTGACCAGCAGCAGCCTGACAATCTCTGTACGACCACGATGAACTGCAATAGTAAGGGCTGTAGCTCCCTCTGTGACCACGGTGTTAACGTCGGCACCGGCATCCAGCAGGAGTTTAACCACTTCGGTATGGCCGTACCGCGCCGCTGTGTACAAGACCGTACCGCGGGTCTCATTGGGATCCACCCCTGCTTCCAATAGTAGTCTGACGACCTCGGCGCGGCCTTTTTCAGCGGCTGACCACAAGGCCGTATGCCCAAATCGGTTAATCGCACTGACATCTGCCCCCGCTTCCAGCAGGGTAGCGACGATTTCCGAATGCCCCTGACCCATTGCCTTGGTCAGGGCGGTGCCATTCCGACTGACCGCGTTGACGTCTGCCCCCGCTTCCAGCAGGACGGTGACAATCCCGGCCCAATCCCGCATCGCCGCTTCCATAAGTGCCGTGACACCTTGAGCGTTAGCCGCATTGACATCGACCCCCTTGTCCAGCAGGGCGGTAACAATTTGCACCGTAGCACGGTGGAACTCCTCCACATTGACCACGGGCACTCCGTTCCGCCTACCGCTCGTGATAGTCCTATGGTGGCCGAAAACTGACAAAATAAAGGGGGTTGGGACACCGTTTTTTACCACTTCAACGTTTGCACCTTGGTCCAGCAGGACATTGACGGCTTCGACATGGCCTTTCGTGGCTGCATGAAACAGTGCTGTCAGGCCGTTCTCGTCTGTTGCGTTGACGTAGGCCCCGCCGTCCAGCAACGTGTGGATGCGTTCCACATCGCCCTCCCAAGCCGCCTGAATCATATCCGTATCGGAATCCGCAGCGGCGATACCACCCACCAGCGCCAGCATCACCAGCGCCACGGGAGCGATCATCCATATTTTGAGATATTTCCCCATCTTGCCCATGCCCCATTTTGCCCCATTCGGGACTACCGGTACAACGGTTGCCGGGGGAGCCGTCCCCACGGCACAGTCTGGCCCCAATCTGGTACCCTATTGGGCCATCTATATATTTGTTTAGTTTGTAGACGTAGGGAAGATCATGCAAAGCCGCTGGAACGACGCCGAAGCCGCCCAATACAAGGACGACCTCGGCCTGCGCGTATATACCTCCCGCCTGTTGGGGTCGGACCCGGCGCTGGTGCTGCACGGGGGGGGGAACACCTCGGTCAAATCCACCGTCACTGATCTGCTGGGCGAAAAAGTGGACGTGCTGTACGTCAAAGGCAGCGGCTGGGATCTGGGCACCATTGAGGCCCCCGGCTTTCCCGCCGTGCGCATGGCGCATCTGAAAAAGCTGCGGGCGCTGGAAAAGCTGGCCGACGCCGACATGGTGAATACCCAGAAAACCCACATGCTGGACGCCAAATCGCCGAATCCGTCCATCGAGTGCCTGCTGCACGCCTTTTTGCCCCAGAAATTTATCGAACACACCCATTCCGACGCGGTGGTGGCCCTCACCAACGTACGCGGGGGCGAGGACGCCGTGCGCGAGGTGTACGGCGACAGCATGGCCATCGTGCCGTACGTGCAGCCGGGCTTCGATCTGGCCAAAGTATGCGCCGAGGTGTTTGAGAAGGCCCCGGAGGTTTCCGGCCTGATCCTCATGAAGCACGGCATCTTCACCTTCCACGACGATGCCAGAACCAGCTACGACCTCATGATCGACAAGGTGGACGAGGCCGAGCAGTACCTGAACGACAAAAAAGGCAATCGCAAAATCTACGAAGTGCGGGCCGATATCAGCCCCCCCGCAACCACCGTGGACCGGGGCCTCTTAATGGCCGTCATCAGCCAGATGCTTAGCGAGTCGGGTGGCGTCAAGCTGTGCACGCTGGACGACAGCAAGCGGGTGCTGGAACTGGTCAACAGCAAACAGGCGGCAAAACTGACCCAGATCGGACCGGCCACCCCCGATCACGTGATCCGCACGAAGGCCCTGCCGCTCTATCTGGAAAACCCGGACCTGTCGTCCGTGGAAGGTTTCGAAAAAGGGCTGCGCGAGGCGCTAAAACGCTACATTGCCGCCTATGAGGACTATTTCAATACCCATGCAGCGAAGGCGCCGGAAGAGAAAATCCTCCTGGACCCGCACCCCCGCGTGCTTCTTGTTCCGGGCCTTGGCATGGTGACCACCGGGGCCAACGACAAGGACTGCGGCATCGTGGCCGACATCTACCGGCACACCATCGACGTGCTGGAATGGGCCGCGTCCCACGGCGAGTACGAAGTGCTCACCCCCGCCCAGATGTTCGACATGGAGTACTGGGATCTGGAGCAGGCCAAGCTCAAAAAAGGCGGAAATACAAAGCCGCCGCTGGCGGGCCGGGTGGCGGTAGTGACCGGCGCGGCGTCCGGTATTGGCCGGGGCGCGGTGGAAGCGTTGCTGGCACAGGGTGCCCACGTGGCCGGGCTGGACATCGACCGGGACAGCCTGGCCGCCATGGAACAAGAATTCGGGCGCACGTTTGTGGGGCTTTCCTGCGACGTGACCGACCGGGCCGCCATCGCCGATGCCCTCACCCGCACCGCCTGCCGCTTTGGCCGGATCGATCTGCTGTTCGCCAACGCAGGCATCTTTCCAAAAAGCTGCACCATCGAAGAGATGGAGCCGGACGTATGGGAAAAGAGTCTTGTATTAAATTTGTCCGCCCACCTGTGGACCCTCAAGGCCGCCACGCCGTACCTGAAACGCAACGCGGGCCGGGCCGACGTAATCATCATGGGTTCCAAAAACGTGCCCGCGCCGGGGCCGGGAGCCGCCGCCTACAGTTGCGCCAAGGCCGCCGTCACCCAGTTGGGCCGGGTGGCCGCACTGGAGCTTGCCGCTGACGGGATTCGGGTCAACACCATCCACCCGGACGCGGTATTCGATACCGGCGTCTGGACCGACGAGGTGCTGGCCGCGCGCGCAGCCCACTACGGCATGAGCGTGGACGAGTACAAACGCAAAAATTTGTTAAAAAGACCCCTGTCATCCCGCGAGGTGGGGGCGTTGGTGGCGCGCATGTGCGGCGAAGGATTCATCAACACCACCGGTGCCCAGGTGCCGGTGGATGGCGGCAACGACCGGGTAATCTAACGCTCCGGGGTCGGGGCTGGAAAGGGGATACAGGCAGGCAATGCGACTGGGGCTGACCCACAAGATTTTCGGGGGATATCTGATCCTGATCTCCCTGCTGGTGGCCATTGGCGGGTACGGCGGGGTCACCCTGTACCGGCTGATGGGAGAGTACCGCCAGTTGGTGACCGACGGCATCCCGGCCCAGCGCGCCATGTCTTCCCTGGAAGAGGTGCACCGGCTGCAGATTGGCAACGAAAAGAAATTCGACGTGCTGGGCAGCGCCGCCATTGCCCGCCTGTTTGCCGCCCAGAATACGGAATGGGAACGGCTGGCGGGGCGGCTGGCCAGCCGCGTTCACACGGGTCCGGAAAAGGCGTTGATTGCCAACCTGACTGCCGGACACCGAAGCTACGCCCAGCGGGCGTCCCTGAACATGGCGCACCGGGCCGATTCACGGGGGGAAAACGGCGCCCTGCGGGTGACACGCAACACCGGCTCTCTGATCAAGTTGATAAACGACGGTATGGGGCAACTGTCCCGGCAGATTCGAGGCACCCAGGACGTCATGCTGGTACGCACCCAGAAAAAGGGCGACCGCATTGCGGGCATCACCCTGACTCTGGGGCTGATTACGGTGGTGGCCGGTCTGGTGGCCGCCGTGGGGCTGTCGGTACTGTTGACCCGCCCGGTGCGCCGC
Source organism: uncultured bacterium (assembly GCA_965371175.1). GTDB lineage: Bacteria > Nitrospirota > JACRHL01 > JACRHL01 > JACRHL01 > CBDUXI01. The sequence goes on from CBDUXI010000048.1 coordinate 12,407, forward strand.
CTGAAGGCCGCTACCGAGGAAGTGGGGCTGGGCATCTTCGACCGCAAGGTGCCGGTGGCGTCGGGGGACGAAATTGGCGATCTGGCCGCCGCGTTCAATATTATGGCGCGTCGGCTCGAATCGCTGGATGAGGTGCGGGAGGAGTTTATCGCCTACATTTCCCACGAGCTGAAAACGCCGCTGACCTCTTTAAAAGAAGCCAACAGCCTCATGATTGACGGCGTGGCGGGGCGGCTGACGGTGCGCCAGAAAAAACTGCTCGGCATCGTGCAGGAGGACTGCCTGAAACTGGAACGGCTCATCAACGAAATGCTGGAACTCTCCAAAATGGAAGCCGGGATGATGCCGTTTTTTGAGGAGCATTGTACCTTCGGCACCATCGTGCAGGCGGCCATGGACGAAATGGGGCCGGTGGCGGAAAGCCGGAAGGTAAGGCTTGTGACCAGCGGCGACGATGCCATACAGGTCACGGTCGATCCCTCGCGCATCCGCCAGGTGGTGACCAACCTGATGTCCAACGCCATCAAGTTTTCCCCGGAAGGATCGCCCGTCGAAATCGGCTGGGAGGCGTCCGAGGGGCTGGTGGTGTGCCACGTGGCCGACCGGGGACCGGGCATCCCTGAGGGCGCCAGAGAAACTATTTTTGAAAAATTCCACCAGCTTGCGCCGTCCCACCTGTCGGGCCTTCGCGGCGCCGGGCTGGGCCTGCCCATTGCCCGGCGTATTATCAACTCCCACGGCGGTGCCCTGTGGGTGGAATGCCCGCCGGACGGCGGCAGCACCTTCCGTTTTTCCCTGCCGTTGCGGGTAGCCACCGGGCTTGCGGCGCAGGAGGCCGACTCCACCACCGGAAAAATTTCGATATGAGCATTCATTTAATCTGGAAACCACACCATGCGTAAACACCGGATACTGGTCGTCGATGACGATCCCAATATTCTGACCACCCTGGGCATGCGCCTGGAGGCAATGGGGTATCAGGTGGGTACCGCCACCGACGGCAAGGAAGCGGTGGAAGTGGCGGTGAAAACCCGTCCGCACCTGGTATTACTGGATCTGCGGCTGCCCAGAATGGACGGTCTTCAGGCCTTAAACGAAATCAAGGGCGCGCTGCCGGACACCGCAGTCATTCTGCTTACCGCCCAGGGCAGCGTGGAGACCGCCGTCGCCGCCATCAAGGCGGGGGCTTACGACTATCTGGAAAAACCGATCAACTCCCAGCGCCTTGGCATTCTGCTGGAGCAGGCGTTGTCCCAGCGAGGATTCAAGCGGGAGGTGGGCCGGTTAAAAAGCGAGCTCAAGGAAATGGGCCGTTTTGGCCACATGGTGGGGCAAAGCGAGCCCATGCAGGACTTGTATCGCCAGATTGAGCAGGTGGCCGATACCATTGCCACCGTGCTGGTCACCGGCGAGTCGGGCACCGGCAAGGAGCTGATTGCCCGCACCGTCCACGATATGAGCGACCGGCCCGATGGGCCGTTTGTGCCGGTCAACAGTTCCGCCATCATGGCCACCCTGTGGGAGAGCGAGATTTTCGGGTACGAAAAAGGCGCGTTCACCGGTGCCCACAAGCGCCACCACGGCTACATTGAACAGGCTCACGGCGGCACCCTGTTTCTGGACGAGGTGGGGGAAATGTCGCTGGACAGTCAGGCCAAGTTTTTACGCGTGCTGGAAACCCACCGCTTCAAGCGGGTGGGGGGGAGCGAGGAAGTCTCGGTGGATATGCGGGTGGTGGCCGCCACCAACCGCGATTTGACCCAGGCGATTGCCGAAGGAAAATTTCGGGAAGATCTGTACTACCGGCTGAACGTATTTACCCTGAAAGCGCCGCCGCTGAGGGAGCGGCGCTCTGACATCTCTCTGCTGACCCGGACGTTTCTCAACCACTTCATCGAGGCGTACGGCAAGAACGCCCGCGAGATTTCGGAAGATGCCTTCGCGCGGCTGCGGCGTTACCGCTGGCCGGGCAACGTACGCGAGTTGCGTAACTGCATTGAACGGGCGGTGATCGTGGCCACCGGCTACACCATTGAAGCCCGGCATCTGCCCGCAACCATATCCGAAGCGGTGGGAGAGGTGGTGGATACGGGCGGGTTGCCCGAAGGCGTCACCATTGCCGAAGTGGAGCGACGGTTGATCCTGATGGCGCTCAAGCGACTGGGCGGCAACAAAACCCGTGCGGCAAAAGAGTTGGGCATCAGCCTGAAAACCCTCCACAACAAACTGGGCCGATACCGGCAGGACGACGCGGAGGCCCAGGAGGCCGAGGGTTGACAGAATGGCGCACCCTGCTAGCTTGTATAAGATGCCAACAGGAGACATGGATTTTTTTGTGTCGGGGCAGTTCAGTGGGGCAAGTGACGCCCGGCTGGCTTCCCGGGAGCCTCACCTGGCCGATGCCAGCAAGGTGGAAGGGCGACTTGCGCGCCTGTATGCCCGCTTTGCCGAGGCGGAGGCCGAGCCGACCCGCGCCGCCCAGTGGCGCACGGCAGCGGCGCTCACCACATCCATTTCCGAAATCCTTGGGAAATTGGCGGGCGCAGGGAATGCCTGCCGCCACCACCCCCGGCCAACCCGTATTCGGGTCTGTGCATTCAAAAAAAGTGAACTCGATACCCTGGGTCGCAGTCTTGCCGAAGCGGCCAGGGCGAACGGTCGCGTGTCCAGAGCACCGATCAAGGTGCTTGCCGAACTGCATACAATGGAACGGCGGACGATTCTGGGGCCGTTATCCCGTATTTCCGAGCTGACCCCTGAAACGGCACTTACAGACGCCTGGCAGGCGGTGGTACTACGCCGCCGGATGCTGCTGGAGTTGGGTGCCGAAGTGGCGGATCTGCCGGGAGTGAACGGAAAGCCCCGGCGCGCGCGTCCGCACCGGAAGGCGGCACGGGCGGCGATGGCGCCGCTGGAAAAAGCGTCCACGGGCAAGATTTCCGCTCAGACAGACCGCAAACCGGTGTGCATGCGCGGGGCTGTGGAGCATCTGAACCGCTCCCGGCGGTGCGGGACCATCCGTACCGAAGACGGACAATCGGCGTTCTTCTCGGCCAAAGCCGTGACCGGCAATATTTCCGACCTGAACGAGGGGGATGCGGTCGAACTGACCGTGCGGCGCGGGCCGCTAGGACTCACAGCCATCCGGGTCGATACCCGCCAGAGCCCCTAAAAACGCAACAATCTGTCCACTCCCTTGCGGGGTGCGTTCCGGAACGCCTTGTCGTCGTCTATAAGTAGGCGATGAGGGGGATGGAGAACAATACCATTACCACGCCAATGCGGACGACAAGGCCCAAGGTGGGGTGCATGGTGGGAGTGTATTCTTTGGTGCCTTCCGGCATGATCTTCTTCTTTCTTACCCGGCGGGTACGAGGCGGCTTGTCTGCATTCGGCAAGTACCGGATCGCAAACCCGGTGCCAAACCGACGAACGCAGGCAAAACCCGTACAACTAAAGGTCCAACTATCTATACGAGGGCAGCCGGAAGAGCCGTTCTGCTGTACCCGACTGTGCAGTTCTTACATTTGCGTGCGTAAAAACTGCATGGCCTGTCCGATTGCGTGGACGCCCGGAACCCCCTATCCTTGCCATCCCCGGCCGTTAAACGAACGGCCCGGAAAAATCAGGAGAAACCAGTGAGCGCCCAGTACATCATGACCCTCCACAAGGTGGGGAAGGTCGTCCCGCCGAAGCGGGAAATCCTCAAGGACATCACCCTCGCATTTTATCCCGGAGCCAAAATCGGCGTGCTCGGCCTCAACGGCTCCGGCAAATCCTCCCTGCTACGCATTATGGCCGGGGAGGATTCTTCATTTTTGGGAACGGCCAAACCGGCCCCTGGAATTCGTATCGGATATTTGCCCCAGGAACCCCAGCTAGATGAGAAAAAAGATGTGCGCGGCAATGTAGAGGAGGGGGTGGCCGACACCCGCGGGTTGCTGGACCGGTTTAATGAAGTCAGTATGAAATTTGCGGAACCGATGGACGATGACGCCATGACCGCCCTGCTGGAAGAGCAGGGCAAGTTGCAGGACGCCATCGACCATGCGGACGCCTGGGATCTGGACCGCAAGCTCGAAGTGGCCGCCGACGCCCTGCGGCTGCCGCCGTGGGATGCCGACATTTCAACGCTTTCCGGGGGCGAGCGCCGCCGGGTGGCCCTGTGCCGCCTGTTGTTATCCAGCCCCGACATGCTGCTGCTGGATGAGCCCACCAACCACCTGGATGCCGACTCGGTAGCGTGGCTGGAACGCTTTTTAAAGGAGTTTCCCGGCACCGTGGTGGCCATTACCCACGATCGCTACTTTCTGGACAACGTGGCCGGCTGGATTCTGGAGCTGGACCGGGGCCAGGGCATCCCGTGGGAGGGGAATTACTCCTCGTGGCTGGAGCAAAAAGAGGAGCGTCTGCGGCACGAGTCCCGCCAGGAATCCGCCCGCCAGCGCAGCATCAAGGCCGAACTGGAATGGGTACGCAAGGGCGCGAAAGGGCGGCACACCAAGAGCAAGGCGCGCCTGAAGCAGTTTGAAGAGCTGAATTCCAAAGAAACCCAGGCCCGAAACGAGACCAACGAGATTTTCATTCCGCCCGGCCCCCGGCTGGGGGATCAGGTGATCGAGGTGACCAGACTGACCAAGGGGTATGCCGACCGGGTGCTGATGGAGGACGTGAATTTCACCATGCCCAAAGGGGCGATCGTGGGCATCATCGGTGCCAACGGCGCGGGCAAGAGCACCCTGTTCCGGATGATTTCGGGCATGGAAAAGCCCGACTCCGGGGGCATCAAAATTGGCGAATCGGTCGCGCTGGCCTCGGTGGAGCAGTCCAGAGACAGCTTAAACGGCGAAAACAGCGTCTGGGAGGAAATTTCCGGCAAGCGCGATGTCATGCTCATCGGCAAGCACGAACTGGCCTCCCGCGCCTATGTGGGGCGGTTTAACTTCAAGGGGCAGGATCAGCAAAAGCGCGTGGCCGACCTGTCGGGCGGGGAGCGCAACCGGGTGCATCTGGCCAAGCTGCTGGCCGCAGGCGGCAACGTACTGCTGCTGGATGAGCCCACCAACGATCTGGACGTGGAGACCATTCGCGCCCTGGAAGAGGCCATTCTGGGCTTCCCCGGCTGCATCATGGTGGTCAGCCATGATCGCTGGTTCCTGAACCGGGTGGTCACCCACATGCTGGTGTTTGAGGACGAGGGCCATGTGGTGTGGATCGAAGGCGATTACAGCGATTACGAGGCCGATCGCAAAAAACGTCTGGGAGACGATGCCGCCCAGCCCCACCGGCCACGCTACAAGCGGCTGGCCACCTGAAGCAGCTCCTGTTTAAGGCTTTCTGCTTGTGGAAGCTGTGGAAACACTCATATACTGGGGAACTTTATTGAATACGGTGCAAACGCGCTGTACAGCCTCTTTTGCAGTGAGGAAGAAACGGTTTGGCGAAGGAAGAGTCCATTGAAGTAGAGGGAACGGTCAAGGAGACCCTCCCGAACGCCTTTTTCAAGGTGGAGATCGAAGGCGGGCACACGGTGCTGGCCCACATCTCCGGAAAAATGCGCAAGTACTACATCCGCATCCTGCCGGGCGACAAGGTCACCCTGGAACTCAGCCCGTACGACCTGACCCGCGGCCGCATCACCTACCGCGAACGGTAGACCCCCCCCTCCGGCGGCGGATATCACGGCACCTGCTTCGTTGCTGCTTGTGAAAAAATCCTCACCGTAGCAGACTACGCCTCCGGTTTTTCCCCTTCACGCGCCTCGCATCTGCCGTAATCTCCACCGCCTCCCCCCTGCGGCGCTCCGCCGCCCCTGATCCAGTATTTCCCGTCCGATACCGCACCGCCCCCCGGCTTGTGCGCGTCTGCCGATGTGCCGACAAGAGAGAAGGCGAACCGGATGACCCCCCGGTTTTGCCCTGGCCGGTTGGCAGATCGAGGCATGTGGACCATGACCGTATCCCAACGCGGCCTCTGATTTACAATGGTTCGGGAGCGACCCCCATGGGGCGGAACAAAAAGACGGAAAATTCGGGCGACGCCCTCGGCTCCATGCTGGAGCAGACCGCCTCTATGGTGCGAGAGAAGGTCGGCGAACTGGGGTATATCCGCGAGATCAGCAACTGCGGCGCCTATCTGGAAAACCGGGAACTGCTGGTCACCTCCGTCTGCCGGACCATGCAGGAGGCGCTGGGGGCCGATGCCTGCGGGCTGTTTGGCCGGGACGGCCAGGGCGCGTGGGTCTATCTGGGGGGGTACGGCCTGGACAGCCGCAAGAACGATCCGCAAAAGGTGGCGGAAAATCTGCTGGATAACGCCAGTAACGCCATCCACAGCACCGCCCACGCCACATCAAAAGGCGGCGACCTGTCCCAGACCGCCATCGAAATGCGCCATACACAGGGTGCGGTGGGCAGCATTGTGATTACCGCGCCGGAGTCGAAATCGCTGTGTGCGCGCCGGGATGAGTTTTTGAGTATTGCCCTCAGCCAGATTTCCACACTGCTGGCGGCGGCGTGGATGTTTTCCCGCATCAAGGACACGCAAAAAGATCTGAAAAGCACCCTCAGCACCCAGTCCGAAATGCTCGAAGAGGCCAAAGACAAGCTGCATCAACAGGAAAAACTGGCCTCTCTGGGGCAGCTGGTGACCGGTGTCAGCCACGAGCTGAACAACCGGCTGGTGCCGGTACTCGGATACGCCCAGTTGCTACAGGGTTTAGACCTGCCCGACGCGGCAAAAAAGGCGGCGGACTCCATCGAAAAAGCCGCCCTGGGCGGCAAGCAGATTGTGGACGACCTGCTGTCGTTCGCCAAACCCCAACAGCCGAACCGATCGCATTGCCAACTGGACATCCTGCTGCGGGACGTGTGCGCGGCCCTCAAAATCAGCGGTGTTGCCTGCCCGATCACGCTCCAGGTGGAGGCGGTGAGCGCCGCCGTAAACGTGGACCCGCGCCAGACCGAGCAAGTGTTTCACAACCTGATCAAAAACGCCGTGCAGGCGGTGGAAAACAAGCCGGACGGGCAGGTGACCGTGAGCGTACGGGCCGACGGAGAGCAGGTGAGCGTGACGGTGGAGGACAACGGCACCGGCATGTCGGAGGCAGTGCGCAGGCGTATTTTTGAGCCGTTTTACAGCACCAAGGGGGTGGGGCAGGGGACCGGGCTGGGGCTGTCGCTCACCTACGGACTGATACGGGCCAACGGGGGCGAAATTCAGGTGGATAGCCGTCCCGACGAAGGCAGCCGCTTTACCGTCATCTATCCGGCAGGGAGCGAAAAAACGCACACAAAGCCCAAAAGTACCGGCGTTGTATCTAAAGTAAAAGATGATGTTTCAAAGTCTAAGTCAATAGAAAAACAAAGATTATTGATTGTAGATGATGAGTCTTCCATCCGCGAGTTTCTGGTGGAAGTGCTGGGCGATGAGTATGAAGTCACAACCGCAGGGGATGGTCGCAAGGCCAGGAAGGCGATGCAGGACGGCGCTTTTGACGTGGTCCTGATGGATATCCGCATGCCGCGCCAGGGGGGCGTCAAGCTGTTTGAGTGGGTGGAGGAAAACAGCCCCGATACCGCGCCGTGCGTGGTGTTCATGACCGGCGACCAGAACGACAGGGAGTCCAGGACGTTTCTGGAGTCCAAAGAAAACCCCACGCTGGCCAAGCCGTTTACCTTGAGCGAGTTGACGAGCAGCCTCAAAAAAGCCCGCAAATAGCCGGGTTACGCCCCAAATGGCGCCAGGTTTTTGTAAATCAGAGGCCACGCTGGGGCACGG
>CBDUXI010000049.1:0-20036 GCA_965371175.1 uncultured bacterium
TCCAGCTGGGCGGTGGAAACCGGGCGCTTTTCACAGGCCCGCACCATGCCAGCCAGCACTTTCTGACGGTCGAACGGCTCCCGGCTGCCATCTTTTTTGATGACCAGCGGGGTGCGGCCCTCTACCCGTTCGTAAGTGGTATAGCGGCGGTTGCATTTCAGGCACTCCCGCCGACGGCGGATCACGCTGCCCTCCTGCCCGGTACGGGAGTCCACCACCCGGTCTTCCTGATGGTTGCAGAACGGACACTTCATACTTGTGTGGGCCGATCTTCCGGTGGCTGGTTGGGTTGCACCGTCACCACCTGCGGGCGCCCGTGGCCGTTACGGACCGGGAAAACGGGAACAGAGCGTGCGCACCTGCTCCCGCACCTGGGCAAGATGCTCCGGATCGAAAGCATTTTTAAGCACCGAGTCGATGAGTCCGGCGATGGTTTTCACCTCGTCCGTGCCCATGCCACGGGTGGTGATGATGGGGGTGCCGATGCGGATGCCGCTGGTGACCATGGGGGGGCGCTGGTCAAACGGCACGCCGTTCTTGTTCAGGCAGATACCGGCGGCATCCAGCGCCTTTTCGGCGTCTTTTCCGGTGATGTTCTGGGCCGACAGGTCGACCAGGAACAGGTGGTTGTCGGTACCGCCCGACACCACGTTGTAGCCCAGATCAATCATGGTGTTCGCCATCACACTGGCGTTTTCCAGCATGCGCCGCTGATAGTCGGAAAACGACGCCCCGTGGGCCTCCTTGAGGGCCACCGCCTTGGCGGCAATCACATGCATCAACGGGCCGCCCTGCATGCCGGGAAAGACCGCCTTGTCGATCACTTTGGCGTACTCCTGCCTGCACATGACCATGCCGCCCCGGGGACCGCGCAAGGTTTTGTGGGTGGTGGTGGTGACAAAATCCACATGGGGGGCCGGGTTCGGGTGCAGCCCCGCAGCGACCGGCCCTGCAATGTGGGCGATATCGGCCATGCTGTAGGCACCCACCTCCCTGGCGATCTTGCCGAACCGTTCAAAATCGATAATGCGCGAGTAGGCGCTGGCACCGGAGACGATGATCTTCGGGCGCACTTCCCGGGCGATACGGGCCACCTCGTCGTAGTCGATCTGGCCGGTCTCCTTCTGCACGCCGTAGGTGGCCGAGTTGTACAGGATGCCGGAAAAATTCACCTTGAAGCCGTGGGTCAGGTGGCCGCCGTGCGCCAGATCCATGCCCAGGATGGTGTCGCCCGGCTGCAGCACGGCCAGATATACCGCCATATTGGCCTGGGAGCCGGAGTGGGGCTGCACGTTGGCGTGGTCCACCTCGAACAGGGCTTTTGCACGGTCGATGGCCAGTTGCTCGCATATATCGACAAATTCACAACCGCCGTAGTACCGCTTGCCCGGATACCCTTCGGCGTACTTGTTGGTAAAAATCGAGCCTTGGGCGGTCAGAGTGGCTTCGGACGAGTAGTTTTCGCTGGCAATCAGGATGATCTGGTCCGTCTCACGGATCCGCTCGCTTTCAATGGCCTCGTATACCTCGGGATCGGTTTCTCTGAGGCCCATCAGCAACCACCTTCCAGTTCGTGAATCTTGTCGATGCGGCGCTGGTGACGCCCGCCTTCAAACTCTGTAGCAAACCAGGTGCGCACCAGATCCAGGGCGACATCCTCGGGCAGCACCCGTGCGCCCAGCACCAGGATGTTGGCGTCGTTGTGCTGCCGGGACATGCTGGCCGTCTCTTTGTTGTGGCACAGGGCGGCGCGCACTCCGGAAAACTTGTTGGCGATGATCGACATGCCAATGCCGGTACCGCAGATCAGAATGCCGAAATCCGCCTCTCCGGTAGAGACCGCGCGGGCCACCAGCATGCCAAAATCGGGATAGTCCACCGATTCATCGGAGAAGGCACCCAGGTCGTTTACCGGGTACCCCAGCTCCTGCTGGATCCACTCGGCCACACGCTTTTTCAGGTCCAGCCCGGCGTGGTCAGAGGCGAGGGCAATGGGGTGTTTGGGCGACATCGGGGATACCCCAATTCAACAATCAGATTAAAAAACGAAAACAGCGGGTCGAATGGTAAGTAAGACGGACCCGCCGGTCAAGGTGGAAAGCCCCCTTAGCCTAGCGATCCGCGGCGGAAACGTCGCGTTCCGTGCGCCGGAAACTCCAGACCCAGCGGATCAACCCGGACGACAGGTAGGTGATTCCAATCAGAAACAGCACCAGATGCGGCTCCGCCACCACCGCGATCAGGATCAACACACCGGACACCAGATTCAAAAACGGGTGCGGCTTGTCGGACGCCCCACGCCCGTACGGCATGGTGGACACCAGCAGGAAACTCAAGAAAAACACCAGCACCAAAGACAGGGCCGGGGCGTACGGGCCGATCAGGCCGTACTGGACCTCAAACAGCACCAGAGAGCAGATCATCCCCGCAGATCCGGGACTGGGCAAACCGGTAAACAGCACCGCCTTGGTGGTGGGGTCGTCCATCTGGTTCACGTTGTAGCGGGCCAGCCGCAGGGCCGCGCAGATCAGGTACAGGCAGGCCGCCGCCCAGCCGATGCGCCCGAACGGCTCCAGCGCCCACGAATAGATCAAAAATGCGGGGGCAAGGCCAAACGAAATCAGGTCGGCTAAGGAATCGTACTCCACCCCGAAGCGGGTGGAGGTGCCCATGGTGCGGGCCACGCGACCGTCCAGAATATCGAACACCCCGGCCACCACGATGGCAAATGCGGCGTGCTCGAATTTTCCGTGATAGGCGGCAATCAGGCAGTAAAAACCCGCGATGATATTGCAGGTGGTGAGCAGGTTAGGCAGCAGATAGATGCCCCGGCGCTGTTTGGTGTTTTCCATTACGGCAACCTCCCCAAAATGGTCTCGCCCGCGGTTACCCGCTGGCCCTCCCGCACCCAGATTTCGGCATCCGCCGGCAGGTGAACATCCACCCGCGAACCAAACCGGATCAGTCCAAATATATCACCTGCGGCCCCATCCGTCCCCGGTTTGGCCCAACAGACGATGCGCCGGGCCACCAGACCCGCGATCTGCACAAAGCGCACTTCGTGCCCCGAACGGGTCCGCATGGTGAGGCTGTTGCGCTCATTATGCTCACTGGCTTTATCGAAACTGGCGTTGATAAACCGGCCCGGCGTATAGTCCACCCGGATCACCTCCCCATCCACCGGCAGGCGATTCACATGCACGTTGAACACGTTCATGAAAATACATACCCGACGCTCACCGTCCCCATCCACCCCCAGCACCCGACCGTCCGCCGGGGCCAGCACCAGACCCTCTCCCTCAGGGATAATGCGCGGCGGATTGCGGAAAAACCACACCACCCACACGGTAAGAATCAGCAAAAACAAAGCCACCAGCCCCCACCCGGCAACCAGGGCCAGCAGGAACAACGCGCCACTGATGCCGATGAATACATGCCCCTCGCGGGCAATCAGCGCCCCCTCCTGTGTGGTGCGGCTCACAATAAAGCGTCCCTAGTTCTTCGACTTGTCGACGATTTTGGAGTCGCCGATCCAGCTCATCATGTTGCGCAGCTTGTCGCCCACTTCCTCGATGGGATGGGCCTTGCCTTGCGCGCGCAAGGCGTCAAAGTTTTTGTTGCCCGCTTCGGACTCGCCGATGAACTCCTTGGCGAAGGCGCCGGACTGGATCTCATCCAATATGCGCTTCATCTCTTTTTTGGTCTCGTCGGTGATGATCCGGGGGCCGCGGGTCAAATCGCCATACTCGGCCGTATTGGAGATGGAGTAGCGCATGTTGGCAATGCCGCCCTCGTAGATCAGATCGACGATCAGCTTCACCTCGTGCAGGCATTCAAAATAGGCCATTTCCGGGGCGTAGCCGGCCTCTACCAACGTCTCAAAACCGGCCTGAATCAAGGCCGTTACCCCGCCGCACAACACCACCTGTTCGCCGAACAGGTCGGTCTCGCACTCTTCCTTGAAGGTGGTTTCGATGATCCCGGCCCGGCCCCCGCCGTTGGCGGAAGCGTAGGCCATGGCCGTGGCTTTGGCGTTGCCACTCTTGTCCTGATACATGGCAATCAAGGTGGGCACCCCGCCGCCCCCCACAAAGGTGTGGCGCACCAGGTGGCCCGGCCCTTTGGGGGCGATCATGATCACATCCAGGTCGGCCCGGGGGACGATCTGGGAAAAGTGCACGGAAAAGCCGTGGGCCACCGCCAGTGTGGCACCCGGCTTCAGGTTGGGCTCCACCTGGCCTTCGTAGATGGACTTGTGGTGCTCATCCGGCACCAGCATCATCACCAGATCGGCACCGGCTACCGCCTCGGCCACTTCGGCGACAGCAAGTCCGGCATTTTCCGCCTTCTTCCAGCTGCCGGAGTCTTTTCTTAGGGCCACGGTCACATCCACACCAGAATCCTTAAGGTTGCAGGCATGGGCGTGCCCCTGGGAGCCGTACCCTACAATCGTGACCTTCTTGCCCCTGATATTGGAAAGGTCTGCGTCCTTGTCGTAATAAACGTTCATCGTATCCTCCTACCCGCAAAACACGCGGGCCCCCGCTTTTTCGGGGTGGTTTTTAGCTTCCTTTGGCGCCCTGCCGGGACAGGGCCACCTTGCCGGTACGCACCAGTCCCTTGATGCCCAGTGGCCGTAACAAATTAATCATGGCGTCCAGCTTGTCGGAGTCGCCGGTTGCCTCCACGGTGTATGAGTTCTGGGTGGAATCCACCACCTTGGCCCGGAAAATATCAATAATACGCAACGCCTCGGCCCGGTCTTCCGCGCGGGTGTGAATCTTGATCAGCGCCGTTTCCCGTTGCACATAGGTGCGCCCCTGGGTGTCCACCACCTTGATCACGTCCACCAGCTTGTTGAGCTGCTTGGTGATCTGCTCAATGATCGCATCCTCCCCGTGGGTGACGATGGTCATGGACGACACCGACGGGTCGTCACTGGGGGCCACGGTCAGTGAGTCAATATTGAAACCACGGGCGGAAAACAGTCCGGCAATGCGCGACAGGGTACCGGCGTGGTTTTCCACCTTGAGTGCAAGAATGTGTTCCATTACTTCCGCACCTTGGTGCCTTTGCCCTGCTTGCCGGGCGCAGGCACAGGCGTACCGTCCGGATCGGCAAACACCATCTGATAATTGGCTTTGCCTGCCGGCACCATGGGATAGACGTTTTCCATCGGGTTGGTATGGATATCCACCACCACCGGCTTGTTCACCCGCAACGCCTCCAGCAACACCCCCTCCACCTCGCTCGGCTTGGTGGCCCGCAGGCCCACAGCCCCGTAGGCCTCGGCCAGTTTCACAAAGTCGGGGGTGGTGCCCAACATGCTGTGGGAGTAGTTCTCATCGTAAAACAACTGCTGCCACTGGCGCACCATGCCCAGGCAGCCGTTGTTCAGGATGATGATTTTCACCGGCAGTTCACTGATCACCGCCGTGGCCAGCTCCTGAATATTCATCTGGATCGAGCCGTCACCGGAAAAGGCGATCACCAGCCGGTCCGGGTGGGCCGCCTGGGCACCCAATGCGGCGGGAAATCCGTACCCCATGGTGCCAAGGCCGCCTGAGGTGAGAAAATCCAGGCCGTTTTCAAACTTGAAATACTGGGCGGTCCACATCTGGTGCTGGCCCACATCGGTGGCCACAATGGCGTTGCCACCGGTGAGCTCGTACATCTTTTCGATCACCGCCTGGGGTTTGATTAACGCCCCCTCGTTTTCATATCCCAACGGGTGTTCCCGGTCCATTTCGGCAATGCGATCTTCCCACTGGCCCCGCTCTTTTTCGACGTAGATCGGCTCGTCCAGTTTTTTGAGCGATCCGATCAGGTCGGTCAGCACGTGCTTCACGTCACCCACGATGGGGATATCCACCGAGATATTCTTGCGGATCGATGTGGGGTCGATATCGATATGGATAATCTTCGAATTGGGGATAAACTCGTCCACCTTGCCGGTCACCCGATCGTCAAAGCGCACCCCCACGGCAATCACCAGGTCGGACTCATACATGGCCATATTGGCCTTGTAGGTGCCGTGCATCCCCAGCATCCCCAGAAACGAGTCGTCGGTACCGGAAAATCCTCCGAGCCCCATCAAGGTGTTGGTCACCGGGCAGCGAATCAGGCTCGCCAGCTCCGCAAGTTGTTTGGATGCGTCCGCAAGCACCACGCCGCCACCGGTATACAACACCGGTCGTTTGGCGCGTCTGATGGCCGCCGCCGCTTTTTTGATCTGTCCCTTATTGCCCTTGATGGTGGGGTTGTAGCTACGCAGGTAGACCTCGTCCGGATAGTTGAATTCACAGCTATCGAACGTGACATCCTTGGGCAGATCGACCAGCACCGGACCGGGGCGTCCCGCCCGGGCCAGATAGTAGGCCTCTTTGATGATCCGGGCCAGATCCTCGACGTTTTTCACCAGAAAATTGTATTTGGTGCACGGCAGGGTGGTGCCGATGATATCGGCCTCCTGAAAGGCATCATTGCCAATGAGGCTGGTGGGCACTTGACCGGTAAAGACCACCACCGGGCAGGAATCCATATAGGCATCCCACAGTCCGGTCACCGTATTGGTGGCGCCGGGGCCGGAAGTCACCAGGGCTGTGCCCACTTTGCCGGTGGAGCGGGCATACCCCTCCGCCATATGCACCGCACCCTGCTCATGACGGCAGAGCACGTGCTTGATATCCGTTTGCTTGTACAGATAGTCGTACAGCCCAAGTACCACGCCGCCGGGATACCCGAAGATGGTATCCACCCCTTCGCACTTGAGGCTTTCGATCAGGATTTCGGATCCCGTAAGTTTCATGACAGACCCGCCCGCGCCGCCTGTTTTTGCGAACGCGTTATATCACCGGACTTTTTTTCCCAGGGGAAGCAACCATTCACCTTGTGGGCGATGGCCTCATCCCCTGAAGCCCGATGGGGAAAAACGGTCAGGAGTCTTCTTCCGTCGACTCCGACTCAGCCGGTTCTGATTCAGTCGGCTTCACTTTGGCCGGCTTCGCTTCAGCCGACTCTGGCACCACAGAAACAGCCAGTTCGGCCACCACCCCTCGTACCAGTTTTACCGGTACCTTGATGTCGCCAACGCTCTTTACGGGACCGGATAACTGGATGGCGTGGCGATCCACTTCGATGCCCTGTTCGGCCAGCGCATCGCTTATATTTTTGGCCGTGACCGAACCGAACATCTTGCCGTCTTCACCCACCTTGACCAGGATGGTGACAGCGGCCGATTCGATTTTCCCGGCGATCTCCTTGGCTGAACCCTGAAGCTTTTCGATTTTGGACTCAATCAGCCCGCGCTCGTGTTCTACTTCCGCCAGGTTATGGGCCGTTGCGGCAATGACCATATTTCTTGGGATGAGGAAATTTCGGGCGTACCCGGCCGCCACATCCTTCACATCCCCCAGATGACCGAGGTTCTCAACATTTTCCTTCAGGATCACTCTCATGACCAGCACACTCCGCAAATTGAGATGAAACAGCCCGGTATAATACCCAAACGACAAACACCCAGTCAATACGCCATACAGCAAGCACAGATGCTTCCCTGTTTTGAACGATGTGGGATAAAACTTTTTTGTCATTTCTGTTTCCGGTTGTTTTTAAAGCATTTTAAAAAAAAGACCCGTCGTAGTACATAGGGGCTGTGGATTCGTTGATAACCCTATTTTATGATGATAAATCAATCAGATGTGTGCTCTATTAACCTGTGGATACCCCCTTTTTACCTATCCACAGCCCGCACCCGAAACCGCTGTCCACATTCTTGAATCCACAGCCCGGTTTGGGGTACGCTTCGTCATGCCCCGCACCAACGCGATTGCGGGGTGTGAGCGGGACTCTCCAGGTAACATAGTCAGGTACTTTTTCGACGTGATGACTCCTTTCAAAATAACGTCTTACCGCTTTTTTAAGGGCGGAGACGGGATCGGCTGCACCGTGGAAACCGCAATGCAACCAACCTGTTGTTCACAGCTGTGGACAACCATGTGCAGACGCGGGTTTTCATGACGGTGGGAGAGGTAGAGGATATCTGGCGAGACAGCCTGGCGTTAATCCGCAAGCGGGTGAACCCCCAGGCGTTCCACACCTGGTTTAATTCTGTGGAGCTCAAGGAAGTGGTGGGCTCTGTCTGTACCGTGTCCGTGCCAAACAATTTCTTTATCGAGATGATGACCGAACCGTACTCTCCGCTCATTTTAGAGGTGGTCGGATCCGTACTTGAGCGCCCCCTGGAGCGAGTGGAGTACGAAGTTTCCGCAAAACTGGCGGCCACCCGGGTAGCGCCGGAACAATCGCCGGAACAATCGATGGTTGTTCACGGACCGTCGGTACAGTCGGGCGCGGTGGCCGAACCGGTCAAGACAGGAAACCGGCTGGGCGCTTCCGGAAAGGGGTGGGGATCCCGCAGCTACCTGAACCCGAAATATACCTTCGACCAATTTGTCGTGGGGGCCGGAAACCAGTTTGCCCATGCTGCCGCCGAGGCGGTGGCCGACAAACCGGCGACGGCGTACAACCCGCTGTTCATCTACGGCCAGGTGGGGCTGGGAAAAACCCATCTGTTACATGCCATTGGTGCCCGGATACGGAAAAAAAATCCCAGCGCCCGGGTCAGCTATCTTTCCTCCGAGCAGTTTACCAACGAGGTGATCAACTCCATTCGCTACGATCGCATGTCCGATTTTCGCGCCCGCTACCGCACCTGCGATGTGCTGATTATTGACGACATCCAGTTCATCAGCGGCAAGGACCGTACCCAGGAGGAGTTTTTCCACACGTTCAACACCCTGTACGAAGCGCGCCGCCAGATCGTGCTCTCTTCCGATCGCTTCCCCAAACAGATGCCTGATATTGAGGAACGGTTGCGCTCCCGGTTTGAGTGGGGACTGATTGCCGATATTCAGCCGCCGGACCTGGAAACCAAAATTGCCATCCTGCAAAAAAAGGCGGAACAGGAGCACGTCGATCTGCCCATGGACGTGTGCAACCTGCTTGCGGCCCACATCAAGTCCAATGTGCGGGAGTTGGAAGGGGCATTGATCCGTTTGGGAGCCTACGCCTCGCTCACCGGGCAGTGCATCAACGAAGAGCTGGCCCGCACCATCCTGCGCGACATTATCAAGGACACCGTGCGGGTGATGTCCATTGATGAAATTCAGGCGGCGGTAGCCAAGCTGTTTCACGTCAAGGTGTTTGACCTGAAGGCGAAGAAGCGCACCAAAGAGCTGGTGTTGCCGCGTCAGGTGTCCATGTATCTGTGTCGCACCCTGACTGACCTCAGTTTTCCGGATATCGGCAGGGGGTTTGGTGGCCGGGACCACACAACGGTGATGCATGCCTGTCGCCAGGTGGAAAAAAACCTGGAAACAGATGCGAGTTTGAAAGTAAACCTGGAACAACTAACACAGGGTCTGACTGATGGCACTTAAGGAAATGACGGCGGGAGCGGATGTTCCCGAGGGCGGTGGGTCCGGCGCCGATCAGCCGGGGGGGGCATTAAAAATTCGTATGGAGCGGGAGGCGCTGCTCTCCGCCCTGTCCCGGGTACAGGGTGTGGTGGAACGCAGAAACACCGTTCCGATCCTCTCCAATATCCTGATTGAGGCGGATGGCGCGGGCATTCACCTGTTCGCCACCGACCTTGAGATCGGCCTGCGCGGCACCTATAAGGGAGAGGTGATCAGCACTGGCGGGATGACGGTATCCGCCCGCAAGTTGTTTGAAATCTGTCGTGAATTAGGCGATGGGCCGGTGGATATGTCCGAGGAAGATGGCCGCCTGACCATCACTTCCGGCCGTTCCCGGTTCCGGGTTGCGGGCCTGCCCGCCGCCGACTTTCCACCGCCGCCAGAGGCGGAGGTGGAAGGGGAGGTGCTGGTGCCGGTGGATCGGGAGGTGTTTTCCACCATGATCCGCAAGACCTTTTTTGCCGTGGGCGATATCGACACCCGCTATGTGTTGAACGGCGTGCTGATGACCGTAAATGCCGACAAGGCGGGCGAAACACCCATGCGTATGGTGGCTACCAACGGTCACCGGCTGGCCATGATTGAGCGGCCCATTCAGGTGGATGGCGCCATGGAGGTTTCCGCCATCGTGCCCAGAAAGGCCTTGGTGGAAATGAAAAAGCTGCTGGATGAAGACGATGGCCCCATTTCCATCAGCTTCACCGACAAGCGGGTGATCTTCAAAAAAGAAGGGCTGACCCTGGTCTCCCAGTTGGTGGAAGGCACGTTCCCCAGTTGGGAAAAGGTGGTCCCGGAAACCCTGGCCAACTCAGTAACCCTGTCCCGGGACGAGGCGGCGGCGGCGTTTCGCCGGGTCAGTCTTTTGTGCCAGGAAAAAACCTGGGCGGTGCGCTTTGCCCTGGAAAACAATACCCTCACCCTGACGGCCAACAACCCGGACATGGGCGAGGCCACCGAGGAGCTCAGCGTCGAGTACGACAAGGAGCCGTTCTCCTCCGGGTTTAACGCCCGTTATTTTATTGATGTACTGCAAAACATGGACGGCGATACCGTGCATGTGGACACTAACGACCCGCTTTCCCCGTGCGTGGTGCGCGATAGCGCGGATGAGGGTTACCTGACCCTGGTCATGCCCATGCGCCTGTAGGCTTAGGTGAGGCTCGCCCAGACAGTGCATATCCCCTTACAATACCGGGGTGGGGACCGTTTCCCCACGCCACTGGCTGAGATGCCGAGAGGAACGAATTTTTCATGAGCCAGCCCGCCGCATACGGTGCCGAACAGATCAAGGTGCTCGAAGGCCTGGAGGCGGTCCGCAAACGGCCCGCCATGTACATTGGCTCCACCAGCCTGGATGGGGTTCACCACCTGGTTTACGAGGTGGTGGATAACTCGGTGGATGAGGCCATGGCCGGCTTCGGCAGCGAGATTTCCATCACCCTTCACATCGACAACAGCGTCACGGTGACCGACAAGGGGCGGGGTATTCCCACCGGCATGCACCCCACCGAGGGGCGCTCGGCCGCCGAGGTGGTGCTCACCACCTTGCACGCGGGCGGCAAGTTTGAAAACGATGCCTACAAGATTTCCGGTGGGTTGCACGGGGTGGGGGTGAGTGTGGTGAACGCCCTGGCCGACTGGCTGGAGGTGGAGATTCGTCAGCACGGCAAGGTGTTCCAGCAGCGCTACAAGCGCGGCGCTCCGGAAGCGGATCTGGAGATGGTGGGCAAGACCACCCGCACCGGTACCACCATCACCTACCATCCGGATCCGGAAATCTTCCCGGAGCAGGACCATGTGTACGACGTGCTGGCTCGCCGTATGCGGGAGATGGCCTTCCTGAATAAGGGCCTCACCATCAAAATCAACGACGAGCGCACCGAGCAGAGCGACAACTTCTGCTACGAGGGCGGCATCGTCTCGTTCGTGGAGCACCTGAACGAAAATAAAAAAACGTCCCACCCGCCGGTCTATCTGGAAAAAGTGAAAAACAAGGTCACCATCGAGATCGCCTTCCAGTTCAATGATGGGTACGCCGAAAACCTGTTTTCGTTCGCCAACAACATCAACACCCGTGAGGGCGGCACCCACCTGTCCGGGTTCAAGGCGTCCATCACCCGTAGCGTAAACGCCTACGCCACCGCCAACAATCTGCTTAAAGGGGTCAAGGAGTCCATCTCCGGAGAAGATATCCGTGAGGGGCTCACCGCCGTGGTTTCGGTCAAGGTGCCTCAGCCCCAGTTTGAGGGACAGACCAAATCCAAGCTGGGCAACAGCGAGGTAAAAGGGTATGTGGAGAGCGCGGTCAACGAGTTTTTGAGCACTTACTTCGAAGAGAACCCCCAGGTGGCCCGGCGTGTGGTCGATAAGGCCATCAACGCCGCCCGCGCAAGGGAGGCGGCCAGAAAAGCCAAGGATTTGATCCGCAGAAAAAGCGTCCTGGAGTCGTCCACCCTGCCGGGAAAACTGGCCGACTGCGCCGAGCGGGACCCGGCTCACTCCGAAATTTATCTGGTAGAGGGTGATTCGGCAGGCGGCTCCGCAAAGCAAGGGCGGGATCGCCGCAACCAGGCTATTTTGCCGCTCAAGGGCAAAATCCTGAACGTGGAAAAAGCGCGCTTCGACAAGATGATTTCATCCGAGGAGATCCGCTGCCTGATCACCGCCCTGGGCACCGGAGTGGGGGAAGAGGATTTCTCGGCCGAGAAGGCCCGTTACCACAAGATCATCATCATGACCGACGCCGATGTGGATGGCGCCCACATCCGCACCCTGCTGTTGACCTTCTTTTACCGGCAGATGTCGGAATTGATCGAGCGGGGCTACATCTACATCGCCCAGCCGCCCCTGTTCAAGGTCAAAAAAGGCAGCAAGGAGCAGTATCTGAAGGACGAAACTGCCTTCAACAATCACCTGATTGATCTGATCGTCGCCGATATGTCGCTCAAGATGACCAAGACCGGCGGCGCTTCCGGGGTGCGGCTGAAAGGGGTGATCGAGAAGCTGGAGGAGTACGAGGCGCTGGTGTCCTATTGGGATCGGCGCGGCATCCACGATGCGGCCATCCGCGCCCTGTCCATGCGTACCGACCTGTCCCGCAAGTCGCTCAAGGATGCGGAGAAACTGCCGGCCATTTTAGAAAAACTACAAGCCTATCTGGATGCCCATTTCCCGGAAATTGCCCCCAACGTTTCTCACGAGCCGGACGAAGAGCACGACTCCCACACCATTGTGATTGCCTACCAGAAGGACGGGGTGCCCCGTGCCGTGCGGTTTGGCGAGGCCGAAGTGGGAACCGCCGAATTCAGAAAGATCAAGGCGGCAAGCCCGGTCAAGATCGGCGTGGCAGGCCCCCCGTACGCCATCAGCTACAAGGGCGATGAACAGGAGTTTGCCACCACCCGTGAAGTGATTGAATTTATTCTGGAAAAAGCTAAAAAAGGGCTGAATATCCAGCGCTACAAAGGGCTGGGAGAGATGAACCCGGAGCAGTTGTGGGATACCACCATGAACCCGGAAACCCGCTCCCTGCTCCAGGTGGATATTGGCGACATGATCAAGGCGGACGAGATTTTTACCATCCTCATGGGCGATCAGGTGGAGCCGCGCCGGGCATTCATCGAGCGCCATGCCATGGATGCCAGCAACCTGGATGTTTAATCCGCACGGGTTGTCCGCATATTCATGAAAAAACAGATCAAACAGATCGGCTTCGCCCAATTTGAGCGCACACATCAACAGTTAAGGACCTGACCTTATGTCCATGGATAGCCAAATCCCGGTCAACATTGTCGACGAGATGCAGAGCTCGTACATCGACTACGCCATGAGCGTCATCGTGGGACGCGCCCTGCCGGACGCCAGAGACGGCCTGAAGCCGGTGCATCGGCGGGTGTTGTACGCCATGCAGGATCTGGGGGTGGGGTGGAACCGCCCGTACAAAAAGAGCGCCCGCATCGTCGGTGACGTGATTGGTAAATACCATCCCCACGGCGATTCCGCCGTGTACGACACCATCGTGCGGCTGGTGCAGGATTTCTCCATGCGCTACCCGCTGGTAGACGGGCAGGGCAACTTCGGCAGTGTCGATGGCGACTCGGCGGCGGCCATGCGGTACACCGAGGTACGCATGCAGCGCATCACCGATGAGTTGCTGTCCGACCTGGACAAAGAGACGGTCGATTTTGCCCCCAACTACGACGGCTCCATGGTGGAGCCCCAGGTGCTGCCGGCAAAGATTCCCAACCTGCTGGTCAACGGCTCTTCCGGTATTGCCGTGGGCATGGCCACCAACATCCCCCCCCACAACCTGAAGGAAGTGGTATCGGCGCTGGCCCATCTGATCGAGCACCCGCAGGCCACGGTGGAAGATTTGATGGAATACATCAAGGCGCCCGACTTCCCCACCGGCGGGTTTATTTATGGCGACGCGGGCATCAAGAGCGCCTATGCCACCGGGCGCGGCATCGTGCGGATGCGCGCCAGGGTGATGGTGGAGGTAAACGCCAAGAACGACCGCCAGAGCATTATCGTGTCCGAGCTGCCGTATCAGGTGAACAAGGCCCGTCTGATCGAAAAAATCGCCTACCTGGTGGGCGACAAGAAGGTCACGGGCATCAGCGATCTGAGGGACGAGTCGGACCGGGACGGCATGCGCATCGTCATCGAGCTCAAGCGCGGCGAAATCCCGGAGGTGACCTTAAACAAGCTGTACAAATACACCGACATGCAGTCGTCGTTCGGGGTGAACATGGTGGCGCTGGTGGACGGGCGGCCGGTACTGCTGAATTTAAAGAGTGCCCTGTCCCATTTTCTGGATCACCGCCGCGAGGTGGTCATTCGCCGCACCCGCTTCGACCTCAAAAAAGCCGAAGAGCGGGCCCATATTTTAGACGGCCTCAAGATCGCCCTGGACAATCTGGATGCGATTATCAAGCTGATTCGCGCGTCGGAGTCGCCCGAGGTGGCCAAGGCCGGACTGGTCGAGGAATTTGAACTGTCCGTGCTTCAGGCCCAGGCCATTTTGGATATGCGCCTGCAAAAGCTGACCGGCCTGGAGCGCCAGAAGCTGCTGGACGAGCTGGCCGAGTTAAACGAGCGCATCGCCTACTTCAAGAGCGTGCTGGAGTCGGGCGACCTGCTGATGGGCATCATCAAGGACGAGCTCAAGGAGACCGTGGAGCGCTTTGGCGACGAGCGGCGCACGGAACTGGTGGCCGATACCGGCGATATTTCCATCGAAGACATGATCACCCAGGAAGAGATGGTCATCACCGTGTCTCATTCCGGCTACATCAAGCGCGTGGCCGTTTCCACCTACCGCTCCCAGCGGCGCGGCGGCAAGGGCAAGGTGGCCATGGCCACCAAGGAAGAGGATTTTGTCGAACACCTGTTCGTGGCCAGTACCCACGACTACCTGCTGATCTTTACCGATCGGGGCCGGGTGCACTGGCTCAAGGTGTGGGAATTGCCCGAAATGAGCCGCACCGCCCGGGGCAAGGCCATCATCAACCTGCTGTTGCTGGAAGAGGGGGAGCGGTTCACTTCGGTGCTGCCGGTGCACGCCTTCCGGGCCGACCGTTTCATTGTGATGGCCACCGAGCACGGCGTCATCAAGAAGACCCTGCTGTCGGCCTACGGCAACCCGCGCGCGGGTGGCATTATCGCCATTAACCTGGACGAGGGCGACCGGCTCATCAGCGTGCGCGTCACCGACGGCAACCAGCACATTCTGATGGCCACCAGAAAGGGGCTGTCGATCCGCTTTAACGAGACGGATGCGCGGCCTTTAGGCCGGGCCACCCGCGGGGTGCGCGGCATCAGCCTTGGAAAAGGTGACCAGCTCATCGCCATGGAGGCGGTGCAGGACGAATCCACCATTTTGTCGGTCACCGAAAACGGCTACGGCAAGCGCACCGAACTGAGTGCATACCGGGTACAGGGCCGGGGCGGCAAAGGCATCATCTCCATCAAGACCGGCGAGCGCAACGGCGATTGCGTGGGCGTGTTGCAGGTGGGCCGGGACGACCAGCTGATGATGGTGGCCGCCTCCGGCAAGATCATCCGCATGAGCATGAAAGACGTGAAGACCATTGGCCGCAACACCCAGGGCGTCAAGATGATCGATCTTGAGGGCAAAGACCGGGTGGTGGCGCTGGCGCAGTTGGCGGAAAAGGTGGAGGGAGATGACGACGATCCCACATCCGATCTGCCGGTAACGGACGCACCCACAGGCGATGCCACCGATGTGGTGGCAGACGCTCCGGAAGATGCGCCGGAAACCGGTGAGAACCCCGGCGAAGAAAATCCCGGCGAAGAAACCCCCGGATTATTCGATGAAGACGACAACGGGTGATGAGCGCGGCTGAGCCGTTCCCGGTGGGGGAGGCCCCACCCACTCTTGGCGAACAGGTTGCCCGGCACCTTGCCATCAGTGACCTGCCTCCGATCGTGCGTACCCTCATGACCACCGACGGCACCGTCACCGAAACCCTGTCCGCCTTTTTTGGCGAACCGGTGCAGGTGCGGGTGCTGTCCCAGGGGTTTCGGGCCTATCAGGGGCAGCACCATCAGGAACTGGAAGCCAAGGGGGGCGCGCGCCTGCTGGACCGGGCCATTGTTCTGTTCGGGGCGGATTCCGGTACCTGTTACGCCGCCGCCAGTTCGCGCATTGTGCCGTCCGCGTTGCCGTCCGGCATGCAGGAGGCGCTGCTTTCCGGTACCCAGCCGTTGGGCCGGTTGATGCTGGAATACCGGCTGGAAACGTTTAAGGAAATCGTCACCTGTGGTCGCTGCAAGGCGGGGGATACCCCCCATCTGGGTGCACAGGCGGCGGCTGCCCTGTCGCTTTCCGTGTCCGATCCGGTGGTGTGGCGCACCTATCGGGTGATCAGCGGCGGCAGGCCGATCATGTCGATTACCGAGGTGTTCCCGGCAGGGCTGAGCGGATGAACCGTCCCGTGCGCATGGGTGTGGCGCTTGCCGCCGTGGGCCTTCTGGTGTGGGGTGGTATGTCGATTTCCGCCCTGGTGACCGCCCAGGACAAAGCGGCGCAGGTCGATCCCAAAACGCGGCTGGCCACCTTGGCAAAACGCGCCGCCGAAAGCCCCAAGCCGGATATTTATTTTGAGATGGGACGCCTGCAGTTTTCTTTGGGCGATGATGCCAACGCCTTCCGTTCGCTGGCAAAAGCGGTGTCGATTGCCCCCGCCGGGCACCATTCCCAGGTTTATCTGCTGCACCAGCTGGACAAGACCCGCTACAACACCCGCATCAAGCTGTTTGAAGCGTTGCGCAAAATCCTGCCCGACTACCCGCCTCTGCTGGAACGGTTGGGACGGCTGTATCAGGGCAAAGGCGAAGACAAAAAGGCCGCCGCCCTGTTTGCCAAATGGACCGGGCTCAGGCCGGGCAGCGAGCCAGCCCACGCCCGCCGGGCCGAGTTTGCCCGTGCCACCAAGCAGCCGAAACTGGCACTCGCAGAATGGGAAAAGGCGCGCGCCATTTCCGGCGAAAGCGACTATGCCTTGCGCCGTATGGGGGTGGTCCACCGGGAGGAGGGCAACCTGGAGCGCTCGGCGGAACTGCTGGAAGCGGCGATTGATCTGGTGGAAGCGGGAGACGATCTGGTGGCGCTCACCGAACTGGGCCACACCCGCATGGCGCAAAAGCGCTACAAGGAAGCGGCCTCCGCCTATAAAAAGTCGGTGGCGCTGGATGAGGAATCCCCCGCCTACCGGCTGCATCTGGCCCGCGCCCAGGCGGCGGCGGGAGACAATAAAGGGGCCAGGGCCAGCTTTGAGAAGGTGGTGGCGCTGGACAAGTTCAACCTGGAAGCCCAGTTGGGGTTAGGCCGGTTGCTGATCGCCATGGGCGAGCCCAAGGCCGCCCTGCCGCACCTGAAAGAAGCCTCCAGCCGCAACGACCGCGACCCGGAGGTGCACTTTCTGGTGGGCCAGACCGCCATTGCCGCAGGCGACATGGAAACCGCCGAGTACGAGCACAACAAGCTCAAGCAGATTCGCAGCGTCACCCTGGCCAAAAAGCTGAAGGGGCTGATCGCCGCGGCGAGCGGCGGCTGACTCCGACATTAAGTAAGCTGCAGCCCGTGGCCAGGGCAAAGATTCGCCTCGGTTACGAGATCCATTTTCCCCGGGAGCGGACGGTCCCCGGTTTCTGACCCGCTGGTATTACATCGCCCGGTACAGGTCGTCCCTTCTTAAGGGGATTTCCAGGGGGGTGCGGGCGTGGCCGGCCAGCACCTGATGCAGGTTCATCTGCCCCTTGTTGAAGGAGCGTGCCGCACCCGCCAGGTACAGGCGCCAGGCACGCCAGGCGGGCGACCCCACCAGTGCTGTGGCCTCCTTCCGTTTCGCTTCCAGGGCCTTGATCCAGCGGCGCACGGTCATCATGTAGTGGCGGCGCATGCCCTCCACGTCGAGGATTTCGAACCCCGCCTGTTCCATCTGATCCACCATGTTGCTCACCCGCACCAGTTCGCCATCCGGAAAGATGTAGCGGTTGGTGAAGCGGGTGCATGACGTCTCCCGCCAGCCGATGTCGCGGGTGATGCTGTGGTTCAGGAACAACCCGCCCGCCTTCAGCACCCGCTTGACGGTTCCGAAATAGGCCCCGAAATTGGCGACCCCCACGTGCTCGAACATGCCCACGCTGACCACCCGGTCGTAGCACGCCCCGTCCGGCAAATCCCGATAGTCGCACAGGGAAACGCTGACCCGGTCGGCGAGGCCCCGTTCCCGGATGCGCTGTTCGGCGAGTTCCTGCTGCCCGGCGCTCAGGGTGATGCCGTGCGCACGCACACCATAGTGCTCGGCGGTCTGGCAGATCAGGGCGCCCCAGCCGCAACCGATGTCGAGAAGCGTCTGCCCGGGAGCCAGGCGCAGCTTGCGGCACAGGTAGTCGAGCTTGTCCTCCTGGGCGGCGGCAAGGGTCTGGTGCTCGTCCCTGAAATAGGCGCAGGAGTAGAGCATGTGGGGATCGAGCCACAGTTTGTAGAAGGCGTTGCCCAGGTCGTAATGGTGGGTAATGGTGCCCTGGGTGTTGGGCCGTGCCGCATCGTTTCCGCCCGCCGCGATATGGTGAGACGTTCGCGCCGGGATTTTGAGGGCCAGCCACGCCAGATGTGCCCGGGTAGCCAGCGAAAACGTGCGCCGGGAGAGGGCCTCCAGCAGGTCGATCAGCGCTTCCAGGTCACCTTCAAGCGCAATGTCTCCCGCAAGGTGCGCCTCCGCCAGGGCCAGCACGTCCCGCTTCAGCACCATCTGCCGCAGGGCGCCCGGATGCCGGAAAGCCACGGCACAGCGGGGTGACGCACTCAGTTGCAGTGCCTCGCCGTTCCACAGGCGTACCGTGACCGGTGCCTGACAGCCCTCCAGCAGGGTTTCCAGCAGTTCTTTGGCCGCGCGCGCGGAAGACTTTGCCGCAAGCCGGCCCGCCCGCTTGCCCGCACCCCTGAAATATGCACCGCCTGTCGCAGTTCGGATCCCACCCATGTCCCCTCCTTGGTCTGCCCGCCCCACTCCGCGCCGATTGGCGCCGCTGCCCCCGGCTCACGCGGCTGCAGTGGGATGCTAAGGTGCCTTCAGGAATGCAAACCATCTTACACGTATATTTATTTCAGGCGCTTTTCCCTGTTTATGCAACGGTTTTCCACCGGATTCGGCGGAACGTAGGGAGCGGTCAGGGGTGCGCGTACCGATGCAGAAAGGCGGCCAGGGGGCGGGTGACCCGGGGCGGAATTTCGTGCCCGCCGGGATGGGGCACCCATTCCACGTGCATCCCCGCATCAGTAAGCAGACGCATCAACTTTTCGCTCATGGGGTACGGCAATACCGGGTCGGCGGTGCCGTGACTCATAAATACCGGCATCTGCGCCCGCTTTTGGGCCAGCGGCCGCCACTGGGCTTTGGCCAGCAGGGTGGGCGACATCAGCACCAGTGCGCGGGGGGCTGTTTCGGCCCGCAGGGCCACGTCGCAAGCCAGCATGGCCCCTTGGGAAAAGCCGCCTAAAATCGTCGTCTCCGGGCGGGTTCCCAGCCGTTCGTGGATGGCGGCAAGCAGGGTGTCTACCTGCTCTCTTGCAACAGCCAGCCCGTCCGGCACCTCGTCCGAAAGGTCCAGTTCGCCGGTTTCCAGCACTTGCCGTTCGCGGGCTTCCCAGTCGATATGCCACCAGGCTCTGGAGTCCACAAACCCCTGGGCCAGCAGGATGGGCGCTTCCGGAAACACGTAGCGCAGATCGTTTGGATGGCCCAACTCCCGCGCCAGGGTGGCCAGATCCCCCCCCGGTGCGCCGTAGCCGTGCAGAAAGACGGCCACCGGGCCACTCCCGCCCCCCTGTCCGTCGGTGCCCCCTGCAATGCGTACGGAAAATTTCGCCAGATGTTCCCGGCGCATCAGGTGGGTTCCTTGTGGTGCATGGGGTCAGAGCCGGGTCGGTGAGGCATGGGAACAGGATAATAAGAGTGGCGCGCCCGGCACGACTCGAACGTGCGACACCCAGGTTCGAAGCCTGGTGCTCTATCCAGCTGAGCTACG
>CBDUXI010000050.1:0-19825 GCA_965371175.1 uncultured bacterium
GTCTGGTGCTCTATCCAGCTGAGCTACGGGCGCTTGCGGGCACGCATGGTAGCACAGCCCACGCCGTAGCGGCGTGGATTTGGTTGACTAACAGGAGGCTAAAAATTAGAATGGACGGTTCCAGCGGGCACGATTTTACGGGCCAGCCCGCACAGGGAACGAGCATTTCCCTGGGGGATCGTCTAGTGGCAGGACAGCGGACTCTGACTCCGCCAACCAAGGTTCGAATCCTTGTCCCCCAGCCATATTGCTCCCATCGTCTAGCGGTTAGGACGCTGCCCTCTCACGGCGGAAACAGGGGTTCGATTCCCCTTGGGAGTACCAGATAAAAGGCGGCAGTCGGGCATTACCGGCTGCCGCCTTTTTCTTTTCCGTAAAACCGCCTACAATCCAGAGCGTTCGCAACCGGTTGTTTTACAGGGGGAGGCGCCGAAAAATTCATATGGACGCACGGGTTTTTCAGGCGGCAGTGCTGTTGGGGCTGATGGCTTACGGGGCCGTGTGGCTGGACCTGGGGCTTGCCCCGGCAACCGCGCTGGTTATCATCATAACCGTGGTGGCCGTGCAGTTTGCGGGGACGCGCCTTTTGGCTCTGCCGTTTGTTTTTCCTGCCAGCGCCTTGATTACCGGTGGCAGCCTGATCCTGTTGCTACGCACCAACCACCTGTGGGTGGCGGCGCTGGCTGCGGCCGTTGCGGTGGGAAGCAAGTTTCTGATCCGGGCAAACGGCAAGCATATTTTTAATCCGTCCGCCTTTGGCCTTGCCGTAGCAGTGCTGGTTACCGGCAGTGCATGGATCAGCCCCGGTCAGTGGGGAGCCACCGCCACCTTTGCCTTTCTGCTCGCCTGTGCGGGGGGGCTGGTGGCGACTCGCGCCCGCACGGCGGATATCACCCTGGCGTATCTAACCGCCTACGCCGCGCTGATTATGGCCCGTGCCGTCTGGCTGGGTGACCCGCCCTCCATCCCCGTGCATCAGCTCACCAACGGCGCGCTGGTGCTGTTTGCCTTCTATATGATTTCTGATCCGAAAAGCACGCCGGATGCCCGCGCCGGGCGCGTGCTGTTTGCCGTGCTGGTGGCGGCTGCCACCGTGTGGCTGCAGTTTGGCCTGCACGTGCGCAGCGCCCCCATCTGGGCGCTGGTGGCACTGGCCCCACTGGTGCCGTTGATTGACCGACTGCTGCCGAACCCGCGCTTTGACTGGTCGGACCGTCCCCCCTTACCCCCTTCCGGGAGAACATTCATGCGACACAAGAAACTGGCCCCCGTGGCGTTGGCGATTTTTACTCTGTTTGCCCTGCTCTGGTCTGTCGATGAAGTCCGCGCCTTCTGCGGATTTTATGTGGCCAAGGCCGACGCCTCGTTGTTTAACAACGCTTCCCGTGTCGTGCTGGTGCGCGATGAAGATCGCACGGTGATGACCATGGCCAACGATTTCAAGGGTGATCCGCAGGAATTCGCCATCGTCATCCCGGTGCCCACGTTTATCGAGGAAGGGCAGATCCACGTGGCCGAAAACGCCCTCATCGACCATCTGGACGCCTACACCGCGCCCCGGCTGGTGGAATATTTCGATGAGGACCCGTGCAATATACGGGTCTTGAGAAAGTTCAGCATGGGGATCGCCACAGATCTCCCTGAATCGGCAGCCACCACCCGCGCCCGCAGCCTGGGCGTCACCATCGAGGCCAGCTACACGGTGGGCGAGTACGACATCCTGATCCTGTCCGCCGAACAGTCGGACGGGCTGGCCACCTGGCTCACGGACGAGGGATACAAGCTGCCCAAAGGCGCGGCCAAGGTGCTGGGCAGCTACATCAAGCAGGGCATGCGCTTTTTTGTGGCCAAGGTGAATCTGGCGGAACAGGCGAAAACCGGCTTTACCTATCTGCGCCCGTTGCAGGTGGCGTATGAGTCCAAAAAGTTCATGCTGCCGATCCGTCTGGGCACGCTCAACGCCGACGGCCCCCAGGAGCTGTTTATCTACACCCTCACCAAAAAAGGGCGGGTGGAAACCAGTAATTACCGCACCGTCAAGCTGCCCACCGGCACGGACATCCCGGTATTCGTGAAGGACGAATTCGGCGACTTTTACCGGGACATGTTTTCCACCCAGGTAAAAAAAGAGGACATGCGCGCGGTGTTTCTGGAATACGCCTGGGACATGAACTGGTGCGACCCGTGCGCCGCAGATCCCCTGTCGCAGGAAGAGTTGCGCGGGCTGGGGGTGTTCTGGGTGGATGATGCCGCGCCCAGAGACCCCAGAATGCGGCCCCAGAGATCGGCTCCGGGGGGCGCGCAAAACGTATTTGTCACCCGCCTGCACGTGCGCTACGACGCGGACCGGTTTCCGGAAGATTTGATGTTTAACCAGACGTCAGACCGCGAAAATTTTCAGGGCCGCTACGTGCTGCGCCACCCGTTTACCGGCGAGGCCACCTGCGAGGCGGGGGAGCAGTATTTCGAGACGAGGTTGCCGGAACGGCAGGAACGGGAGGCCCAGGCGCTGGCAAACCTGACCGGCTGGAAGATCGGCGACATCCGGGAAAAGATTGGCATGGTGGAGCCGCCCGCCCCGAAAAAATGGTGGGAGCGTATCTGGCGCAACTAGGCGGGCTGGGGGCGGGTGGGCCGGAATGAGTCAGGCCAAAACAAGAAGGTGGTGGGCCGTCCCTGGCCCGGAGCACCTCCCTGTTTTTGACCTTCGCGAGAGACGTATCGGCACAATCCCTGCAAAGATCAAGTGCGCGATACTACAGGAAAATTTGTGGCAAATGCACCCGGATATTTATTCGGGCCCTCTGGCCGGAGGGGGATGCGGCGGGTTAGCGTTCGATGGGTGCCTGTGCGACGACCAGATTCACAATCATCTGGATCACCTCTTCGGTGTCCTTGGGCAGGCTGTGGAAGCTGATGCCCATGCCGCCGTCGCGCTGATGGACCACCTCTCCGTCCAGGCGTAGATTGTGGATGGTTCCGTCGCTTTTAACGCGCAGGTTGGTGCCGCAGTGGGAGCCGACCGGCAGCGGCTTGTCGCAGGTGACGAACATGCCACCGATACTCAAATCCTGCAGGGTGCTGTCCATTTTCCCGATGGGGCTGTCCAGCACCAGCTTCGTGTGCACCTCGACCCGCAGATTTTTCCGCCGGCTCCAGTTAAAGAAGGGGGTATCCTGTTTTGAATCGTTCATCGACAAAGCCCCATGGCTTACCGCGCCCGTCTTCATGTGCAGACGGGTGAGCGGATCAGTGGTTTCCGCCGCCTACCCCATCTTTTCGGTCCGTTTTTGAAGAACGTTTAGCCGGACTTTGTCAGGTGTCTCCGGGCCTTGCGCCACGGGCACTTGCGCCGTCTGGATTTATGCGGGCATGGCGGGCGTTCCGGTTGCCGCACCGGCATCCAGCGCACTGGGGTTCAGGTGGTAAAGCCGGGTGGGTTTGCCGCCCCGTTCGGTGGTGGGCAGTGGTGTGGCGGCAAGGTATGCGTGTTGTTCCAGCACCCGCACGGCGGCCTGGGCAACCTCCGGGGTGGACAGGCGGGTCCAGTGCCTGCGGTAGATATCGCGCACCTTGAACGGGCTGGCAACCTCTCCCGCCACCAGCCGGGAGAGCAGCACCCGAGCCCCTTCCACATGGGCCGCTTCGGCGGTGCCGTACAGGCGTCCGGCGTGGGTGGCCAGATAGTCGCACCAGCTGGCTGCCAGACGGGTGGCCGGGGCAGTGACCGGGCGTAGCTGTCCGTCCCCTTCCGCCACCTCCACCAGATGAAAGATCAGGGCCAGGGCCGGCATCAACTGCCGGTGGGTGGCAAGATGCGCCGCAAAAAGCAGGTCCGGCATGTGGGTCAGTCGTGTTTCCAGCCCGGCCATCCAGCGATCGGCTATTTCCCTCGCCGCCTCGTCAAACTGCAGGGAGGTGGTCTCTCCCGCAGGCAGCCGCAGGCTGTCCAGCCGCTGGAACAACGGGTGTACCCGGTTCCCGTCCCCCCCTTCTGCATCCGTCCCATCGGCCCTGTCCGGTTGCATCGGGCTGTCCGGGCAGACGGTCAGGCCAAAGCGGCTGGCCAACTGTCCCAGGCTGCCTGTGTCCCGGGTGACCAGTTTGCGGTAGGTGTCCGCATGGGCCCCGCCCAGTACTGCAAGGCCCGGCGCGTGGCAGTGCAGGGTGCCGGACGGCCCGCCGTCGTAATCCAGGCTGGATTCGACACCGCCTGCACACGCCAGAAAAAAGTGCCGCTCCCCCTCGCGCCCTGTGCGTGCAAGCGACCCCAGCCAGGCGGACAGGTCGTCCCGAAACAGCATCAGGCCGCGGGGGTTGTCGTTCATGAGCGCGATCAGTTTTTCCACGCTGCCGGTGCTGGTCCGGTAGCGCCGCTGCCTTGGCGGCTCGGGCGCTGTTGGGTGCTTTGCCAGCAACTCATCGGTGTTTTTTCCTGCGCGGGCGGCCTGCTCAACCTGCTGGGCCCAGGCATTTCTGGCGGCGTCATAGGCGGCCTGCCGTACCTGGTGGGTGCGCTGTTTTTCCACAAATTCGGCGTGGGCGTCCGCAGCCAGCATCGTCAGTGGTTCCAGTATCTGGGGGATGGCGGGCGATTCCATGGCCAGGGGGCTGTCGTATAGCAAGGCGGCCCACAGGGTGGGGACCACGCGTGCGGCCTTGCCCGGTGTCGGATGAATACCCACCCGGCGGCCAATGACAGCGCCCAGTGCGGCAACCATCGCCGCAGCCGGGTAGTCGGGGGCGATACCGTTTTTGCGGGCGACCTCCATGACATACGGGCGCACGGCTTCCGGGAGCAGGTCGGCGGTAAACGGTGCCACGGGGCTGATCCCGTCGGGCAGGGGCACAGGATCGCGAAAAGCCCCTTTTTCTGGCGCGGGAACGACTCTTTTTCTGGCCGGGCGAGCCGGTTTTTTTGCCGTGACCGGGGTCGCTTCCAGCGGTGGTGCTTCCGCTTCCGGTGTTTCGATCGGTGTGGTTTCTGCCCGTACCGATCCGGAGGCACCGCTGCCGAGCCGGGCGGACAGGATGCGGTCCCATTCGTCGCTGCCGCCGCCTTTATTTAGCCAGTCGATCACGCCTTCCGTGTCGGCAAGCCCCGGCAGGCGCACGATTTCCACCGCCCGGGCCGATACAATCCGGGCCAGGGAGGCCACCTCGTGAGCGTACGACTCCCCTTCCGGGTTTTTGTCTTCGCAGATCACCACGTCCCGCCCGGCAAGCGCCGCAAAGTCGGAGGCGCGGGCGTACCCCTGTCCCATAACCGAAGTGGTATGCACCCCGGCCAGCCCCGCCTGGGTGGCGGCAAACACGTCCCGCTCGCTACGGTGAAACACCACCGGCTGGTCGTACCGGTCAAGGATCGTGCGGATCCGGTACAGGGGCAGGGGGCGCGCTACATTTTTCAGGTTGGACTGCCATAGCTGGCCGTCTGGGGTGGGGCCCCACAGATGTGGCATGTTGTACGGCGCGTCGCTCGCGGGCCGCTTAAGAAAAAAAGCCGGTTCCCGACCCTCGTCCCGATAGACGAACACGCTGACGCCCATCTCCCCCTCCGGCGGCGTTTCGCTGATCTGTACCGGCACCCCCTCCTGATCGCTCATCGCTTTGCCCCCTCGGGTTAACAGGCTCTAAAATTTTTTAAACAGGTCGTCCAGTTGTGACTTGCGTGCGGTCTCTTTTTGTTCCCCTTCGCCTGTGGCGGGGCCGCCGGTGGCGATCTCAAAAAAATCGCAAAAATTACTCCGGTCCCGCTTGGGTTGCCATTCGGCCTTGGGTTCCCGGCATTTGTTGTGGGCGGTCGTATCGTACAGGCCGCATGCTTCGCAGGCGTGCAGGTCGCGATGGCATGCAGGGCAGGCTTCCTTGCGCGGGACAATCCCTTCGATCGACAGGGATGCGCCGCAGAACGGGCAGGGTGTCGGCGCTTTAGGCATAAAGCTAGTGGGCCTCCTGCCAGTTGGCACCCCGGCCCACATCCACCGTGAGGGTGACTGCCAGCTCCGCTGCGCCTTCCATCTCTTCTTTCACCATGGCCTCCAGGGCGTCCGCCTTGTTTTCATCCACCTCGAAGATCAGCTCATCGTGTACCTGCAGGAGCATCTTAGCGGAAAAATCTCCTTCCGTCAGACGCCGGTCGATCTGGATCATGGCGTGCTTGATGATGTCGGCGGCGGTACCCTGAATCACCGTGTTGGTGGCGGTGCGCTCCCCTAGCGCCCTGAGTTGCGCGCCTTTCATGGCCAGCTCCGGGATCTCCCGGCGACGCCCGTACAAGGTGGTGACAAAACCGTCCTGTGTTGCCTGTGCGCGGGTGCTTTCGATCCAGGTTTTCACGCCCGAGTAGGTGTCGAAATAGCGTTCGATGGTCTCTTTGGCCTCCCTTTGCGACACCCCCAGGTCCTGGGCCAGAGAGAACGCCCCCATGCCGTAGATGATGCCGAAGTTGACGGCTTTGGCGGCCCGCCGCATCTCGTCGGTGACCAGCGCCTCATGAATGCCGAACACCTCGGAGGCGGTGCGCCGGTGGATATCCTCCCCGGCGGAAAACGCCTCGATCAGGGCGGCATCTTTGGCCGCGTGGGCCAGAATACGCAGTTCAATCTGGGAGTAATCGGCGGACACCAGTACGCGGCCTTGCGGGCAGATGAAGGCGCGGCGGATGCGGCGGCCCTCTTCGGTGCGGATGGGAATGTTTTGCAGGTTCGGGTCGGACGACGACAGGCGGCCGGTGGCCGCCACCGCCTGATTGAGCGAGGTATGGATGCGCCCGGTATCCGGATGCACCAGACCGGGAATGGCGTCCACATAGGTGCTTTTCAGCTTGGCGTACTGCCGGAGGGACAGGATTTTTTCCGGCAACGGGTGTTCCCGGGCGAGTTTGGACAGCACCTCCTCGTCGGTGGAGTAGCCGGTCTTGGTTTTTTTGCCGGGTTTTAGCCCCAGCTTTTCAAACAGGATGACCTGCAACTGCTTGGGGGAGGCCACGTTGAATTCTTCCCCGGCCAGTGCGTGGACCTCCTTTTCCAGCTGGTCGATGTGTACTGCCATCTCCTTTGACATGGCGGCAAGGTACGGCACGTCGATTAAAAAGCCGTTTTGCTCTATGCGGGCAAGCACCGGCAGGAGTGGCATCTCCATGGTTTCAAACAGGTCGGAGAGCCGTTCTTCTTTCAGTTTCGGGGCCAGGGTGTGTTGCAGCCGCAGGGTCACCTCGGCATCCTCGGCGGCGTACGGGGTGGCGATATCCACCGCAACTTCCGCAAACGGGATCTGTTTGGCTCCCTTTCCCGCCACCTCCGTGTACGGGATCATGCGGTGGTTTTCGTACTCCAGGGCCAGGTTGTCCAGCCCGTGGCTGCGCCGGTTGGGGTTGAGCAGGTAGGCGGCCACCATGGTATCGAAGCGCACCCCGGCCAGGGCAATGCCTGCCCGGTGAAACACGTTCAGGTCGTACTTGATGTTCTGCCCGATCTTGGCGATGTCGTCCGATTCCAAAACCTGCCGCAGTTGTTCCAGTACGTCGACTTTGGGGAGTTGTTCGTCCGCCCCCTCGCCGGTATGGGCCACGGGAATGTAGTACCCCTCGTCGGGGGTGATCGACAGGGCCACGCCCACGATATCGGCCCGCATGGGGTCCAGGCCCGTGGTCTCCAGATCGACGCTGACTGCCCCTGCGGTGCGGATGCGGGCGATCAAGTGGGTCAGCAACCGCGCATCGGTGACCTTGCGGTATTTTTTGTTTGCGGACCTGGCGCTGTCGGACGGCCGCTCCACCGTGGCCAGCAGGCGGGTGAACTCCAGCTCCCGGTACAGCTCGGTCAAACCTTCCGCATCCGGCCCGTTTACGGTGGCATCCGCCGGGGCGATATCCACCGTAAGGTCGGTGCGGATGGTGACCAGTTCCCGGGACAGGCGCGCCAGCTCGCCATGTTCAAGCACCTTGGCGCGCACCCCGTTGGCCTTGATTTCGTTGGCATTTTCGATCACCGCATCCAGCGTATGAAACTGGTCGATGAGCTTTTTGGCGGTCACCTCCCCCACGCCGGGAATGCCGGGCACGTTGTCGGAGCTATCGCCCATGAGGCCCATGACGTCGATCACCCGGGCCGGCTCCACGCCGAATTTTTCCTTTACTTCGGCGATACCGGAAAAGCGGTCTTTCATGGCGTCGTACATGCGTACGTGGTCGCCCAGCAGTTGCATCATGTCCTTGTCGCCCGAGACGATGGTGACGTCGTAGCCGTCGGCGACGCCGCGCATGGCCAGGGTGCCGATCAGGTCGTCGGCCTCAAACCCTTCCATCTCCACCTGTTTCAGGTTCATGGCGGTGACCAGCCTGCGTACGTACGGCAACTGTACGACCAGGTCGTCCGGCATTTTCTGGCGGGTGGCTTTGTAGTCCGGGTACTTGTCGTGCCGGAAATTCTTGCCCTTGGCATCGAAGCAGACGATG
This sequence comes from uncultured bacterium, assembly GCA_965371175.1. Taxonomy (GTDB): domain Bacteria; phylum Nitrospirota; class JACRHL01; order JACRHL01; family JACRHL01; genus CBDUXI01. Next base: position 8,459 of record CBDUXI010000050.1, read on the forward strand.
ACCGCATCCGGTTTATGTTCGCCCAGCAGCTTGCCCATGATGGTGGCGAAGCCGTACACGGCGTTGGTGGGCAGGCCCCGGCTGGTGGAGAAGCCGCGGATCGCAAAAAAGGCGCGATAGACCTGGGCATAGCCGTCAATCAGGTAGAGCGCAGGGCGGGACACTTTAGTCATGGGGCATGATGATACGTCCCGTGGTTTGTTCCGCCAAGTGTATTTGCGTGTATCCCGGTAAGTCAGCCATCCATGCCGTATGCTTTGAGCTTCCGGTACAGGGTCTTGCGGTCAATACCCAGGCGCTTTGCGGTCAGGGTGCGGTTGTCGTCCGACTCGGCCAGCACCCGCAGGATATAGGTGCGCTCCATCTCCTCCAGGGTTACGCCACCGGGCAGGGTATCGCCCCCCTGTCTGCGGTCTCCCGGCACGGCGGCGGGTGCGCCGGTATCTTCCGGCAGGTCGTCCGTGGTGATGTACGGCCCGCGGGTGAGAATGGCGGCCCGCTCCATGCTGTTGGCCAGCTCCCGAATATTGCCCGGCCACGGGTGGCGCACCAGACGCTCCATGGCCGCCGCGTCCACCCCGGCAAGCTGTTTGTCGTTTTCCTGCCCGAAATGTACGGCCAACGACTGGGCCAGCAGCGGAATATCGGCCTGCCTGTCGCGCAGGGGCGGCAGATGAATGGGGATCACATTGAGCCGCCAGTACAGATCTTCCCGAAACAGGCCATCCGCCACCCGTTGTTTCAGGTCGGCGTTGGTTGCGGCAATAAAGCGCACGTCGATTTTGGTTTCGCGGGTATCGCCCACCCGGCGCACCAGATGGTCTTGCAGCACGCGCAGCAGCTTGCCTTGCAGCGGTGCCGGAATCTCCCCCACCTCATCCAGAAACAGGGTGCCGCCCTGGGCGGCCTCGATCAGTCCTTTGCGGTCTTCCCGGGCATCGGTGTAGGCCCCCTTTTTAACGCCAAAAAACTCCCCTTCCAGCAGGTTTTCGGGAATCGCGGCGCAGTTGACCGGCACCACGGGTCCGTCCCGTCTGCTTTCGTTGTGAATGGCGCGGGCCACCAGTTCCTTGCCGGTGCCCGACTCCCCGGTGATCAGCACGCTGGCCGGGCTTTTGGCGATGCGCTGGATGTAGTCGAACAGCCGCTGCATGGCGGGGTCGGTGCCGATCATATCGTGAAAGCTGCCCGTGCCTGTGTCGGTGAGCGTGCGTACCTGGGTTTGCAAGCCGACTTTTTCCATGGCCCGGTGCACCACGGCCAGGATGACGTCGGTCTTGAACGGTTTTGTAATGTAGTCGTACGCCCCCTCGCGCATGGCTTCGATGGCGGTATTGATGGTGCCGAAAGCGGTGATCATGATGGTGGCCGTGTGCGGGTGGTGCGTGCGTATCTCGGCCAGCAGTTTCATGCCGGACATGCCGTGCATACGCAGATCGGTAATGACCAGGGAAAAGGCCACCGAGTTCATCATCCACAACGCCTCACGACCGCTTGTAGCGGTGCGGGCGTGGTACCCCTCGTCGGTGAGGATTTCGGCCAGCAGTTCGGCCATCTCCGGATCGTCGTCGACGATCAGAATACGGGCCAGTCCGTCAGCGCTGTTTGCGGGCGCACTCACCTAGCCGGTCTTCCCGGTTTTTGCGGCGCTTTGCGCCGTTGCGCTTTGTGCATCGGTATCTTCCTGCGCACCTTCCTGGGGCAGGTAGACCGTAAAGGTGCTGCCGACTCCCGGCTTGCTTTCCACCTCGATCCAGCCGCCGTGGGAGGTGATGATGCCGTGGGAGACGGTGAGTCCCATGCCGGTGCCGCGACCCGGCTCCTTGGTGGTGAAAAACGGATCAAAAATACGTTTCGCTACGGATTGGGACATGCCGGGTCCGGTGTCCGTAAAACTGATGCGCACAAAGGTGGTCCCGCCCCGGTCCGGTATGCACAGGGCGGAGGCCTGTATCTCAATACGGCCACCGCTTACCATGGCCTGGGTGGCGTTGATCAGCAGATTCATGATCACCTGCTGGAGTTGGTCCGGGTCGGCCTTTAACGACAGGTCGCGCGCAATCTGGCTGACCACTTCGATGCGGGCCTTCTCCATTTGCAGCGAGAGCAGTTCGGTGACCATATCGACCAGTTGGGCCAGTTCCACTTTTGCCCGGTTGGGCGGCTGCTTGCGGGCGAACACCAGCATCTGGGACACGATGCCGGAGATGCGGTCAATCTGCCCGATGATGCGGGTCAGGTGCCGCCGCAGATCGGCGTTTTCCGGCAGTTTTTTGAGGACGAACTCGGCGCGTCCGCTGATGACGTTGAGCGGGGTGCCGATCTCGTGGGCAAGCCCTGCGGCCAGTTGCCCCACGGTGGCCAGTTTTTCCGTGTGGCGCAGCTGTTCGGTGAGGCGCAACCGGTCGGTGCGGTCCTCCACCGCCAGCACCGCTCCCTGTACCCCCCCCTGTCCGTCGGCGATGGCGCGCCCGCGAATATCCATGATGCGCGGGCCGACCCGGGTGGTTTCGTGGTGCACCCCTTCCCGGTCGAACGCGTCCGTTTCGCCATTGATCAGGGCGCGGGCTGACTCCACGGTGCGTTTGTCAAAAACCTTGGGACATAAGGACTCCACGGGCTGGCCCAACACCTCGTCGGGCGGATAGGCGTAGCGCTCGGCCATGGACTGGTTCCAGGTGGAAACATGACCCTCCCGGTCGATGCCGACAATGCCGCTGAACACGTTCTGGACCACACTGCGCTCGTACTCCCGCTCGCGCACCAGCTCGCCGGTCTGCTGCTCGATGGTTGCGGCCATCAGGTTAAAGCGCTCCGCCAGCAGACCGATCTCTCCGGGTTCCGCTTCCGGGTGCCGTACGGTCAACTCCCCTGTCCCGAACCGTTCCACCGAGCGGGTCAGGCGTGACAGGGGCGCGGCGATATTTTGTCCGGACAGGGTGGACACCACCACCAGCAGGGCCAGGGTGACCATGGCCACCAGCGCAATATTGATATTGCTGCCGGAAAACAGCACGTCGTCGTGATCGGTGTAGGCGACCACCAGGGACAGGTGTCCCCCTTGCGTAAGCGGGTGGACGTACAGCAGCATCGGTGTGGTGCCATTTTCCAGCATGTGGCTGAGTGGCTCTGCCTGCGCTGACGGCACATCCGGCCACGGCACGTTTGCGGTGTCCGGCCAGGTGAGCGCCACCTCCCCGCCCACGCGGGTCAGCCGCAATTGCTGAATGCCCATGTGGGTGGAGACGCGGCTAACCGTGCGGGTGAGGGCGTCGTCAGGCAGGCCCTCGCGCTGGAGCGATTCCACAAACAACGCGGCCTGCCTGGCGTGTGCGGCCAGGGTGTCAGTCACGTAATGCTGTTTGGCGATGAGATAAAAAATGCCGTAGCCGATGCCCACGCACACCAGTACCGTGCCGACCGCCAAGGTGAGTTTGGTGCCAACCCGCATGCACAGCAGTGTACCGGTTTTTATAAACGCACAGGTACTTAGCGGCCCAGGTGGCCGGGGGTCCTGGGTGTTATGAGCGGGTCAGGCGGGGCTTGTGGATCAGGTCGCGGATGGAGACGATGCCGCGGATTTCCTCCCCCTCGGTGACCAGCAGGTGGCGAATGCGCTCCCGGTCCATGCGCTCTTTGGCTTCATCCACGGTGGTGCCCACGTCTGCCGTGAGCAGCGGGGAAGACATGACCTCATCCACCTTGTGGGAGTCCGGATTCATGTCCCGGGCGAGCACCCGGCGGACCATGTCGGTCTCGGTGACGATGCCCTCGATCTTGCCTGCGCGGGTGATCAGGATGCTGCCCAGCTCCATGTCGCCCATGATGCGGGCCGCCTCCCGGACAGACGTGTCGGCGTCTACCCGGAAGGCGGTGGTGGCCATGATGTTGCCCAGAGTCAGCATGGGTGCGCTCCTAGTGGACTCCGCCGCGCCCGCCCTTGTCGTGGGACTCTACCGGGGTCTCCCGCAGGGACCAGATGTAGGCGATGATGGCGTCCATCTCCTCCTTGGAGAGCCGATTGCCCCACGGCGGCATGGGGATAGGGCTGCCTTTGGCCCCGCGGGCCTTATCGGGAAAGCGCCCGTTGGTGATCACGGAGCGCACGCCGGCATCCACCGGGTAGCGTTCGATGAACTCCTTTTCATCCCAGGCGGGGATGTACTTGCGCTCGGCATTGGGATTGTCGATGCCCTGCCGACCCCCCAGACCGTGGCAGTAGAGGCACCCCAGGTGCTCCACCAGCCCCTGGCCCAATGCCACCGGGGAGCCCGGTGGGCCCGCCGGGACCATTTGGCCCGCCGTGTCATCCGCCGCTTCATCCCCGTTGGCCGTCAGCATGGCCTGACGGGCGGCGATGGCCTTGTCGTCCGGCGTCGGAATCGATCCGCGCCCGCCTTTGGCATGGGACGACGTGGGGGTCTCCCGCAGGGACCAGATGTAGGCGACAATCGCGTCCATCTCATCTTCGGAGAGCCGGTTGCCCCACGGCGGCATGGGGATGGGGCTGCTTGTGGCCCCACGGGCTTTTTCGGGGAAGCGCCCGTTGGTGATCACATAGCGCACGCCGTCAGCCACCGGGTAGCGTTCGATGAACTCCTTTTCATCCCAGGCGGGTACGTACCGACGTTTTGCATTGGGGTTGTCAATCCCCTTTTTTCCACCCAGACCGTGACAGTAAAGGCACCCCAGGTGCTCTACCAGATCTTCACCCAGCTTCACCTGATTGTCTTCCATTGCATACCCGGTACCCCAGACGCCCACTAGCATGGCCGGAACGGCCAACAGGGCGAGGAATCGCTTCATGACGTGTCTCCCAAAACAGTTTAAACGGTCAACTCCCCCGCAGAATCCTATACCCAGGAGGTGCCTCGTTCAAAGTGTTCGTACGGATGAATCAGGTCGCGGATGGAAATCATGCCCACAAATTTCCCCTCGTGGGTGACTCCCAGATGCAGGATGCGCTTTTGATCCATTAGCTCCTGCGCCTGATAAATACTCTCGTTGACGTCGATGGTGACCAGCGGGGCGCTCATCACCTCGGAAGCTTTGGTCACATACGGAATCCGGTCACCCGCCACCACCTTGCGGACCACATCCGACTCGGTGACGATGCCGACCACCTGCCCTTCCACATCGGTGACAAACACGCTACCGATGCGCTTTTCGTCCATGGTGGAGGCAATTTCCCGCACCGGGGTGTCCAGGGTGATGGTGACTACGTTTTTGGTTAACACATCTTTGACTGCCAGCATTTTCTTGTCCTTTGTCCTTGCGGGTTCATGTTTCTTCAGCAGAAGGGTCCAGGATGCGGGCCACGTCGGCAAGCAACTGTTCCATGGAAACGGGTTTGCTCAGGTACCCTTCCACTTCCAGATCCTGGGCGCGACAGTAACTCGGCCAGTCGCCAAACGCGGTCAGCAGGATAAAGTGGGTGCCGGGCTGGTCGGCCCGTACCGATTCCACCAGATCCAGGCCGTCCATTTCCGGCATGGACAGGTCGGTGACCACCAGGTCGGGCGGATGGGCGCGCACTGCGCTCAGGGCCGCAGGGCCGCTGGATGCGGCCTCTACCCCATATCCGGCGTCGGCCAGCACGGTGACCAGCATATCGGTCATTTCCGGATCGTCGTCCACGACCAGGACGGAATATGATGTTTTGTCCTGCGTCATCCCGAAACCTCCTTCTGCACTCTCTATCCCTTTCATAAGATGTGCCAACCGTGATCTGCACGCCCGACGCGCACCGGGCAACTGCGCGCAACCGTCGGGCTGACTTGCGTATCAGCAAGTTCGTTATCGGTTTTTCCGGATTTTTTGAAACGATTTATTTTGTCAGGCACCCGGTTTGAAACAACCAGTTATCGGGGCACAATGCCCCGTTATGGGGCGGTATGCCCCGTATGATGTCCGTCATATTGTGCCGCTGAGAAATGTATGACCGGTGTATGATAAAGTTCCGCCGCGCCTGTGGCGGGCGTCCGCGGGAATGCCCGGGGCTTACGCCCGCTACGGCACGGTTTCTGCTGTTTGTTATCCCGTTGGTTGTTGTTTGTCACGTGCTGGGTGTTTTGTTTCGGGTGTGCGGCAGACCGTGCCGCGCGGCTTCGTGTCGACTTTGTAGATGGAGCGTTGAAAGACTGTATGTCGAAAACCACCATTCCCCAATGTCAGGGTTGCCGGATTTGCGATCAAACCGTCTGGGCCACCCTGAGTGAAGAGGCCCTGCACGAGTTAGCCGATCAGCGGGTGGCGTCCCGGTACCAGAAGGGCGACGTGATCTTTCATGAGGGCAGCGCCAGCACCGGCCTGTATAACGTCTGTTCCGGCAAGGTCAAACTGGTTAGCGCCGGGCGCGTGGGCCGCCAGACCATCGTCCGCATCCTGGGCACCGGCCGCACCCTGGCGGAGACCGACCTGTTCCGGGAGGATGGCCGCTACTCGGTGACCGCTCAGGCCATGGAGGAGGCTGTGGTCTGCTTTCTGCCAAAGCCGGTATTGATGGACTACCTGAAAGGGTATCCTTCGATGTTGATGACCCTGGTGCAGCGCCTGTCCGACGCCCTGTACAGGACCGAGCAACGGGTAGGGAGCCTGGCGACCAAGGACGCGCGTCTGCGGCTGGTGGAGTTTTTGCTGGAGTTGGCGAGCGACGAGGGCGAGCACGTGGAAAACGGCATTCGCATCCGCCTGCGGCTGACCAGAGAAGAGATCGCCGAGGTGATTGGCGCCACTCTGGAGACCACCATCCGCCTGGTAAGCGCCTTTAAAAAGGAGGGGCTGCTGGCGGATGAGGGCGGGCACATTATCCTGCTGGACCCGACCCGGCTGGGACGCATTCACCGCCCCGGCGGGAATGTACCCACGGAGTCCGGGCTGGCCATGGCCCCCGATAAAGCAGGCGGTTGACCGTGAACTCCCCTGCAAACTCCGTTGTGAATCCCGTGGCCGAACGGCTGAAGGAACACGGCCTGTTTGCGGGCCTGCCCGATGACGAATTTCCGCAGCTTGCGGCACTGGCCCGGGAGGAAAATCATCCCAAGGGGGCGGTTCTGTTCCAGCAGGGAGAGGCGTGTGCGGGGTTTTACATGGTGCACTCCGGCATGGTGCGCCTGTACAAAATTGCCGCTGACGGGCGCGAACATGTGATCGAGGTCATCCGCCCCGGTCAGTCGTTTGCCGAGGCGGCGGTATTTGCTGATGTGCCGTTTCCGGTCCACGCCGAAACCCTGGAGAACAGCCGCTTTCTGTTTTTCCCCAAAAAGCCGTTTCTGGCATTTTTAGAGGCCCGGCCCCGGTGCCTGTTTGGCATGATTGCCTCCCTGTCCGTGCGGATGCACAACCTGGTGGTCAAGGTGGAGCGGCTGTCCCTGTTTGATGCGCGGCAACGGGTGGCCGGGTTTTTTGTGGACCTGACGGCCACGTCCGGCAACGGCCGGTTGGACGTTTCCAAAAAAACCATGGCCTCGCAACTGGGGCTGACCCCGGAAACCCTGTCGCGCACCCTGGCCTCCCTGCAGGCAGACGGCATGGTGGCGCTGGACGGACGGCAGTTCCGGGTCACCGACGAATCCGCCCTCTCCGCCCTCTCAAAAGGCCAGTTGACCGCCTCATAAAGCCCGGTTTTTTCGCATTTTTCCTCTTTTTGATCTATTCCTTGATTTGTATCAAGGAATAGATCAATCATCCCGTGATACAAATTGAGTTCAGCTCCAGATTTTCATCTTCATGGAGGGTTGTCATGAACGGGTTTTCTGCTGTCTTCAGCAGGTGCACTGCACTTGCTGCTGGTGTTTGTCTTCTGCTGTCCGGTGCGGCAAGCGCCAGCGCTGCCCAGCACGAATTCGAAATGACCATCGAGGATGTGTATATCCAGGTGGCCGCTGGCCTCAAGTACCACACCTTCGCCTTCAACGGCCAGGTGCCCGGTCCCCTGATCCACGTGCAGGAGGGGGATGACGTCAGCATTACCGTGATCAACATGACCGCCCTGCCCCACACGGTGCACTGGCACGGCATGCTGCAAAAAGGCACCTGGAAAATGGACGGGGTGCCGTCCATCACCCAGAAGGCCATTGAGCCGGGCGAGTCGTTTACCTACAAATTCAAGGCCGATCCCGCTGGTACCCACTGGTACCACTGCCACGTGAACGTGAACGAACACGTGGGCATCCGCGGCATGTGGGGGCCGTTTATCGTCGATCCCAAAAAACCGATCAAGGCAGAAAAGAAGGTCACCCGCGACCACATCATGATGCTCTCCACCTGGGACTCGAAGTATGCCGACAAGCCGGGCAAGGGCGGCATGCCCACCGAAGAGGGCGACATGGACTACTTCAGCATGAACGGGCGCTCCTTCCCCGGCACCCAGCCGATTCGGGTGAAAGAGGGCGACGAGATTCGGGTGCGGTTTATCGGCGCGGGCGCGGGCATCCACGAACTGCACACCCACGGCCACTTTTTTACCGTCACCCACAAGGACGGCATGCCGCTGGACTCCCCGTATAAGGCCGATACCCTCCTGTTTGGCCCCGGTGAGCGCTACGACATCATGTTTACCGCCAATAATCCGGGCCGCTTTATCTTCCACGATCACATGGATACCCACGTGACCAACGCCGGGGTCTATCCGGGCGGCATCGTGACGGTGGTGGAGTACGAAGGTATTCCCATGGAGGACTGGTACGCCTGGAAGGGTAAGGAATACGATCCCAACTTCTTCTATACCGAATCGCTGGCAAAACCCCACGGCATGTACGACCACGAAGGCTTCAAGGGCGAGCCGGTCAAGAAGCGCCGGGGCAGGAAATAGACCGCACGTATGCGGGAAGCAGCAAGGAAATCGTTTATGCGGGCCTTTTTGATGTTACTGGCAGTGTGTTTGTCGCCGGTTTTGTCACCATCCGCCGCCACGGCGGCGGATGGCGAGGCCATTCTCCAGGCGCAGTGCGCCGGGTGCCACGACCTGACCGGCCCCGCCCCCACTACCCTGAAAGGGGTGTGGGAGCGCAAGGGGCCGGACCTGTTTTATGCAGGCAACAAGTTTCGCGCCGAATGGCTGACCCGGTGGCTGCAAAAGCCCGTCCGCATCCGCCCGACGGGGGTGTTCTACGGCAACCACATCAAGACCACTGACTCGTGGGATGCGGTGAACGAGCACACCTTGAAGCCGCACATGGTCCTGTCTGCCGCCGATGCCCAGGCGGTGACTTCCGCGTTGATGCAAAAAAAGGCCCTGTCTCACCTGACGGAAAAGGTGGCGGTTCAGTCCGTCTCCCTGTCGATGATCATGGGTGACCTCCTGTTCGAAAAAGCCAAGGGATGTATCGCCTGCCACCAGAGCGGGGTGGACTACGGTGGGCTTTCCTGCCCGGAACTGCACACGGCGTTTGATCGTCTGCAGCCGGAGTACATTTACAGTTTCATGAAAAATCCGCAGGCGTGGGATCCCAAGATATGGATGCCCAACCTGAACCTTTCGGACGCGCACCTGAACAAGCTGGTGCGCTATCTGGAAATGATCGGAAAGTAGCGATATGAGGCGTAACACCAAACGGCTTTTTGCGGCAGTTGCCGCCATGTTGTGGATGCTGTTGCCGGGGGTGGCGCTGGCGGAGAGCGCCGGGGACAACTACCACACCTACTGCGTGCAGTGCCACGGCCTGAGTGGCAAGGGCAACGGCGTGAACATACGCGATATGTCGGTGCAGCCCCGCGATCATACCGGGGCGCTCGGTATGGGCGGGCTATCGGATGCACACATGTTCAAGGCCATCAAGGAGGGGGGCGCGGCGGTGACCAAATCCACCTTGATGCCGCCGTGGAGTGGTGTGCTGACCGACGAGGAAATTCACGATCTGGTGCGCTACCTGCGCGTTTTATGTAACTGCGAGGGACGGGGTTAAAGGGGGCAGCCGGTCGATCGACAGTTTGACCGGCTGTTTTTTTGTTTACTGTCACAAAACGGAAGGGAAGAACCAATGAAATGGACGAATGCATTTAAGGGGCTGGGCCTTGCGCTTGGCGCCGTGGCTGCCCTGGGCCTGATGACCCAGGTGGCTGAAGCCAAAACAGTGAAGGTGACACTTACCGCCAAGGAAGTGCCCACTGTGATCAACAACAAGGGCGGCACCCAGTTGAGCTGGACTTACGATGGTGATGTGCCGGGTCCGGTGGTGCGGGCCACCGTGGGTGATACGATAGACTTCACCCTGATCAACCCGAAATCGAACAAGAACTCTCACTCCATCGATTTTCACGCTGCCCGCGTGAACGTGCTGGATGAGTTCGCACCGATCAAGCCGGGTGAAACCAAACACTTCACCTTCCCGGCCACCAAGCCCGGGACGTTCTACTATCACTGCGGCGCCCCCAACATGGCGCAGCACATCGCCCGCGGCATGTTCGGCGTGATCATCATCGACCCGAAGAAGTACAGCAAGAACTTCCCCAAGCCGGACCGGGAATATGTGCTGGTACAGAGCGAGTTGTACCCGGACGTGGATGACGTGGACAACATCATGGCGGGCAAGTGGTCCAACGTGGTGTTCAACGGCACCATTCTCAAGTACGACCCGGTGCACGACCCGGATGCCAAAAAGACGCTGGTGGCCAAGCCGGGTGAGCTGGTGCGGGTGCACTTTGTGAATGCCGGTCCCCACGAGTTCTCGGCGTTCCACCCGATCGCCGGAATCTGGGAGCGGGCCTACCCGTCGGGCAACCCGAAGAACGTGATGTACGGCATGCAGACCATGGTGGTAGGACCGGGTGACGGCGCGTCGTTCGACCTCATCAGCCCGGTGCCGGGCGGTAACGCCATCGTTACCCACTCGCTGAAGGCCGCCCTCACCGGTGCCATCGCAGTGATCGTCTTCTCCGAAGACGCCGATCCGAAAATGGGCCGGGGAGACCAGATCCTGGTGCGTTAACCCAGTGCCTGGGCTGTCGTAATTGGCTGACGCAGTAAAACGCGGGCGGCCGTTCCGGCGGCCCTTGCAGCCGTGGATTAAACGGATACACCATCCGTTTGGCAGCGGTTGTGAGCACAACACCCAAAAGGGGCTCCCGACTTCGGGAGCCCCTTTTTATTTGGAAGTATGGCCGGGCATAAGAAACTTGTTCCCCATCCATGGCAGTAAGGGTCGCCGGAACGGCCACCCGGATCACTACTGCGCCAGCGATTACGACAGCGGAGGCACTCCGCCGCCCAGGCTTTTCAGCATCGGTTTACCATGAAGCGGGACTCCGCCTAAGGCGTCAGCAAATGCCGACCCCCCGGGCTACCGGGGGGGTGCGAGCGGAGGGACTTGAACCCCCACGGGCAATGCCCACCAGATCCTAAATCTGGCGCGTCTACCAGTTCCGCCA
>CBDUXI010000051.1:0-19147 GCA_965371175.1 uncultured bacterium
GTGTCGTCGCCCGGGTTCCAGCCTGCGGGGCAGACTTCGCCGTGCTTCTCCACAAACTGGAACGCCTGAATGACCCGCAGCATCTCATCCACGTTGCGGCCCACCGGCAGGTCGTTGATGGTGCTGTGACGAATGTTGCCCGCCGGATCGATGACGAAGGTGCCGCGCAGCGCCATGCCGCCCGGTAGTTGAACATCGTAGTCCTTGACGATCTGCTGGGTCAGGTCGGCCAGCATGGGAATCTTCATATCGCCCAGGCCGCCGTCGTTACGCGGGGTGTTCACCCACGCCAGATGGTTGAACTGACTGTCGATGGAGCAGGCGATCAACTGGGCGTTGATCTTTTCAAAATCGCCCGCAGCCTCGGAAAAGGCGATGATTTCCGTGGGACACACGAAGGTGAAGTCGAGCGGGTAGAAAAACAGCACCACCCACTTGTCCTTGTAGTTGGAGAGGGAAATTTCCTGAAAACTCTTGTCCGGCATCAGGGCGGTAGCCTTGAAGTCCGGAGCGGGTCCTGTTACCTGTGGCATGTGATCGTGTACTCCTTTGACTGTGAAATGAAAAATTGCTGGAAACGCGTTTTCGGCGCGTCCCACGTTATGATTCCGGCCGCAGGGCCGGCTTTTTATCCAACCTTTTTGACGTAACCGGTAAAGATCGCTCCGTCCCGGCTCAAGTCCAGCAGTTCGTTACCGGTGGTCTTGCACCATGCGGGCAGATCCGCCTGAATGCCCTCGTCGTCCGCCTTGATGGCCAGTATCTGACCGGCGTCGATTTTTTTGATCTCCTTGGCCGCCATGATGATGGGCATCGGGCAGTACAGGCCGGTGGCATCCAGTGTGATATCCGCGTTCATATATTGTTCCTTATCGCACCCCCGCACGAAGTGTAATCCGGGCGGCGGTTGCCGTCCCCCTTCCCCCTTCAGTTCAGGCGCTACGCCTGCCGCTTGAGGGATTGTTTACATTGACTGATACATTCTCGCAGCCGTTTTGCACCCTCGTCTACCTCTTCTGCGGTATTTTCCGGCCCGAACGAAAAGACGATGCCGGAAGAAGCCTCCGTGGGGGTATATCCCATGGCGGTGAGCACCGCGGACGCCTTCATTGCCTGGGCGCCGCAAAACGACCCGGACGATGCCGCCACCCCGGCCTCATCCAGCCGCGCAAGCAGGCTTTGGCCGTCGGTGCCGGAAACCAGCAGGCTCACGTGCCCCGGCAGACGGTCTTCCAGTCCAGGGCCGGTCAGGCGGATTTCCGGCATGTCCGTCAGGTGGCCGGTAAAGCGTGCGGCCAGGGCGTTCAGGTGTTCCGTGTGCGCAGGCATCGTGGTAGCCAACTTGTGGGCGGCGGCGGCAAACCCCACACAGGCAGCCACGTTTTCCAGACCGCCCCGCAGGCCGCGCTCCTGCACGCCGCCGTCTATTTCGGGTTGCAGACGCACCGGTTTTTTAATATACATGGCGGCAGCACCGGGAGGCCCGCCAAGGGGGCTGGCGCTTAAGATCAAGATGTCGGCGTTCAGCGCCGCCACATCCACGGGCACCCGTCCGGCGGCGGCGCAGGCGTCCACCAGCACGGCGGCTTTGTGCTGGTGGGCAATGGCTGCCACGTCGGCGATTCTTTGCACCGTGCCGACTTCCGGGTTGCCGAGTTGCACGCAGACCAGCGCCGTACCCGGTGTGATCGCATCGGCCAGTTGATCCAGGTCGATAATGCCTTCACCATCCACGCCAATGCGCGTGAGCCGGTACCCTTCGGCCTCCATGCGGCGGCACGGACGGTCTATACGAGGGGATTCTACGGCGGAGAGCACAATGTGCCGCCCTTTTCGCTGGTTGGCCTTCAGATAGCCCTTGATGGCCAGATTGCCAAGCTCGGTTCCCGAAGCGCCAAACAGCACCTCTTCTGCATGGGCGCCGATGAAGCGCGCGACCTGTGCCCGTGCAACATCCAGCCGGGTGCGGGCGGCACGCCCCGCACGGTGATCCGATTGCGGATTACCGCCCCGTACCAGGCAATCGGTCACGGCGTTCACGGCTTCCGGAAAGGGGGGCGCGGCGTTGATGTGGTCGAAAAAAAAAGTACGTTCTGTAGGCATCATGAAGGGGGGACCGAAAGGTTCAGGAAACCCTGTTACTATACCGCACCCGCCCTTTGTGGCGCATTGACAGTACCCGGCGGAATTTTTATATTTCGTCTGCTTAAACTTGATGCTAATTACCGGGGGTTTTTTTGTCGATAACCATAGGGTATGGATTTCTGTAACCCGGTAATATCATGACCATGCCCTTGTCACCGGATCAGCAGACGGAATCGATGGTAGAGCCCGAAACCGCGCAAGCGGCCCGGGATCTGGTCGGCGTGCTGATACGGACAATCAAGCAGCTGCGGCTCTACGACGAGCACAACGCCATTTACGTGAAGGCACTGGCGGATATTGCTGCGCGTTTCCGGGCGTACCTGGATGAGTTTGGGGAATTGCCGCTGACCATCGGCCGGAACGACATCCTGATCCAGGACGAGTCCCTGTATACAGATGAGGACAAGAAGGAAGGGTTGGCCTTCCGGCTGTTTTCCGACGGCGTACGCAAGATCACCTTCAAGGTGGCGCTGTCCGATGAGGAAGCCCAGCGCGCCGTGCAGGTGCTGGCTCAGGGTGCCGCCAAGCGGTCGGTGGATGACGATTATGTGACCTTGTTGTGGAACGCGGGGCTTTCCCAGGTGGAAGTGATTGCGGTGGACGACGACAACCTGCCGGTGCAGGAACTCAAACCCACCATGAAGTCCGATGAGGGGCCGCCCCCGGTCGAAAAGGTCATGCAGCAGGTGCAGGCGGAGCCGCCGCCCGAGCAGCAGAAGGTGGAATACGGCATCGATGTGCTCTCCACCTTTGCCCTGACGGAAAAGGACTCCGCCTACCTGTCCGAACTGGTCCAGTGGGAGGCGACGGTCAACCCGGGCAAGGAACTGGCCACCATTCTGGTGGACGTGATGCTGGTCGAAAAGGAAGAAAAAGAGTTTCTGGAAACCTTCGGGCGGTACATGTCCCTGCTGACCGAGTTTCTTTCGCAAGGCCGGCTGGAGGTGGCGGTGGCCCAGACTCGGGGACTTGCCCGGCTGGCCGCCGAACGCAGCGACATGACCCAGTCCATGCGGGAGGCGCTGCTGTCTGCGGCCACCGCACTGGGAAACCCGGCCAATCTGGATGCCCTGAAGGTCGGCGTTGAGTCGCGCCTGGGTGAAGGGGTGGATGAAGACGCAGCGGAAGGGGAGGCGGACGGCACGCCGCCGGAGACGGACGGGGAAGAGGAAGATGCCCCCACGCCGTTGACGGAGGAGGAGCGCCAGCAGGTACTGGCCGATTTGACTTCCTATCTGGGTCAACTTCGCGTAGCCGACCCCCAGCAGTTGGTGCGTATTGGCGCGGGAAGCAGCCACAAGCCCGTTCGGGATGCCTTTTGCGCCCAGGCGGTGCGGGTGTGCACCGATGACCGTAGCGGCATTCTGGAGCTATTGCTGGAGCGGGATAACAAGGTGGTGCGTGCGGCCTTGATGGTGCTTGCGCGGGTGGCCCAGCCCAACGAATTGACGCGTTTTGCCCATGTGGGCACCCATCAGGACCTGGGCATCCGCCGTCAGGCGATGAAGGCCATATGCCAGATTGCCGGAGGGGCTCACATACAGATGCTTCCGTACCTGTCGGACGCGGATGCACGGATCCGCCACGAGGCGCTGGCAGTGGTGACCGATGCGCGCTTCAGCGAGGCGGCGGACACCCTGCACGATATCATCGCATCGCCGGAATTTGCCGCGTGGGACGCGGGGGAACGGCGCGAAATGTGTACCACTCTGGGACTGGTGGGCGGCGACCGGATGGTGGAATATTTTCAGAATGCGCTGGAGCAAAAAAAATCGGGCTGGTTTGGCGGCGCGGGCGGCAAGGGCGACGACAATGCCGCATTCTACGCCGTGGCGGGCCTGAAAGGCGTGGGGACGGCGGCGGCAAGGCAAGCCCTGGAGGCGGGCAAAAAACACCCCAGCCAGCGGGTCCGCACAGCCATCGATAAGGCCCTCAAGGACATGAAGGGATAGCCAGTGAGCAAGGACGACGCTGCCGATCGCGCACAGGCTGCCCGGGGCGCAGAACTGATCCAGCAGTTCTTCGCGCTGTTGCGTATCGCCCGCATGTACGGCGCCAACAACGAGGCGTGGACCCCGGCGCTGACCAAGGTGCACAAGGTGGTGACCGAAGAGGGCGGCGCCGTGTTGCGCATCCACGACAAACTGTTGTACCTGGGGGATGTACGCATCCGCATGGAGCGGGAGGGGTATGCCGCCCAGGAAGGTCTGCTGGAAGCTTTCGCCAGCCATAATGTGGGCGGTATCGAGATTGATACCGGTTACGACGACGAAGAATTGAAAATACTGTTGACCGCATGGGGCAGTTCCTCTCCGCAGACGCCGGAGGAGGGGTTTGATTTTCTGGATGAGTTTATCATCACGTCCGATACCATCCGCCTGACTAAGCCGATGGAGTCGCAGCCGTCCGATGAAAATCAGCGCGAGATGTCCAAGGCCATTTACGCCCGTACCTTGAGCGTGGTCGAAGACGTGATGGACAGCGTCAAGATCAGCCAGACGTTGCCGTTAAAGCGGGCCAAACGGGTCATGCACCGCATGATTGACGAACTGCTGGCCGACCCCACCAACCTGATGGGGCTGACCAATCTGCGCTGCTACGACGAGTACACCTTCCACCACTCGGTCAACGTCTGCGTGCTGTCGCTTTCTTTGGGGCGGCGGCTGGGGCTGCCCCGGCCCATGCTGGAGCAGTTGGGCATGGCCAGCCTGTTTCACGACATCGGCAAGTCGAGGGTGCCGATCGAGGTACTCAACAAGCCCGGAGAATTTAACGAGGAAGAGTGGGACATCATCCGCGCCCACCCGGTGCACGGGGTCAAGACGCTGGTGAAGATCAAGGGGGCGGACGAGTTGGCCTCACGGGTCATGACCGGCAGCTTTGAACACCACATGAACTATGACAACTCGGGCTACCCGAAGCTGCCCAAGCCGCGCTCCCTGTCCCTGTACGGGCGCATGATTGGCCTGTGCGACTGCTACGATGCCATGACCTCGGCGCGGGTGTACAACCGCACCCCGTTCACCCCGGAAAAGGCGCTCAAGTTCATGCTCAGCAAGGCGGGCAAGGCGTTTGATCCGGTGCTCATCAAGGTATTCGTCAACACCGTGGGCATCTTCCCGGTGGGCACCCTGCTGCTGCTGGATTCGGGCGAGATGGCCGTGGTGTCCAAGGCAAATGAAGACCCGGTGCTGGGCGACCGCCCGGAAGTGCGGGTCATTTCCGACAAAAATGGCAAGCCGCTTGCCGATCCGGTTGACCTGGCCCTGGACGAAAAAACCGCCGGCGGTTCCTATCAGCGCAACATCAAGCGCATATTGGATGCCGCCGAACTCGGCATCGACGTCAGCTACTACTTTTTGTAACGCCGCACGGGACGTTGACCGCATCGGTCATGCCGTGCAGACGCTTTTTGTCTTCGGGGCAGACGGTGGCCAGTATTCCCCCCAGTTCTGCACGCTCGTCCCCGACAAAATAGTACGGGCACAGGCGGGCGCGACCGCGCATGTGGGTGGGTTTGCCGTCCTTTATCCACACCGCCTTGTCTTTTCTGGCCTTGTGGAACGGCTGTAGCACGTGGGGAGAATGGGGGAACGCGGCCAGCGCGCCTTGTAATGCCTCGGCCCAGTTTTCCTCCGACATATCGTGACCCACGGCCACCCCGCGGCTGCCCCATGCGGTTTCGGAAAACCCGGACGGCTTGACCACAAACTGGCGGGCCTTCTGGCCCAGCGTCGCCAGCGTCTGCCATGTTTGCACCGGTACCCCGTCCACGGCAAGGCCAGGGATCACCGCATGCCCCGGAACCGGTGCCGGGTCCAGCACCCAGGTGTGGGGGAACAGGTCGGCAAGCAGGTGGAACCGTTCTTCTCCCAGCGTCTCCCGCCAGAAGACGGACAGAGCCGGGTGGTGGAACAGGGCCATGGCCAGTTTTTCTTCCAGTTCCGGTTTGGCGGGCGGCGTCAGCACCACGGTGCCTTTTTTGGCCGCATAGAGCATCAGTTCGGCCTTGGGAATATTCGGCAGGTCAAACAGCTCAAAAAAGCGGTACAGTACATCGATCCGCGCACCGTCGTCGGCAAACGACAGGCCGTTTTCAGCAAAGGCAATCGCTTCCGGCTGGATGACCCGGATGTTCAGCCCACGGGCGCAAAGCCTGTGCGCCAGGTGACGCATTTCCGGGCGGTACGCTTCGGACTCGTCGGACACCACCAGCGCCACGGTTGGATCGGCCACCTGTGCGGCTTGGCGCAGCATTCGCTCCATACCCGCTGCCATACCGTCGGCGCCCCCCACCACATCAAACCCGGCGGCGGCATAGCGGGTATTTAGCGCATCGGTCAGCCCCATGCCGCCCGGCACGCTGTCCAGTTCGGTAATGCGGGGGCCAGCGTCGGTGAACAGCACGTCCGGGCGAATAATCCCCGGCAGGTGGTTTTTGAAGCGTCCCATGCGTGCCAGACGCAGCACCTCTTCCGGTTTTCCCGCAAACAGCCAGTCGGCCACAAACGCCGGGGCACGGCCTTTTCGGGCCTTCTTTACCAGGGCATTTAATGCCTGGTAAAAGGCCAGCAGGTGGTCGCCCAACTGGCCAAGAAAATCCATTTCGCTTGTCGACAGGGCAAACGGCGCGGCACCGATGCGGAAGTGACGGGCACCTTCCGCGTGCGGATCGTAAACGCCATCTTCATGCAATCCGTGGGCGATTCCAGACAGGGCGTCGATATCCACTGCGGGAGGCGTGCTCTGGGCGGCTGGCTGCACGGCGGGCCTTTATGCCTCTTTGGTTTCTTTTGCTGCAGCTTCTTTGCAGACCGTACACGGGCACAGGCGGCGCAAAAGAGTAAATGAGTAAATCCCTGTGGTGTGGCCGTCCGTCCAGGTGGGCTGGATGGCGTAGGTGCCCACCGGGACAATCTCTTCCGGGTAGATGTCTGCCGGGACGGATGCCGGGTCCAGGATGGGTTCACGGGTCCACTCGTCCACGCACGAAGCACACTGGCACTGAGCGCGCAGATAGTGGTTGGTAAAATTCGACTGGTGGCCGTCCGACCAGGTGACCACGGTGTGCGTGCGCCCCTCACGGCGGATTTCGACGGGCTGTGGATAGTCGGTGGTCATGAAATATCTCCGTTTTTTCAGGGGCTCCTGACTGGAAAGCCCAGTGTATACCGCATCCGGGCGCTACGCGACCCGCGACGCTGAAGGGGGGAGTAAGTAGCACGAAAATTGACAATCTACACTATTCGTGTTACTACTTGTGGCTGTAGTATCACGATTGTAAGGGGATACCTTCCCCCATACCTGTTTTTTGTGAGGTGTTATGGGCGATCTGGTCCGGTTTGGCGTGTCCATCGACGGGACGTTGCTCGACCGCTTCGATAAACAAAACGAGCACAAGGGGTACACCAACCGCTCGGAGGCGATTCGGGATCTGATCCGGGATCATCTGGTGGATGAGGAGTGGGAGCACAACGAGGAAACGGTGGGGACCATCACCATCGTTTACGACCACCACACCCGCGAGTTATCGGAAACCCTGACGCACCTGCAACACTCGTTTCAGGGAAAAATCATGAGTGTGCTGCACGTGCATCTGGACCATCACAACTGCCTGGAAGTGTTGGTGGTGCAAGGCAAAAGCCACCTGTTGCGGGCGTTTGCGGATCGGCTGGTGGGCACCCGTGGGGTCAAGCACGGAAAGCTGACGGCCACCACCACCGGTCGCAATCTGGCACCCCGGAGCGGCTTTCATACCCACCCCGGAGAGAGCAACGCCGGGGAGTAAGCGCGCAGACGCGGGAACGACGGCTGTTCAGGTCAACTGGACGGATTTTCCGATCTGGGGAATGATTGTAAATGTAGAGATGTCCCCCCAACTGTTTGTGCGGGGACGGCATGGATGCCAAGTCGGGGGGATTCCGATTTTATAAGGTGTACATGCTGTTTGGAAGGCTTCTCATCCCTGTCCTCTCCAACGGCATGTCGGCCGGGTAGCGGCGCCCACCGTTACCCGGCCACTTTTTTATTAGCCAGATGCACTCAAGTAGTCTGCGCCCTCGTTTTCCAGCCAGTTTCTGGCCAGCGCAAACGCTTTGCCCCGGTGGCTGATGCGCCCCTTTTCGTCCGCGTCCATTTCGGCAAAGGTGCGGCCACTGTCCGGCACCAGAAAAACCGGGTCGTAGCCGAACCCGTCCCGCCCTTGCAGACTGGTGGTGATGCGGCCCTCGCACACTCCCTCAAAGGTGATGGTGGGCAGTCCCGGCGCACTGATCGCCACCACGCATACAAAGCGGGCGGTACGGCCAGCTTCGGGGGTATCTGCAAGCTGTTCAATCAGCTTTTGATTGTTATCCTCATAGCTGCATCCCTCTCCGGCAAAACGGGCCGACCAGACGCCGGGTGCCCCGTCCAGGGCGTCTACGCACAGACCGGAGTCGTCCCCCAGAGCGGTCACCCCCGTGGCCTGTAGCAGAGTTTCGGATTTTAGCTTTGCATTGCCGGAAAAACTGTCGGCATCTTCCACCACTTCGGGCAGATCGGGAAAGTCGGCGCGGGTGAGCAGTTGGATATTCAGCCCGGAAAGCAGTCGTTCCATCTCTCTTGCCTTGTGGGGATTGGCGGTGGCAAGCAGCAGCTTGTGGGGGCCGTTCACGGCATGAAATCGGAGAGCAGCTCCCGCTGCTTGTCGACCAGTGTGCTGATGCCGCCACCGGCCAGCACCACCATCTTGTTCAGGGAGTCGATAGAGAACGGCGAGTCTTCCGCCGTGCCCTGCACCTCGACCATCTCGCCTTTGCCGGTCATGACGAAGTTCATGTCCACCTGGGCGCGGGAGTCTTCCTGATAGCACAAATCCAGCACATGTTCCCCATCCACGATACCGGCGCTGGTGGCCGCCAGATAATCGGTAATCGGGTTTTGGGCGATACGCCCCTTGTCCTTGACCGTGCGGATGGCATCGCTCAGGGCCACAAACGCTCCGGTGATGCTGGCGGTGCGGGTGCCGCCATCGGCGCGGATCACGTCGCAATCGATCCAGATGGTGCGCTCGCCCAGCAGGGAAAGATCGACCACCGCCCGCAAGGAACGTCCGATCAGCCGTTGAATTTCCTGGCTGCGGCCCGATACTTTCCCTTTGACCGAGTCGCGCCCGGTGCGCTCGGCGGTGGCGCGGGGCAGCATGGCGTATTCGGCGGTGACCCAACCCTTGCCCTTGCCGCGCATCCACCCGGGCACCCGTTCTTCTACGGTAGCGGTGCAGATGATGTGGGTGTCTCCCACCTGAATCAGCACCGAACCTTCGGCGTGGGGAATAAAATCCCGTTGGATGCTGACTGGACGCAGGGCGTCCGGCGCACGGTTATCCGGTCGTGACATAAATTTTTCCTAACGGAGGGGTTGGGACTTGAGTTTTGAACTGTAGACGACGGCCTGATCGCCGCCGTTGCCCTTGGCGTAGTACATGGCCTTGTCGGAGCGCTGCACCAGGGTGCGCGGTGTGACGCCATGATCCGGATAGAGCGCGACCCCGAAGCTGGCATACAGCGACATGCCGCCCAGTTCCGTCAAAAAAGTGGTATTTCCCACTGCCTTGCACAGACGCCGGGCGATTTCCTCCGCCACCTTGGCCGATGTGTCCGGCAGGATGATCACAAACTCATCGCCGCCGTAGCGGGCAATGATGTCGTTGTTACGCAGGTTGTCGGTCAGCACGTGAGCCACCTCGGTCAGCGCGTGGCTGCCGGTCAGGTGCCCGTGGCTGTCGTTGATGGCCTTGAAGTTGTCCAGGTCCATGAAGATCAGGCCCAGTTGCCCCTTTTTTTCTTCCTGGTAGCGCTTCAGGTGCTCGTCCAGCGCCTGATGGATATAGCGGTGGTTGAACAGTTGGGTCAGGTCGTCGGTGATGGCCAAGTCGGCGGTTTTTCTGTACAGCAGCGCCCGGTCCACCGCCATGCGGCTTTGCTCCAGCAGCCGCTCCAGCCGTTCCAGATGGGCGTCAGTCAGACGTCCGGCATCGGCATTCTGGGAGATGACCAACGCCGCCAGCGCCCGCTTTCGATGCAAAATGGGAATGCACAGCAGATCGGAGAGCGGTGCCTTCATTTTCAGGTCTACCGGCCATTTTTTGAGTTTGGCCAGCTCTTTTTCGCTTTTTCGTAGCCGTTTTCCCGAACGCAGCACCTGACCGCACAGCCCGTCCATGATGGGAAGCGGCTCGGTTTTTCCGCCGCCCGGCTTGTACCCGTGGGTCTGCGCCAGTTCGTAGGTGCGCCGGTCGTTGCCGGTAATGTACAGGCTGGTATGGGAGGGGGAGAGGTAGGCGTGGACAGACTCCGCAATGATTTCCAGCACCTTGGCATCGTCCAGGGTGGCGGTGAGTTTGCGGCCAAGCTCCATGAAGAAGGTGAGCTCCGCCTCAGTCTGCTCAAGGCGGGCCTTGAGCGTGTCGATGCTGGTGGTGGTCATGCGCTATTTACTCGTCCACTCCATGACATTTTTTGTACTTCTTGCCCGATCCGCAGGGACACGGGTCGTTACGGCCCACTTTTTCCTGGGCGCGAACCGGCGCCTGTTTGGGCCGTTCCGCTTTGGTTGCTGTGCCTCCCTGTACGGCAGCGGCCACCGCCGCGCCAACTGGCGCCACCTGCGCGTGGGACAGGACCACTTTGTCCTGCTGTTCGGGAGACAGATCGTGGGTGTCGGTCTTCTCTTCCACGGCAACCTGTACCCGGAACAGTTGTTCGATCACGTCCCGGCTGAGGCGGTTTTCCATCTCGGCAAACAGGTCGAGCCCTTCCCGTTTGTATTCCGCCAGCGGGTTTTTCTGCCCATACCCCCGCAGGCCGATGCCTTCCTTTAGGTGGTCCATGGCCAGCAGGTGGTCTTTCCACAGGGTATCCAGGTTTCTGAGCAGTACCATTTTTTCGATGTAACCGGCCACGTCGTCACCGTATTTTCTGGCCCGCTCCCGGTAGGTATCGCGAATGACTTCCTCGGAGCGCTCGCGGATGGCTTCCCGGCCGGCATCGCCAAAGTCGATGTCCGCCTGTTCAATATCGATGGCGAACTGGGCGTTGATCGCCTCCTTGGCGCCGTCTACGTTCCACTCTTCCTGGTACTTTTCTTCGGGGCAGTGGAAATCGAGGATATCTTCCAGGTTCTGCTCGATCATGACGTCGATGGTTTCGGTGATCTCTTCCCCACCCAGGATGCGGCGGCGGGTGGTGTAGATGGTTCCCCGCTGCTGGTTCATCACATCGTCGTATTCAAGCAGGTGCTTACGCATTTCGAAGTGATGCCCCTCGACCTTTTTCTGGGCGTTTTCGATCGCGCGGCTGACCATCTTGTGTTCGATGGGCACGCCCTCTTCCATGCCCAGTTTTTCCATGACGCCGGCAATCCGGTCGGAGCCGAAGATACGCATCAGCGAATCGTCCAGGGCCAGATAAAAGCGGCTGGAGCCGGGGTCGCCCTGGCGGCCACTGCGCCCGCGCAACTGGTTGTCGATACGGCGGGACTCGTGCCGCTCGGTGGCCAGGATATATAATCCCCCCGCCTCGAGCACCTGAGCGCGCTCCTCCTGGCAGTGGGCGGTGAACTCTTCCAACAGGGCCGCCTGGTCCGCTTCGGTCATGTTGGACTTTTTATCTATCCGCTTTTTGACCAGGAAATCCGGGTTGCCCCCCAGCACGATATCGGTACCGCGCCCGGCCATGTTGGTGGCGATGGTGACCGCGCCCACACGTCCTGCCTGAGCGACGATTTCGGCCTCTTTTTCGTGGAACTTGGCGTTCAGCACGTTGTGCTTGATGCCGCGTTTTTTGAGCAGGGCAGACAGCTTTTCCGATTTTTCGATGGTGACCGTACCCACCAGCACCGGTTGGCCCCGATGATGGCAACCGCGAATATCGTCTGCGATCGCCTCGTATTTTTCCCGCTCGGTTTTGTAGATCAGGTCGGCGTAATCTTTTCGCGCAACCGGTTTGTTGGGCGGGATGGCCACCACGTCCAGATCGTAAATTTTGGCAAACTCGGGGGCTTCGGTCTCTGCGGTACCGGTCATCCCCGCCAGTTTGTCGTACATGCGGAAATAGTTCTGGAAGGTGATCGAGGCCAGGGTCTGGTTTTCGTTGGCGATCTGCGCGCCTTCCTTGGCTTCCACCGCCTGGTGCAGGCCGTCGCCCCAGCGCCGGCCTTCCATCACGCGCCCGGTGAATTCGTCCACAATCATGACCTGCCCGTCCCGCAACACGTAGTCCACGTCGATGGCCAGCATCTTGTGGGCCTTTAATGACTGTTGTACGTGGTGCAAGACGCTGATATTGCTCAGGTCGTACAGGTTATCGATCTTCATCAGCTCTTCCACCAGACGGATGCCGTCCTCGGTCAGATAGGCCGATTTGGCTTTCAGGTCGGTGGTGTAGTGGGTTTCTTCTTCCAGGTGGGGGATGACCTTGTTGACCGAGTAATACATGTCGGTGGACTGCTCTGCCGGGCCGGAAATGATGAGCGGCGTACGGGCTTCGTCGATGAGGATGGAGTCCACCTCGTCGACGATGGCGAAGTGCAGGTCCCGCTGGCAGAAATCGTCCAGGGAGAACTTCATGTTGTCCCGCAGGTAGTCGAAGCCGAACTCGTTGTTGGTGCCGTAGGTAATGTCGGCCCGGTAGGCTTGCGAGCGCTCTTCATCGTTCAGGTTGGCGACAATCACGCCCACTTCCATGCCCAGAAAGCGGTAGACTTGCCCCATCCAGTCGGCGTCCCTGCGGGCCAGATAGTCGTTGACGGTAATGACGTGCACGCCTTTTCCGGTGAGGGCGTTCAGATAGGCGGACAGGGTGGCGACCAGGGTTTTGCCCTCGCCGGTTTTCATCTCGGATATCTTGCCCTGATGCTGCACGATGCCGCCGATCATCTGCACGTCAAAATGGCGCAGCCCCAGGGTGCGGACGCTGGCTTCGCGCACGACGGCAAACGCCTCGGGCAGCAGGTCGTCCAGCGTTTCGCCCTGTTCGATACGGGATCTTAATTCCGGGGTTTTGGCGGCCAGCTGTTCGTCTGTGAGGGCGGAAATTTCCGCCTCGAAGGCGCCAATGCGGGACACGGCGTCGGTATATGTCTTTAACTCCCGGTCGTTCTTGCTGCCGACCAGCTTTTTAAGGAGTGTCCCTAGCATGTTCTACGGTATCAACTTATATACGTGTATGGTCTGGTTGTTTGCAGCCGATCACCCCCCACTGGTTGCACCAGTTGTGGGCGACCCTGTGCCGGGACCGCCCTGAGCGGCGTTATAAACAACGCAATATACCACAAAACCATGCACGATCTGACGGGGATGCGCCGGATGGGGCAGGCCGAACGATTATGGGCTCGCGCGTGGGGCCGGGCCGGGCGGGGTCAGCTACGGATGACGGAGGTGGCCTCCGGTCCACGGCGTCCCGGCTTGGTTTCAAACTCGACTGCATCGCCTGCTTTCAGGGTTTTGTAGTCACCGTCTGCCAGGGTGGAGAAGTGAAAGCGAACCTTCTCGCCGTCTTCGGACTCGATCAGTCCGAGCCCGTTTTTGGTGTTGAACCATTTGACTGTGCCTTTGCCCATATTTCCTGCCGTATCTGAATGATCTGACCTGATGTAAAAAAGCGCGTCGCAATCGGAGATCGAGATGCACTCCCCCCTTATCGGCGAACTGGCCGCCGATTCCACCCGTTTTATGGACGGGACCGTATCTACCGTAACCGCGCTCGTTCCGGTCGGTCAACCGGGACTTAAGGGGTTTTGGCGCAGCGGAACCCGGCGTCGTTAAAGCCGATCTTCGGGTCGATATAGAAGCGGTAGGCGGTGCGATAAAACTGGTCCAGGGTGTAATGGCCAATGCCGCCCCAACCGCCCCCGCGGATGACCTTGTATTGTTCGCCAAAATCGTCGGTGTGGTAGGTGGAGCCGGGATACGGCTGATACCAGCTGTCGGTCCACTCCCACAGGTTGCCCGTCATGTCCATCACCCCGTAGGGACTTGCCCCTTCCGGGAAGTGCCCCCCCGGCATGACGCTCCCCAAGCGGGTGGCGCCGGTATTGGCTTTCGACGCGTCGAAGGTGTCTCCCCACGGAAATTCCAGCCCTTTTTCGCCCCGTGCGGCCTTTTCCCACTGGGCTTCCGTGGGCAGGCGTTTGCCCAGCCAGGTGCAGTAGCTGGTGGACTCATGCCAGTTGACGCCGGTGACCGGTATGGCGCGGGTATCTTCCGTGGCCCCTTTCCACCCCTTGGGCACCGGACTGCCGGTGGCGTGCAGGTACAGGGCATAGGCCCCCACGGTGACCTCGACCCGGTCGATAAAGTAGGCGGGCAGGGTGACCTTGTGTTGCGGGTGTTCATCCAGATACCACGCCTTCATGCTGCCGAACTCCTTGGCCCGGCCTTCGGTATCCACCTTGTCAGACCCCATAATGAACGGCCCCGCCGGGATATTGATCATGCCTTCCGGCACCTCGACGGTCTTTGTGGTCTGTTCGCAGCCGACAGACAGGACGAGCAGGGGCAGGGTCAGCAGGGCAAATAAATGGGACAGGCGGGGAGTCATGGACTTTTTGTTTCCTGGGTTTTTGCGGTTTCTGTCGCACTCCTGGCGCAACGGAAACCGAACGTATCGTTTCTGGTGTTGGGGATGAAGAACCCCCGGTTGAACGTGGGTGCGCTGATGCCGCACCGGTAGAATTCGCAATCGTACCACGATCCCCCGCGCACGATGCGGTAGCTTTCGCCGTAGTTGGGGTTGTCGCGTTCGTTGCCCGGATACGGCTTGTACCAGCTATCCACCCATTCCCACACGTTACCTGCCATGTCGTATGCGCCCACCGGGCTTTTGCCGTTTTCAAACCGGCCCACGGGGGTGGTACTGCCAATGCCGGACTGGGGGGTGTTGGCGATGCCGGCATCGAAGATATCCCCCCACGGAAATTTCAATCCTTCGTCGTCCCGTGCGGCCTTTTCCCATTCAAATTCTGTGGGCAGCCGCTTGCCCCGCCACGCGCAGTAATCTCTAGCGTCGTACCACGACACATAGGTGACCGGATGATCGACGATATCCTTTGGCGGCATGCGTCCCCGCCAGTGGGAAGGGGGCGGTACGTTCAGGGATTTCACCATGCGGTGATAGTCGCCGTTGGTTACTTCATACGTATCGATAAAAAAGGCGGGTACCGACCATTCCTGCATGGGCCCTTCGTCCGCATGGCGGCTGTCGTCCCCCAAAATAAATGGCCCGCCGGAAACCGGGAGCATATCGCGGGTGATGGTGGCCGCATCTCTGGCCAGAATCGGATCGGGGCGGATGCCGCCGCCTTTTTCGCGGGCCTTGGTTTCCAGGTGGGTCACCGGTGTCAGCCCTGCCACGGCCTTGCCGTGGCAGGTGGCGCAATCGGTGTTCAGGGTGGCTGCAGCGGGCGCTTTTTTGGGTTCCACATGGCACGCGCCGCATTCGGCCAGAACAGTTTCGCCCGTTTCATGCGGGTTCGGCGGTGCGGCAAAGGGACGCTCAGCGGACCACAGGATAATCAGAACGGCGGCAAAAACGGCACCCGCCAGCCGTTTTTTCCATAAATTCAGCCCAAGTTTCAGATGAGATCGGATATGCATTTTTTTACTATATAAAACGGTCGGGTGGGAGGGCAAATGGGCCGCCTTTTTCGGGCGTCCTTGCATCGCGGATTGCCGGTGGTATAGTGAAGAAGGGTACCGACACGGGTTCCAAATTGCCCTGCCACTCCGTGCTGGAAAGGCGGGGAAGTCGACGTCCGTAAACGTGGAATCAAAACCGTGGTGGCATCCATGATCCTTCCGGGTCACCGCTCCGCCGGGATGCTCCCCGACTGCCATGGCTCCCGGTAACATATCCCTCCCTTCTAAGGCGTGGTGGCCCGGGGGGTTTCCGCCCCCCGTTCAAACAGTGCATCGAAGTGGAAGACGGCCTGTGCCCAGTCGTGGGGGGCTGCCCACGCGCGGGTGGGTTTGTCACGCGCCGCCCGCGGATTTTTGCACAGAGCGGCCAGCCGCGCTTCCAGCCCGCCGTCTTCCCCTAGCAGGCAGTCGTTGTGGGCCGTTTTCGGGACCAGATATGGATAATTGAGCCGGTTTGCCAGCAGCGGCATGCAGCCCAGATGCATGGCCTCGACCACCGAAACGCCAAAGAAATCGTGATGGGCAAGGCTTACGACCACGTCGGACAGGGAGACCAGCCGGGCGTATTCGCCCCGGCTTTCGGCGAACCCCCAGTGGAGAATATGTTTTTTCAGGCGTTTTTGTGCTTCGGAGAATATCTCCGGCGTGCGGGAAAAACGCTGCCCCAGCACCACCAGCCGAAAATCGATCTGCCGGGCAGACAGGGCAAACAGCGCGGCAAAAAACCCTTCCGGGTTTTTGTCGTGCTCCCAGCGATGGTTCCAGACGATGGTGAGCGGCGCGTCCGGCTCTTTTTCCTGCCGGTATGCATCCAGCCCGGCCAGATCCACCCCCAATGACGCCACACACGATTTGGCGCGAATTTGCCCGGCAAGATGTTTCGGGGCAAAGTCGGGCGACATGGCAATCAGGCTGTCCAGCCCGTCAAAAAACGCATCTCTGTGGTATTCGGAATTAAACGCCACAATGTCCGCCGCCGCCGCTCCCGAAAGGTTGGCCTGCTGGTAGGCCAGGTCCAGTTTGCTGCCCTCCGCCTGCGGGTAGGTGATCTGGTTTTCGTGAAAGTAGAGAATTGCGGGCACGTTCGGATAGACGCCGCGGGTGAGGGCCAGAAAGTCAGGCAGGTTCAGAAAATCGGAGGCGAAGATCACGTCGCACGGGGGCGGGTTGTCCAGCGCTTTTTGCCCCAGAATCAGCCCCGATCCCGCCTGTCGCCATTTCCAGTAGCGCCCCGGCAGGGTGAGCGGGTGGATGTGGTGGTGGCTGTTTTTTTCCAGCCCGGTGAGGAATTCCTTGTGGGAACCGGCCAACCACGGCTCCACCGCCAGCACATTGAGTGGGTCCTGGGGTATTACCTGGGGCATTACAGGTTGTGCAGCAGTTCGGCCAGCCGGGTACGTCCCCCGTCTTCCGGCGTGCGCCCCAGATCGATGGTGAAGGCCAGATCGTTTTGAAAGCGGATTTTCGGGCCGTATTCGGCCAGCAGCATCCTCAGGCCCGCTTCCGACAGGGTGTTGTCGGCATCGAAAGTCACGCCGTACCGGGTTTTTTCCAGATGCTCGATGCGGACAATTCGCAAGGCCCGTGCGGCAATACCCAGACGGGCGGAATCGATCAGTATCCCGGTGATATCGGGCACCGGACCGAAGCGGTCGGCCAACTCCTCCATCAGGGTGTCGGCGTCCTCTTCCCGCTCCAGCCCGGAGATGCGTTTGTAGATGGACAGGCGCACCGAGCCGTCGGCGATGTAGCGGTCGGAGATGGCGCCATTTCCCATGCGGATGTCGGTGCTGAAGTCGGGGGCCACGGTCTCCCCCCGGATTTCGGCCATGGCCTCCTTGATGAGTTTCATGTAGGTGTCGATGCCCACGGCGGCAATCTGGCCGGACTGCCTGTGCCCCAGCAGGCTGCCTGCCCCGCGTATTTCCAGGTCGCGGGCGGCGATGCGGAAGCCGGAGCCCAGTTCGGTAAACGCCTGAATGGCCATCAGCCGTTCCTTGGCCTCCCCGTGCCAGCCCTCTTCCGGCCCCATCAGATAGGCGTAGGCCTGCACCCCGGAGCGGCCCACCCGGCCGCGCAACTGATACAGCTCCGACAGGCCGAAACGGTCGGCCCGGTCGATGATGATGGTGTTGGCGCGGGGGATGTCCAGGCCGGATTCCACGATCGAGGTGGACAGCAGTACATCTTTTTCGCCCGAAATAAATTCGGCCATGACCTTTTCCAGTTGCCCTTCCGGCATCTGTCCGTGAGCGGTCGCCAGGCGGATTTTGGGCACCAGAGAGGTCAGAATACGGGCCATGCCGCCCAGGGTTTTGACCCGGTTGTGGATAAAGAACACCTGACCGTTCCGCGCCAGTTCCCGCTCAATGGCCTCGGCCATTAAGGTAGGATCGTAGCGGGCCACGCGGGTGACGATGGCGCGCCGGTCCGGGGGCGGGGTGTCGATGATCGACAGGTCGCGCACGCCGATCAGGGAGAGTTGCAGGGTGCGCGGAATGGGGGTGGCGGTGAGGGTGAGCACGTCCACCGACGTTTTCCACTTCTTGATGCGTTCCTTGTGGGTCACGCCAAAACGCTGTTCCTCATCCACGATCAGCAGCCCCAGCCGTTTGATGGGTATCTCTTTTTTGGAGAGCAGCCGGTGGGTGGCGATGACCAGATCGATGGTGCCGTCTGCCAGTCCCTCAAACACCTGTTTTTGCGCCTTGGCGTCCACAAAGCGGGACAGCAGCGCCACCTTGAACGGGTACGGGGCGAAGCGTTTGACGCAGGTGGCAAAGTGTTGCTGGGCAAGCAGGGTGGTGGGCACCAGAAAGGCGACCTGACGGCCATCCAGCATGGCCTTGAACGCCCCCCGCAGGGCCACCTCGGTTTTGCCGTACCCCACGTCGCCGCACACCAGCCGGTCCATGGGCCGGTCCCGTTCCATGTCGGCGCGGATTTCCTCAATGACGCGCTGTTGATCGGGGGTTTCCGTATACGGGAAGCTGGCGGCAAACTCCACCCCGTCTGCCCCTTCCGGGGCAAAGGCGTACCCTTTTGCCACTTCGCGGGCGGCGGCAAGTTCCACCAGATCGTGGGCCAGTTCGGTGAGCGCCTTGCGGGCTTTTTTACGGGTCTTGTCCCAGGTTTTGCCGCCCATGCGGTCCACGTTGGGGTGGGTGTCGTCGCCCCCGGAATATTTTTGCACCAGATCGAGCCGCTCCATGGGCACATAGATGCGGTCGCCCCCCCGGTATTCCACCGTCAGAAAATCGGCCTCGACACCGCCGGCATCGATTCTGGACAGGCCCTCATATATGCCAATGCCGTGGTGGATGT
>CBDUXI010000052.1:0-18463 GCA_965371175.1 uncultured bacterium
TCTTTCATTATCGCCGGGTCGTCGTTGATGCCGGCCAGCAGCACCGTCTGGCTGCCCAGCGGCACACCCGCATCCGCCAGTGCCTCACAGGCGGCGTTTACCTCCGGCAGCATTTCGGCCGGGTGGATAAAGTGCAGGCTCATCATGAACGGGTGGTGCTTCTTTAAAATATCGGTCAATGCCGGGGTGATGCGCTGGGGCAGCACGGCGGGAATCTTGGTGCCGATGCGGATAATCTCCACATGGGGGATGGCCCGCAGCATGGAAAGCAGATCGTCCAGGTGGTTGTCTTCCAGCAGCAGCGGATCGCCGCCGGAAATCAGGACATCGCGGATGCCGGGGTGGTCGGCGATGTACTTGACCGCGCCTTTCCACAACTCGCGCTGGAATGAATACCCCTCGCCACCGCCCACCATGCGGCTGCGGGTGCAGTAGCGGCAATAGACCGCGCACGCGCCCACGGCCAGAAACAACACCCGGTCCGGGTAGCGGTGCACCAGACCGGGCACCACGGTGTCGTCATCTTCGGCGCACGGGTCGGCCATTTCGTGGGGGCCGGCAAGCTGCTCGGCGGTAGACGGAATCATGGTGCGGCGGATGGGGCAATCGGGGGAGTCCGGGTCCATCAACTGGGCGTAGTACGGCGTGATGCTCATGGGCAGGTGCCCACCCAACGCCTTGACGGCCTGTCGCTCGTCGTCGGACAGATCGAGCAATGCTTCCAGCTGGTCCAGGTGGCGCACGCTGTTGCGCATCTGCCAGTGCCAGTCGTTCCAGTTGTGATCGGGAACGTTTTGCCACAAGGCAGGGCGGGGCAACGACGCGCCCCGGTCTGCCCCGCCAAGAATCGATGTGCGTGAACAACCCCCCGGGTGTTTCTGCATGCCTGCTCCCGATTTGACTCAAAATACAAAACTTCCCCAATCGGGGAAGGTTCACCTGTTGTAAAGCACGATACGGTGCGAACTATTCCCTACGCAAGTTTAAGCCAAAACGGGCCGGGTTTTTCCTTGTGTTCATTTTCCATACACCGATAAGAGCCTAGATGCACAACGTGGTTGAAGGGGTAAAGGCACCCGGAGCACGTACGGCACAACGGTTTATGGGGGGGAAGTATTCGCTACAAAGCGCACGACTGCCCCAAGGTTGAGCGAGGCCATTGGTGACTGAAGAAACCGAAGACAGTACCGAACAAGAGGTCATGACATCCGGCATGGCACTGCCTGCGGGGTACAAGCTGACCCGCTCGGCTTTCGAGGAGTTGCGTCATATCATCTATGAGTGCAGCGGCATCAGCCTGAAGGAACCCAAGCGGCAGATGGTGCAGTCGCGCCTGACCAAGCGTCTGCGCCACCTCAAGATCGCCAGCTTCGACGAGTACATCACCTACCTGTTTGAATGCCCGGATGAGTTGACCAACATGGTCAACCGGATCACCACCAACAAGACCAGTTTTTTCCGGGAACCCCAACATTTTCGCTTTCTGCAGGACAACCTGCTTCCCACCCTGCTGAAGCAGCAGCAGGTGGGTTCCGGTCATTCAATAAACGGCTGGTGCGCGGCAAGCTCCACCGGTGAAGAGCCGTACAGCATTGCCATGGTGCTGGCGCAATTTTTTCGGAAGCACCCGTCGTGGCAGGTCCGGGTGCTGGCTTCCGATCTGGACACCAATGTGCTGGATGCAGCCAGAACAGGCATCTACCCGCATCATGCTCTGGGGGACATCCAGAACGCCATGATCAAGGCCTATACCGAGAATGCCCCGGAAGGGGAGGAAGACACGTTTGGCTTCACCAATGAGATCAAACGCCTCCTCATCTTCCGTCAGATCAACCTGATGGATGAGCGCTATCCGATCCGTACCCCGCTCGATTTCATCTTCTGCCGCAACGTCTTTATCTATTTCACCCGCTTCGACCGGGACGCCATCGTCGAACGGTTCATCAAGGTCCTCAAGCCCGGCGGCGTCCTGTTTCTGGGGCACTCCGAAGTGCTCGACATGGACAGCTTTGGCGATCGGCTGCGGTTTGTGGGCAACACCACCTATCAGAAGGTGGGCAAGTGATCAAGCGGAAGAACACCCGCTTCGGCAAGAACTCCTGCATTCTCGTGGCCGGAGACTTCTTTGCCACCCGGGACGACATGTGCATCGAAACGGTTCTGGGCTCATGCATTTCCGTGTGTCTGCTGGATGAGAAGAACAAGATTGCCGGCATGAACCACTTCATGCTGCCGACCAACCGCAACCCGGGCATGCACGAACAGACCAAGGTGGGCCGTTACGGCGTGAACGCCATGGAGCTGTTGATCAACAAGATGATGCGGCTGGGCGCGGACCGGTATTCAATGAAGGCCAAGGTGTTTGGCGGGGGCAACGTCACCCAGTCGCGCACCGGGATACTGCGCATCGGCGACTGGAACACCGACTTTGCCCTCAAATTCCTGGAAACCGAGGAAATTCCGATTATCAGTAAGGACGTGGGCGGCCACGGCGGTCGCCGTATTGTTCTGTTCACCCGCAACGGCTCGGTCAAACTCCGGCGGCTGGCCGGTTCCGAAACCGCGTCGGTGGCCCGGAACGAAATGCAGTACCGCACCAGGGTGTCGCGGACGATGCCGGTCGAAAAGAAGGAACAGGGCCAGGGCAAGGTCACGCTGTTCGACGACGATTTAACCTTGTTTTAACCAATTGGATTCAGGCACGTATCAACATGGCTAAACAAACATTCAAGGTGCTGGTGGTCGATGACTCGGCCCTGGTCCGGAAAATTCTCTCGGAAATTCTGGATGCGGATCCGGAACTGGAAGTCGTGGGCACCGCTCAGGACCCGTTCTTTGCCCGGGACAAGATCAAGAAGCTGAATCCGGACGTCATCACGCTGGATATCGAAATGCCGCGCATGGACGGCATCACCTTCCTGGAAAAATTGATGCGCTCCCGGCCCATGCCGGTGGTAATCGTCAGCTCCCTTGCGGAGGCCAATGCAGACGTAACCCTTCAGGCGCTGGAGCTGGGTGCAATCACCTGCATCGAAAAGCCCAAGGTCGACCTGACTACCTCTCTCAAGGAGCAGGGCCAGGAACTGGTCGATTCGGTCAAGGCGGCCGCCACCTCCAGGGAACTGATCGACACCATCAAGGTGGCCGCTCAATCCAAGGTGCAGCCCCGGTTCCGCAAGCCCCCTCCGGATGTGGACCTGGGACATACGCCAGGGAAAAAGTCGCATCACAAGTCCGGGAAACTGACGGCCGAAGACCTGGTAAAACACAAAACCGACGCGGTATTGCCCGCCCGCAAAATACGGGCCATGGAAACCTCGGAACGGATTGTGGCTATTGGCGCATCCACCGGCGGCACCGTGGTGGTGCAGGACGTTCTGGAAGAAATGCCGGTGGACTGTCCGGGCATTGTCATCGTGCAGCATATGCCGGGCGGGTTTACCGCCAACCTGGCCGCCCGGCTCAACAGCATGTGCACCATCGAGGTGCGGGAAGCCAAAGACGGTGATCGCATTCTCCCCGGCATTGCGCTGCTTGCCCCGGCAGGCACTCATCACACGGTGGTAAAGCGCAGCGGCTCCAATTACCACGTGCAACTCCTTGAGGGACCGCGCGTGGAGCGCCATATTCCGAGCGTCAACGTCCTGTTTCGCTCCGTGGCGCAGGAAGCCGGTCCCAACAGCGTGGGCGTCATTTTGACGGGAATGGGGGACGACGGCGCCGAAGGCATGTTCGAGATGCATCAGGCCGGAGCGGTCACAATCGCACAAAACAAAGCCTCATGTGTTGTCTTCGGAATGCCGAAAGAGGCCATTAACAGGGGCGGCGTGGATCATGTTGTAACGCGTAAGGATCTTACGAAAAACATCCTGAAATACGCCAAGTCGAAGATTCGGGTTTAACGGGATTTAGGAACGTCATGTCGGATATCTCAAAATCGGTTAGTTATCTGGTCCGTTGCGACGAGGGCGCGACGCGCATGTCGGCGCAGCTGCGGGACTGGACCGAAGGCATCAATCTGGTATTTCTCAACTTTGCCAACGGCCTGCCGGTGCTGCAAAGAGACACAGAGGACGGCCGCCGCGCACTGGGGGACATCCACAGCAAGGTTTCCAACAACGACGTGTATCAGGATGAAAACTCGCCGCGGACCCAGGTTGCGGAAGGATTTTTAAACCTGGTAGAGGCCCACAAGACCGACCAGGAGACCCTGACCGAGTTTTCCGCCCTGTTCGACGTGATTCACGATGTCCGTACTGCCCTGGGCAGCATGGCCGACCTGATGGAAGATGTGGAAGTCTTTGCGGTCAACGCCATGACGCAGGCCCAGGATGCAGGCGAGAAGGGCCGCCGCCTGGGACGGATCACCCGCGAGGTGATCGGCCTGACCAAGCAGGCGGCCACAGAGTTTGAGCGGGTGCGCGGAATGACCACCCACATCGAGCAGAACCTGGACGACCTGAAAGCAATTCTGATGCGTGTTCAGGATCGCTTCGAGCGCCTGCCCATCCGCGTTGAGGAAGATGTCTACACCCTGTTTACAGAGCTGGATGTCGCCCGTGGCGACGTGCTGGATCAGGTGGAAGTGCTGACCGCCGGCGTGGTGGAATCCACCGCGCGGATCAGCCAGGTGATTGTGGGCCTGCAGTTTGACGACCGTTGCTCGCAAATTTCCCACCACCTGTCCGAATCACTGATGCACCTGCACGGCCAGATATGTGAGCTGACCTCCAACGGGGACAACCTGTTCCTGGGCGAGGAGTCCATGGACGACATGATGGATACCATCTGTTTCTCCCTGGGGATTTTTGAGGTGGTTGCCAAACTGGTGGAGAACCTGGAAAACGAACTGGTGGCTTCCTGCGACGACATCAATACGTTTCTGGAGAGCCTGTCCGTCGACCTGACCGCCAAGTCGGATGCCGATATCAGCGCCGACCACCTGCCCGATGCGGCACGCCAGACCCGTCTGGCGCTGGAAGCATTCGTGCGTAGCGTGGCCGATCTGGTGAAAGATAAAAACGTCGTTGTTTCCCGCGTGGAGGGGCTTGCCAACCAGGTCTTTGATCTGCGTGACGAACTGCGTGGCATCCGCCGCACCGCCAAGCGGTTTGGCGCTATGGCGGCACTCATTCACAAGGAAATGGAAGCTGCCGGCCTGAAGCCGGACTCCGGCTTGTACTCCGGCATGTACTCATCGGAGCGGCTGGACAGCCTGAATGAAGAGATTTCGGACACCGTGGGCGCCGTACTCAAGTCGCTGGACAGCACCGTACAGAAGGTGCACCGGCGTTGCAGCACCTTCCATCAGGGCCTGGTCCGTCAGGAAGACATGCTGCGCCGCGCCGAGCGCCACATCGAACGGCTGATGCGCGAAATGGACATCATGCTGGTGCCGATGGCAAGCCAGGGCGGCTCCAGCTTCAGCAAGACGATTACAAAGCTGTTCCGGGTATCCACGGCGCTCAAGCTTGAGGTCGGCAACATGGTGGCCCTGAACCGGCAGAGTTCCCGCATCAAGAGCGATGCCCGCAACCGGGTGGTGCGACTGACGGAGATCAAGAACGAACTGCTCGAACAGATCGGCCAGAAAGACTGGGAAATTCACGCGACCAAGGTGAAGGATCTGTTCGATACCTGCACCATCCGGGCGCAGCGGGAAGTGCTTAGCGGCGCCCTGGGCTCCCATGCCGAGGAAGATGATTCGACGGCCGACGAACTGACACTGTTTTAACGGCCGTGTGGAACCGATAAGGAAAGAGCAGGAAATGGGCATGGAGATATTGAGCGGAAAGAAAAGCGCACTGAGCGCACCGGGGGAGATAACCATTCGCCAGGTTTCCGCCCTGAAGGAAGATCTGCTTGCAGTCCTGGAAAAAGGCAAAGGCAAGATCGTGTTGAAGATGGATGCCGTGGAGCAGATTGACACGGCGGCGATACAGGTTCTTTTGGCGGCGAAAAAAACGGCGCAGAAGGAAGGCCGGGCGTTCGAATTACAGAACCCCAGCGATACATGTCAGGAAGTAGCAATTCAATTGGGGCTTGAAGGCGCCCTGTTTGGACCCTAGGAGAAGCAGTACTCATGAGCAACGTCATACTCATAGTGGATGACTCGGCCACCATCCGGGCCAGCGTAACGCATACGCTGAGCCAGGCGGGTTACGAGGTGCATCAGGCGGACAACGGAGAGTCCGGGATGAACAGCCTCAAAGAACTCAATAGTGGCGGAAAGTTGGTGAGCATGATCATCAGCGATGTGAACATGCCCGTGATGGATGGGATTACCTTCATCCGGGAATTGAAGGCCGATCCGACCTTCAAGTTCACGCCCGTTCTTATGTTGACGACAGAGAGCCAGGAAACCAAGAAGCAGGAGGGGAAAGCCGCGGGTGCCGCGGGCTGGCTGGTCAAGCCGTTTGAACCCGACACGCTGGTTGGTGTGGTTCGCAAGTTCGTCAGATAAGTAAACCGTAGCCAACCATATGCGACGCCTTGTCGAGCCCGTGCGGGGGTCATCAAGGCATCGTGGCGAGGGGTAAAATGGGCATAGAAGAAGACCTGAAATCCATCTTCTTTGAAGAGGCGCGCGAACACGTCGTCTCTCTGGAAGGGGATCTCATACAACTTGAGTACGCAGCCGAGTCCGGAGATAAGGTAGACGCCGAACTGGTGAACCGGATCTTCCGCTCCGCGCACACCATCAAGGGGGGTGCCGGAAGCGTCGGATTCACCGACCTGTTGGGGTTTACCCATACGCTGGAGAACGTGCTGGACCGCGTCCGCGAGCAGTCGCTGGGAGTGACCCGCGAACTGATCTCCGTCCTGTTGCAGTCCGTTGACTGCATTTCGCGGCTGCTGGATGCCGCCATGGAGGCCGGTGACCCGCCAAGCGAGCAGGAACTGGCCACAATCGTCGAACAACTCAACAGCCATCTTGGCAATGTTGTCGATACTGCCACCGCGGTCGCGGACACCGCCGCCATGGCCGCCGCCAACCAGCTGGACCGGGACACCATCCGCAGCTACAACATTGATTTAAAGTTTTCCAGGGCGTTTTTTGAGAGCGGCACCGATCCGGTCATGCTGGTCAATGAGCTTTCCGAACTCGGTTACATTGCCGCAAACAAGCCCAACCTCGACGCGCTTCCCGCGCTGGACGAAATCGACCCGCACCAGTTGTACCTGTCGTGGCAACTGGAGCTGACCGGTAACATCACCCCCGCCGACCTGGACGGGGTATTTATTTTCGTGGTCGAGGACAACCCGGTGACCTATCGGGAAATCGTGGACGGCGAGCCGACGCCGCAGATGACCTCTCCGGCCTCCACAGACACGAACAGCAAGGCCGACGCGAGGGCCGCCGCCATCGCAACGGAGGAGGAGGAGGAGGAAGGCGAAAGGGAGGGCACCCCGTCCAAGGCCCGCATGTCTTCCGTGCGCGTGGATACCGACCGGCTGGACCGGCTGGTGAACCTGGTGGGTGAGCTGGTAATCGGTCAGGCCCGCGTGGCCCAGGAAGTGCTGGCTGCAAATCCCGACACGGAGGTGGTCACCGCCATCGAACTGCTGGACCGCATCACCCGTGACCTGCAGGATGAGGCCATGGGCATGCGGATGCTGCCGATCGGCCCCACCTTCGTCCAGTTCCAGCGTGTGGTGCGCGATCTGGCACTATCCCAGGACAAGGAAGTGGCGCTGGAGATCAGCGGCCAGGAGACGGAGCTCGATAAGAGCATCATCGAAAAAATCGGCGACCCGTTAAAGCACATGGTGCGAAACGCCGTCGATCACGGCCTGGAATCCGCCGAAGAGCGTCAGCGGGCGGGCAAGCCCAAAAAAGGCAAGCTGAAACTTGCGGCCTATCACGCCGAAGGCAGCATCGTCATCGAAATTACCGACGACGGACGCGGGCTGGATGCGGACGCCATTGCCGCCAAGGCGATAAAGGAAGGCCTTATTCCGGCGGACCATAACCTGAGCAAAGATCAGATCCACCACCTGATTTTCCATCCGGGCCTGTCCACCGCCGCCCAGGTCACCGCCGTTTCGGGCCGGGGCGTGGGCATGGACGTGGTCAAGCGCAACATCGAGGACCTGCGCGGGCGGATCGACATCGAGACCGAAGTGGGCAAGGGCAGTTCGTTCAAAATCACCCTGCCGCTGACCCTGGCCATCATCGAGGGTATGGCCCTGGCCGTGGGCGACGAGATTTTCCTGATTCCGCTGTTATCCATCGTGGAGTCCATCCGCCCGAAAAAGGACGAGGTGGAAACCGTGGCCGAAAAGGGCGAAATGGTGGTGGTGCGGGGCGAAGCCCTGCCGCTGGTGCGCCTGCACGAACAACTGGGCGTCTTCATGGAGCGCAAGTGCCCGTCCGAGGCGCTGGTGATCATCGTGGAGAGCGGCCTCAAGCGCTACTGCCTGATGGTGGACGACATTCTGGGACAGCAACAGGTGGTCATCAAGACCATGGAGCAGAACTACAAGAAGGTGGAAGGGGTCGCCGGCGCCTCCATCCTGGCCGACGGCCGGGTGGCCATGATTCTGGATATCACCGCCCTGATTCGGCATACCTACGCCACAAGCAGCGTAAGTTGACCTGCGGGTAGGGAAGGCCCGTGTTTAACTCTCTACGTTACAGCACAAAGATCATGGGCGTGGCCGCAGTGGGCCTGCTTGCGAGCTACGCTGTCACCTTCTGGGTCATCAACGGCAGCATCGAAAACAAAGCCATCGACTCTCTGGTGCAGCAGTCCCGCGCCGTGACGCTGGAGGCCGATGGCACCCGCGTCTATATGGAATCGTTGCGGGACCGGCACCGGGCGTTCGATGATCGCAGCCTGCTGGCCGAAGTGGAAGAACAACTGGGCGGTAAAATCGGTGATCTGGATGCAGCCAGGAAAACCGGGTACTACTGGACCATTCCGGTGGTGGCCGCGTGGACCGTGGGAGGGCAGCACGCCGAACAGGCCGGGTATGAATTCCGGGTGCCCGCCCTGTCCCCGCGCAACCCGGAAAACCGGGCCACCGGGATCGAAGCGGAAATGCTGAAAGAGCTTGAACGGAGCCGCGCATCCGAACTCTGGCGCGTGGACACGGAGCAGAACGTCCTGCGCTACATGATGCCGATTACGCTGAACAAGGAATGTCTGGTCTGCCACGGTACCGCCGCCGACTCCATCACCGGCACCGACCGGGACCCGCTGGGCTTCCAGATGGAAGGCTGGCAGGAGGGCGACCACTACGGCGCCTACGAAATCATCGCCGACATGGCGCCGGTACAGGCCGCCATCAGCGCCGCCCTGTGGAAGAATTTTCTGGCCGGGTGCGTGATCGTGCCGTTGTGCCTGCTGTTGATCATGCGGTTTACCCGCCGTTTTGTGGGCACGCCGATAGGCAACATCAAGGATACCCTGAGCCGCTTTGCCGAAGGCGATCTGAACTACCGGGCCGAAGTGACCACCGACGACGAGATCGGGCAGGTCCTGACGGGCCTGAACCGCACCATGGAGCGGATGTCCCGGACGGTCAGCCAGGTGAACACCGCCTCCTCTGCCGTCACCACCAGCACCCACGAACTGGCCGAGGGGAACATGCACCTGTCCTCCCGCATCGAGGAACAGGCCGCCTCCCTGGAAGAAACCGCCTCCGCCGTGGAAGAGATGACCGCCAACCTGCGCGGGTCCGCCGAAAATGCGATCAAAGCCACGGAACTGGCGGAACAGGCATCGATGGTGGCCGAGAGCGGCAACGCCGTGCTGGGCGAAACCTTGGAGGCCATGAACGCCATTACCGAGTCGTCCACGCGCATCTCCGACATCATTGACGTGATCAACGAAATTGCCTTCCAGACCAACCTGCTGGCCCTCAACGCCGCTGTGGAAGCGGCTCGGGCAGGGGAGCACGGCAAAGGGTTTGCTGTGGTGGCAAACGAGGTTCGCAACCTGGCCCTGCGCTCGGCAAACGCCGCCAAGGAGATTCGAACGCTGATCGAGGATTCGGTCGGCAAGGTGGAAGCCGGAAACGCCCTGGTAAACCGCACCGTCGAAACCCTGGGAGAGATTGCCGGCAGCGTGGGGCAGGTGGTCAGTCTGATCACCAAAATCTCCACCGCCTCCCAGGAACAGGCACGGGGCATCAGTGAAGTGAACCGCGCCGTCACCGATATGGAAGGCCGGGTGCAGGAAAACGCGGCCCTGGTGGAGCAGACGGCGGCCACGTCCGACAATCTGGCCGATGAGGCCGACCGTCTGGCCGAAGCCATGGCATTTTTTCAGTCCGCCCAGGGGTCTATGAAAGGCTCCGAAACGGTTGGCACCCGTGGACGGGTCGGCAGCGCCGGTTCCCTTGTCCTGGGAAATGACGGGCGCAAACGGTTTTAGAGCGAGGAGAACGATATGAGCACAGTAACCACACAGAACTCTTTTGCCGATATCACGGCCAAGGGGCTGGAGTCGGAGTCCATCCAGGAGTTTCTGACCTTCCGCCTCAACGAGGAGGAGTACGGCATTCCCATCCTGAACGCCCAGGAAATCATCAGCTATCGAAAGTCCACGCCGATTCCCAACTCCCCCTCCTGGGTGGCGGGAGCCATCAACATCCGGGGCGTGGTGATTCCGACCATCGACATCCGCAATATTTTTGGCATGGAGGCCGTTGAGCACGATGAGAGCAGCGTCATCATCATCACTCAGATGGGCGGCCGGGTGCTGGGGTACGTGGTGGATGCCGTGAAAGACGTGCTGGGATTCACCGATGAGCAGATGCAGGAGACCCCCACCGTATCCGACCGCATTCGCACCCGTTACCTAAGCGGCGTGGGCAACATAGACGACCGGCTGGTCATGCTGCTGGACATGTCGGAACTGCTGGAGCGCAGCCTCGATGACGAAGGCGAGGTCATGTCCGTTTAAAAACGTCTACGATTCAGGCCGGATCCGGCCTGTTATATACGAACGGGCCGGGAGAAATTCCGGTCCGTTTTTCTATGCGACGCGTGCTTTGGCTGCGTGTGATGCGGCGGGGGTGGAGATAGAATCAAAGTAGCGCAGCAGCACCTCTTCCATTTCGATCAACCGGGTGATGTCCTGAATCTTCTCGCGGAAGCGGGCGCCGCCGGGCAGCCCTTTCGTGTACCAGCACAGGTGCTTGCGCATTTCCCGCACGGCGGTGCTTTCCCCGGAGTGATCCACATACATGGCCATGTGCCGCCGAATGACCCGCAAACGCTCTTCCGGAGACGGGGAGGGTGGTTTAATACCGGTCCGCCACTGTTCAATAATATGCTGAAAAACCCACGGATTGCCCTGGGCCGCGCGGCCGATCATGACGGCGGTGGCCCCGGTTTCTTCCAGCATGCGGGCGGCGCTGTCGGCATCGATCACGTCGCCGTTGCCGATGACCGGAATCGATACCCGCTCCACCGTCCGGCGGATCACGTCCCGATCGGCCGTGCCGGAAAACATCTGCTGGCGGGTGCGGCCATGCACGGTCACGGCCTGCGCCCCCTGATCTTCGGCCATGGCGGCAAACTCCGGGGCGTTCACCTGGCCCGAACTCCACCCGGCGCGCATTTTTACGGTGACCGGCACCGACACGGCGTCCGCCACCGCGCAGATCAGCCGGGAGGCACGGGGCAAATCGCGCATCAGGGCACACCCGGCACCGCGCTTCACCACCTTGGAGACCGGGCAGCCGATGTTGATATCCACCACGTGGGCACCGGCCTGCTCGGCCAGTTTTGCCGCTTTCGCCATGGGTTCGGGTTCGTCCCCGAAAATCTGCATGACGATCGGCCACTCATCCGGGTGGGTCAGCAGGTATTTTTGGGTGCGTTTATTGGCCTGCACCAGGCCGTTGCTGGACACCAGTTCCGAAACCACCATGCCCGCACCCAGTTCGCGGGCGATACGCCGGAACGGCAGGTTGGTAATGCCCGACAGGGGCGCCAGCGCCAACTGGTTGGGAAAGGTGACGTTACCGATGGAAAAGGGGGCCGCCTTCATCCCGTGCCTCCGGTATCGGTGCCGGTGAGCGGCATTCTGGCGGCGGCGTCCAGCGACAGAGAGGCCACCCGTCCCGCCGCCAGCATCCGTGCGCCGGCTGCCGCCACCATGACGGCGTTGTCGGTGCACAGTTCCACGGGCGGCACGATCACCTGGGCGCCCACGGCGGCAGCTCTTTTTACAACAGTTTCCCGCAGCCTGCTGTTTGCGGCCACGCCCCCCACAATCACAATCTGATCCAGCTCTTCCTGCGCCGCCGCCCACACGGCCTTGGTGGCCAGCACATCCACAATCGCCTCCTGATAGCTGGCGGCCACGTCGGGCAACTGCTGGAGTGCCTCCGGATGTTTTTCCAGATGGGTACGCAGGGAGGTTTTGACGCCGCTGAAACTGAATTTGAGGCTGTTTTTCATCCACGCCCTGGGGAATGCGATGGCATCCGGGTTGCCGTCTTGCGCCAGCCGTTCGATTTCCGGGCCACCGGGGTACGGCAGACCGAGCATTTTTGCCCCCTTGTCCAGTGCCTCTCCCGCGGCATCGTCCACGGTGCGGCCCAGTTCGCTAAAGATAAGCCCGTCGTCCACCCGGTACAGGCTGGTATGCCCGCCGGAAACCACCAGCGCCAGAAACGGAAATTTCAAATCCGGGCGATTCAGGAGGGCGGCGGCCACATGGGCTTCCAGATGGTGCACCCCCACCAGCGGCACTTTCAGCCCCCAGGCCAGCGCCTTGGCATAGCAAACCCCCACCAGCACCGCGCCGATGAGGCCGGGGCCACGGGTAACCGCCACGGCGTCCACGTCGGCCAGGGTGAGGCCCGCGTCGTTCAGCGCCTCGGTCACCAGCGGATCAAGGGTTTCCAGATGGCGGCGCGAGGCCACCTCGGGCACCACGCCGCCAAACTTGCGGTGGATGGGCACCTGGGAGGCCAGGGCCTGCCCCAGCACACGATCGGGCGTGGCAAGCAGCGCCACGGCGGTTTCGTCGCAGGAGGTCTCGATGCCCAGCACCACACGGCTGTCAGATGAATCGTTCATGAGTGCCCGTGATTATACGGGCAGCCCAATCTCCGGGCAAAAAATAGGGAAGTTAGTTAGTCAGGAATGCCTTGCATAAAACATAGAGATAAATGCAGGAGGCGGTGGAGATGCTGTCATATCCGAGGCGTGCGAAGGGGGAAAACGGGAGGCGTAGCCTGCTACGTCGAGTGTTTTTTCACAAGCAGCAACGAAGGAGATGGCGGCATATCCGCCGCCGAGGCCTCACTATTTAGACAGGAGGGTGGTGCCTACCATGAAGAGTAATACCCCGAACGCCACCAGCAGCAGCAGGGTGCCCATGGTGAGGCCCTGGGGCGACAGGTTCAGTACCAGCACGGCGCCCACGCCGAGCATTCCGGCGACCTGTAATGAACGGCCCAGCCAGTACATCGCTATGCTTTCAACAGGTGTTTCAGGCTTTTCATCGCCTGTTTACGCAGCTTTTCCGAAAGATCCGGCAGTTCCAGAAATTCCCTGTACGCCGCCATGGCGCCTTCTGGATCTCCGGTGGCTTCCAGCGCCTTGCCAGTCAGGTAAATCCTCTCTCCACGGGCAGCGGCGCTGTCCGGATAGGTGTCTGCCAGGTAGCGCAGCCGGGTCAGGGCGGCTTTGGGCTTGTGGGTACGCAGGTAAAACCTTGCCACTTCCAGTTCGTGAATCGCCTGCATGTCGATCATGCGCGTCAGTTGTTCCTGAGCGTACGGCACGGCGGGGGAGTCCGGGTAGTTGGCAATCACGATCTCGAACGCCCGCCGGGCGCGCTGCACGGTGCCGGGGTTGCGGTCGGCGGATTTGATCTGGTGCACGTGGCACATGCCTTCACGATAGGCGGCATAGGCGGCCCATTCGTGGGCGGCGTGCAACTCCATGAAACGGGCGTATTCCCCGGCGGCCTCAACAAACTGACGCAGGCCGAAGTGCCCCTCGGCGCGGGCCA
This sequence comes from uncultured bacterium, assembly GCA_965371175.1. Lineage (GTDB taxonomy): Bacteria > Nitrospirota > JACRHL01 > JACRHL01 > JACRHL01 > CBDUXI01. The sequence goes on from CBDUXI010000052.1 coordinate 13,983, forward strand.
GAATCACCTCGGCGCTATAGCTCACTTGGGGCGGCGTGATGCTGTCCACCTCTTCCGGGGTGACCTGTATCCCCATGGCTTGCTGAAGCGGGGGACCGGTCTCGTCCACAAACTTCGCACAACCGGAAAAAAGCAGGGCACAGGCAAACAGGGAAAGAAGTCGTCTCATGGGCGCGCAGGATAGCATACCGGTCCGCCCACCGCACGGGCTGGCCTGGTTCTCAAATGCAGTTGGCGGAGGGTTCGTCGACGAGTTCACGGCGGATGCCCAATATGTCGGGCAGGGCGCCACGGAAGGCGGAAACCACCTCCGGGTCGAACTGGTTTCCCCGGCAGGCTTCCAGTTCATCGACCGCATCGCCCACCGACCATGCCGGTTTGTACGGGCGCGCCGAGGTCAGGGCGTCAAACGCGTCGCTCACGGCCACGATGCGCCCCGTAAGCGGGATTTCCCTGCCTGAAATCCCGTTGGGGTAGCCGCTGCCATTCCACTGTTCGTGATGGGTCAGGGCGATGTCGTGGGCCATGGTCAGCAGTTCCGAGTCGTGCCCCGAAAGGATTTTTGCGCCGATGGCGGCGTGGGTTTTCATTATCTCCCACTCCTCTTCGTTCAGCCTGCCGGGCTTGAGCAGGATGCGGTCCGGGATGCCGATTTTGCCAATATCGTGCATGGGGCTGGCGTTTAGCAGCAGTTCGCAGGCCGAAGCATCGAACCCCATCTCCTGCCCGATGTGGGCGCAGTAACGGCTCATGCGGACCACGTGGTTGCCGGTGTCGCGATCGCGAAAATCCACCGCCCGTCCCAGCCTGCGGATAATCTCCAGACGCGTGTCGTTCAACTCCCGCGTGCGTTCCCGCACCCGGTCTTCCAGCACCCGGTTCTGATCGCGCACCTGATTGTGCAGCAGGCGCACTTCGAGCATGTTGTGGATGCGCTTGACCACTTCCAGACGCACAAACGGTTTTGTAATGAAATCCTGGGCACCCGCCTCCAGCGCCTGCAAGCGGGTTTGCATATCGTCCTGGGCGGTGAGAACCAGCACCGGCAGGTAGCTGTCTTCTTCAATCTCCGTCAACTGCGCCATCACATCAAAGCCGTCCAGGTGCGGCATGCGGATGTCGAGCAGGATCAGGTCGTACCGGCACTCCCGGTGCATGTCCGCCACCGTGCGGGGATCGGTGGTGGTGTGCACGGTGGAGAACCCCTCGATACGCAAAATCTTGTCCAGCATGGTCACGTTGGCGGGCTGGTCGTCCACCACCAGCACCTTCGCCAGCGCCAGTTGGTGGGGCGGGATCAGGCTGGCGCGGCGTTCGGGGGCCGCCCTGCCTGCTGCGGGTTCTGGGTCTGTGCCGGATATCACGCGAACCCCTCTTTCTACTCTGGTGATCTGGTTGCTCAAACGGGTGGTACGGTACCAGTCTGACATCGGTTTGTAATTTAGCAAGTTCCACGTCATTTTCCGCCCCGACTGTTTTTTATGCAATAAAAACCAATGGAAATAGAACCGGGGAATCCGTGGTTATCACTCCTGAACCCTGAAGCGGAGTAAACCAATGCGCTGGCGTACACAGACATGGGGCTTGTCACTCGTCCTGTTGCTGGCCGTCTCGGTCTACGGGCTGAAAGCCGCGCAAACAGCCGGTTTTGACCTGGAAAACCCGCTGGTGCCCGCCGCCCTGATCGTCTCCGGCGGCCCCCCCAAAGACGGCATTCCGGCCATCGACGCGCCCGTTTTTATCCCGGCGGCCAAGGCGGGCTTCCTTGCGCCGGGTGATCGGGTGCTGGGCATGGAGATAAACGGCATTGCCAAGGCGTATCCGATCGGCATCATGAACTGGCACGAAATCGTCAACGACCGGTTCGGCCAAAAACCGGTGGTGGTTACCTTCTGCCCCCTGTGCGGCACCGGCGTGGCGTTTGATAGCAGAAGCGAAAAAGGGGAGCGGACGTTCGGCGTGTCCGGGCTGCTCTACAACAACGACGTGCTGCTGTACGACCGGCAAACCGAATCGCTCTGGTCGCAGATCATGGGTCAGGCCGTGAGCGGACCGGAAAAAGGGGCATTGCTTACCCGCCTGCCCCTGTCCCACACCAGTTGGCAAAACTGGCGCCGGAGTCACCCGAACACCCTGGTGCTGTCGCGCCAGACCGGCACGCTGCGGGACTACGACCGGAACCCGTACGCAGGGTACGAGAGCAGCCGTTCCGTCTATTTTGACGTGACCCATTGGGACACCCGCCTGCACCCCAAGGAACAGGTACTGGGTCTGGAAGCCGCTGGAATTTATAAAGCCTATCCGTTCTCGGCACTGGATGCCGCCGGAGGCGAGGTGGTCGACCGGTTCGGGGGCCAATCGTTCCGGATTGTCTACAGCAACAAGCACCGCAGCGTCGAAGCGTTCGATATGGCGGGAAAACAGGTGGGCATCGTCGGCTTCTGGTTCGCGTGGGCGGCGTTTCACCCGGATACCGAACTGTTTTTAGCCCCGGACGCTACGAATTCCCGCTAACCCCGCTGGCCGGTTTTGGTACACCCGTACCATTTTGCACACGATTTTGGCCCCGGCCACCCGCAACAAAAAAGCTAACTGATTGTAATTGCGCGAGTTTGTCGGGCACGCACCGGCTGGCAGGGGAAATGCACCGGTTTCCCGTCAGCCACCCGAACCGTAGAGGAATAAATGGAGTCCCTTTTCCGTATGAAACTGCTCAAACATCTGGTTTCCCTTCCGGCCGCCGCCGAACAGGCCCGGCGCAGCACACCACCGCCCGCAGTACGGACGGCGAGCACTTGGTCCGGCAATCGCCAGTTTCACCGTTTTGATATCCGTGTGCCGGTGCACATCCGTTGCGGCGACCGGCTGGTGGCCGGGGCCTCCGCCACCATGGGCATGGGAGGACTGTTCATCCCGTGCAGGCAGCCGTTTGCGCCCAATACCCGCGTCGCTCTGGAAATCACCCTGGAGCGCGGTCTGGGAACGGTGCCGCTGCAAACCATCGGCAAGGTGGCCTACAAGATGGATACCGGCATGGGCATCCGCTTTACGGGCTTAAGCCACGACGCCTATGTGCGCCTGCGTAACCTGCTCGCCTTTTCGGTTTCCCATGTGGGCGGCGACACCGTGCGCCTGTAATCGAGTACCCCATACCCGGCGGCCCGGACCCTTTTTAAGTCCGGGCTTGCCGGGGCATATAAAAAAAGGCCCCCCGACAGAATCTGTCGGGGGGCTTTTTACTGTGTTTCCGTCAGGAATGCGGCCCCAGGTCAAACAGGTGCTCCCGCACTTCCACCACCCGTTCCTCCACCTGATGGCGGGAAATAGTGGCCGTTTCCGCAGCGGCCATATTCAGGAGCAGTACCTGTATCTCTTCCAGGTCGTTCTGGATGTGATACCCCCCCTGGTTATGGGCGATGTGCAGCAGACGCCCGGCCTCCTGAAGCTGTCGCATGGCGGCCTGCCGGTCGTCCGCCTGCAGCGCCGTGACCGCAAGTTCCAGCCGGGCGATACCTTCCATCATGGTGCCGTTGATCCCCAGCGCATACAGTTTGATTACGTTTTCATTGACCAGCGACACCGTGTTGGCGTCGCCCGCGGCCACCTTTTGCGCGTTTGCGCGCACGTTGCGGATGCCCTGCTCCACCACCGCGCTCCCCGCAAGCGCTTCCGCCCCGGCCAGTTCCCGGTCGATGACCGTCAGGCGCAGGCGCATGCTGTCGGTAATGGGAAGGCCCTGCTCCATCATTTCCCGGTCTACCTGTCTGGCCATAATGAGCGATGTGGCCAGGTGCGCGCTCAGGGTCCGCGGTTCCACCTGCGGACCCTGAGCGGCCCCGGCCTGGGAAACAGCCATGCTGCCCACTAACATGGCCGCCATGGCCATAACGCCAGCCAGTTTATTGATTCGTACCATGTGACTTCTCCTTATGTGTGTACTGTCGGGCATTCTGGATGTCCCAGCCGGAACGCCTGCCTGATGACAACGATACGGGGGCAACCTGAACTCAACCTGAACGGGCTCCACTTTTTTGAACGGGAACAAAAATATTGTTTTCGCGATACGATGGGGGGAAGCCGATTTGTTTGCGGATGCTCCGTGTGCCGTTCCGGCTGCGGGATGAAAAGGAAAAGACTGTGACCACCAAGCCGTTGCCGCACCTGCTTATTTTCGCCACGGCTTTGTTACTGTCCGGAGGCTGTGCATCCTCCACCCAGCCGCCTCCGGGCCAGCCGCCTCCGGCCCAGGTGGCGGTTACCCCGCCGCAAGACACGCCCACCATCGTCACGGAGGCTCCCGTTATCGCCCCGGAGGCAGCCCCCCCTCCGGCACCGACGCCACAGCCGACGCCACAGCCGACGCCACAGCCGACGCCAGAGCCGACGCCAGAGCCGACGCCAGAACCAACGCCAGAGCCAACGCCACAGCCAACGCCACAGCCAACGCCACAGCCAACGCCACAGCCAACGCCACAGCCAAC
>CBDUXI010000053.1:0-18374 GCA_965371175.1 uncultured bacterium
CGCAGCGACCCACGCCCGCAGTTTTTTCAGCGGCCCGATGGTATCCCTCAAGTCTTCCAGATAGATGATGTCGGCGTGTTCCGCCAACGCCTCCACCAGTTTTTCCAGCCCTGCGGCCGTGATAAACCGGCGAGAGGTAAACACCCGGCGAACGGTGGCAGCGGCAAGGCAGTTCCCCGCGGCACGCGCCCCCACGGTGTAGTTGAGCATGGCGGGCACCCGGCCGGTCAGGTGCAGCCCCAGCAAGCTGATGACGGTGGTGACGGAGTTGGGCAGGAGCAGCCCCACATATTCCCCCGGACGGGTGTGTCTGGCCATGGCGCCGCCCAGGGCAAAGGCGCGGGTGAACAGCGTGCGGTAGCTGACCGGGCGGCGTTCCGCATCTTCGGCGATCTGGTGTCCGGGGCCGTGGACCCGCATGGCGTCCAGCACCCCCTGCACCACTGTGCGACGGTAGTTGGAGGTGGCGAATATGGTTTCGGTCATGATGTCCGCCAGCATCTTGCCTGCCCGGTCCCGGCGCGTGCGGCCCTTGAGGGTGTCGGGCAGGTCAATATGTCGGGGCGGTAGCACTGTAATGGTGATTTTGGGGAACCAGCGCAGTCGTGCGCGGCCCCGTAAACGCGAAAACGGGGTGTACTGCGCGCCATCTATCCGCACCGGCAGGATGGCGGCACCTGCTTTGTCTGCCACCAGTCCAGGCCCTTGATAGACTTTCATTAGCGAGCCGGTAACGGTAATGCGGCCTTCCGGGAAAATAACCACACGGTTGTTCGCCCGCACCAGACCGATCAGCGATTTGATCGACAGGGGGTGGGCCGGATCCATGGGAAAAAGCCGTACCAGCCGGGTTACGGGTTTTATCCACCAGGCGCGGACAATGTAGGTATTCACGGCGAAGGTAAACGGGCCGGGGAGGTAGGCCGCAATCAACAGCGCATCCAGAAACGAGGTGTGGTTGGCGACAATAAGCGCCCGCTTGCCGGCTTCGGAAAAATGCGCCAGACCGGTCACCTCCACCCGGTACAGGAGGGTCAGCAGTAGGCGCAGCAGCGACATGATGATTCCCATGGTCAGGTCACCTGATCGTGCTCATGCATGTAACCGATCAGGAAATTATTGACCAGTGTATCGGCAAGCGACTCCATGCTGGCCCCACCTGCAAGGCGCAGTTTCCCGGTTAGCCCCAGCGCACAAATGCCGTGGACCCCGCCCCACAAGGCCCGTGCCGAACTTGCCGCATGGGTCAGTGATTCCGTGCCCAGCGGGGCCAGTACCTCTTCCACCCCGGCAAACAGCGTATCGATGCGGGACTGGTAAAAGGCCGGTGCGGTTTCGGCTTCGGATAGATGATGGGTAAAGACCAGGTTCCATCGGTGAGGATTGTCCCGGGCAAAGCGGATATAGGCCCTGGCCAGCACGCGCAGGGTTTCGTTGGGGCCTTCTGCCCAGGCCACGGCTTCGTATAGCTTTTCTCCCAGTTCATCCAGTGTGCGTGCATTCAGATGAAAAACCAGGTCGTCCAGATTGCGAAAGACCAGGTAAAGGGTTCCCGGAGAGTAGCCGATGGCTGTGGCCACAGCCCGAGCGGTAAGTGCCTGGGGGCCGTCGTTTGACACGATCCGCTCGGCGGCCTCAAGGGCCATGTTGGTTAACTCTTCCCGGCTGTGATCGCTTCTTCTGGCCATGACCTCACCTGTTTTTGATTAAAAAATGAACATCGTTCACTTTATAGTAAGATTTATAATTAAACATTGTTCAATTGTCAAGCGGGCAGAGAGAAGCCATGGTGAATGGAGACGTTTGCCGGACCGGGAAGCCCGGAGGCCGCTAGGGCGGAGGCTACTTATCCGGCGGGCGGCGAGCCCACGCGGTAGCGCGCCACAAGCGGTACGCTATCTAACAAATTCAGGTTGGAAGTTGTGGTTTGGGGCCTGTTAACCGGCTTCAGGAGCGGATTGGCCGGGTCTCTCCCCAGACAAGGAGTTCTCCCCAGTAGGTGAGCACGAATGTATCCGGCGTGGGCTCGGCGGTGATCCACACAAACTCACCGTTCTCATCGGTCGGTGGCGCGGGCGCCACAAAGCCAATCTCCGAATCCATAAAAGAGCTTCCGCCACAGGAGGTCAGAAATGTGCACATGATCACTGCTACCCATAGCCGTGCCACCCATTTCACCCGCCTTATAAATGCAACATCCACATTCATCGGATACACACGTCCCACACTGCGAAAAACACGCTATTGGCCGGCCGACACACTGGTGGCCTTTTTCCTTACCTGAATACAAAGCAAGTGGCGGGCCACAAAAAGAATGGAAAAATACTGTTGAAAAACAATTGGTTATTTAAATAAAAAGCCGCTCCCCCCTCAAAAGGGGTGGAAACGGTTTGCTACGGATAGCCATTTAAATAAATTGTTTAAGAAATGATCTGTTGTATGGAAAAAATCAGACTCTGCCGCCTGATTTTCTCCTGCCCCGCCTGGCCATCCGCTGGTGCGGGGCATCTGATCCGATGGCGGGCATAAATTTTGACACTTTTTCTCAGGTAGGCCATAAAATCAGAGACAGCCCTCTTTCGGAGCGTTCATGAAGTTTTTGCAACTGTTTGCCGGCCACCGTGATGCGGTGCCTGTGACGCTGGCCCTCTCTCTCACCGTGGCTGCGGGGTTCAAGGAAGACGCAGGTGGGCGCATTCCCGGAGTCCGTTTGTGTGAGTCCCTTCGAGAAAAACTGAACGTGGTGCCGGGCAGTCTGCTGAAGGTTTCCCATGACGGCCGCATCCTCCGTTGTCGGGTGGCCGCCTCTGCCACCGGGGATGAGGGGAAAAAACTGATCCGCCTGAACCCCAGAGCGCGGAAGATTCTGGCGGTGGAGCCCGGCGCAAGCATCAGTGCATTCGTCAATACCACCCCGATCTCCAGTAGCGCCGTACCGCTGGAAGTGGGTGCCGCCATGAAAGACGACGAAAAAGATGCGGAGCCGGTGGTGCGCCTGTCCCGGCAGATGCGTACCAATCTGGGGCTGAAAAAAGGGGATTACGTAAACATCAAAAGTGGAGATGCCGAACTGCCCGTCCGGGTGGAAGTGGGCGCAAAGGGTGACGCTCTGGTCGCACGGCTGAACCCCGTGGCCCGTGGCATGTTTCAGGTTCAGGTGGGTGACCTGATCGAAGTGGTTCCGTATGAAACCCTGGTACTCCTGATCGACGCGTCAGGCAGCATGGACGAGTCGCTGGGCTTTATGAAAAGCAAGATGAGCGCAACCAGCGAAGCCATTGGCAGGCTGTTAAACAGTAAGGCGAAGAGCAAGGAGCGGGACCTGGTGGGGCTGGTCACCTTTGGAGAAGAGTGCGAACTGGTGAGCGAGCCGACCGACGACTTTGACCTGTTGATCCGTCGTTCCAGAAGCATTGCCACCTGTGGCCGCACCGCCATGTTTGAGGGGCTGGAATATACGCTGGAACTGCTGGAGGAATCCGCCGGTCTGCGGCGCGCCATTTTGCTGTCGGACGGATGCCCGACCACCACTGGCGATGGATTGGTACTGGAGTTGGCCCAAAAGGCAAACTCCATGGGGGTTGTGATCGATACCATCGGTGTGGGAGGGGGTGCAAAACAAAAAATTAGTTATGATGAACAACTGCTGCGCCGCATTGCCGAAATTACCGGTGGAAAATTCACCCCGGTCAGTAAGGTCAGGGCGCTGGAAGACGAGCTCGTTTCCCTGTCTGACAGCAAAAAAATCCCGTTGCTCACCGCAGGGGATCCATCGCAGGGGTAGTTCGCCACGGAATGTTTTTTAAAGGTGTGTTGTGAGTGATGTGACCTACGCGGCGGACAACGATTATTACGATTTGTTCGGCATTTCCCCCGCAGCCGATAAAAAAGAGATTGTCCGGGCCCATAAGCGCATGGCCAAAGCATGCCACCCGGATCTGCACCCGGACAAGGAGTGGGCAACCGAAAGGTTCAAGGAGGTCAACAAGGCGTACGCCATTCTCAAAGACCCGGTGGCCAAGGGGGCGTACGACCGCCTGCGCTGGGCGGAAATGGGTCAGGGCCAAAGCCGGGAACGGCCAAAGCAGACCGGCCCCGTAAAGCAGCCCAAAAAGAGCGCCGCGTCCATCGATTCCGATCAGCACCACAAAGACCGGTATATGAGCTACTTCATTCTGGGAATTGAATTGGTGGTGATGACCCTGTTTCTGGTGCTGGGAATTTTTGCCGCGATCAAAAAACTAAAAGGGATGTAGCGGGCAAAAGTGCATAGTGCAGCGTAGAATGATGCGCGTTTTGTGATCGGGGTGGCCTGATCGACACAGGTGAACAGACTGAATGGAGCGGGGATGTCGATGAATTCCGGGTGGTTTGCGCGCAATGTTTTCTGGCATGTTGGCGCGGTGCTGATCGGGTCACTTCTGATCGGGGTCGGGGGTTGCGCCTCGGGGTCCGGCTCCAGACTGGACATAGAGGCCGCCACCGGCCTGACCTCGGAAGAGGTGGCTGCGCGTCTGCAGGCGGCCGATGAGGCCGTGGCCAGGTCTTCCTCCGCATCCCATGACAGCCGTTCCGAGCCGACTCAGCCTTCCCAGGGCTCCAAAGCGTCCCGGCCTCGACCTCCTGCCGCTCCCAAACCGGCCACAACTTATCGTCCCCCTCCAGAGCCTGAACCTGTGCCGTCAGACACGGACTTTCTGGAAGATGCAGACTTTCTGGAAGACACGGAAAGCCAGTGGGATACTGCGGGACTGGATGACGGGTCCGGCCAGCAAGTGACCTGGGGAACCGTGTTGTGGGAAGACGATAGCGCCTCCGGTGCCGTATGGCAGGACGATGGGGCGGGCCAATCGCTCACCAACAGAGATTTGACGGATTCCGCCGTGGCCTTTCCCAGTGGGGAGGGCGGTTCGTGGGGCGCCTCTGCGGGAAACATGCAGGTTGCTGCGGGAGAAGCGCTGACCAGAAATGAGTTTGTGACAGACTGGAACGATGTCAAACTGCACGTGGGGAAACTGGGGCGGGTGACCTACCTGTATCGACCGGACCATCGTATGGGCATGGTGGCCAACGCGCCGGACAAGGCGTACGAAAGGTTGGGAATCAAAAGCGGTGACTGGTATATTCTGTGCAGCGCCGGGGAGGCGGAATGCCGTATGCGCGTCTCATACCACCCCGAGGGCTCGCAAAACTTTGAGACTGCGCTCCTGTTTTTATATGCGTCCAAAGGGGAAAAAAGGCATATTGTCTGTGTGGGAGAGGGCGACCCGAAGACGGCTCCGGTCAAAATTTCCGTGGATCGCAAGCGAGATTACAAGGAGGCCGGGGCCGCCTGTTTTGCACCGGGTGAGTCGGGACGGCTGATGAAAGAATTGAACCGGGGCCGGGTGGTGGTGTTTGAGGCGGCAACCAGAGGGGGAAGGCCACCGGGATGGCTTTCCACCTACGGCTTCATTGAGGCCGTGGAATTGATGGAATGGATGTACGGCAGGTTGATTGAGGGATAGATGTCCGACATCAAAAAAACCGAAGACGAATGGCGCAGTCAACTGACCGCCGAACAGTTTGCCGTGTGCCGACAGAAGGGTACCGAAGCGCCGTTCTCGGGCACCTATTGCGACGAGAAGGCAGGTGGTGTTTACCATTGCTGCTGCTGTGATGCCCCCCTGTTTGCATCGGGTGCCAAGTTTGATTCCGGCACCGGCTGGCCCAGCTATTTTCAGCCGGTAAGCGATTCTGCGGTGGCAACTGAGGAAGATGTTTCCCACGGCATGCGCCGTACCGAGGTGACGTGCGCGGCCTGCGGCAGCCATCTGGGCCATATGTTTCCCGACGGCCCCGAGCCCACCGGGCTACGCTACTGCATTAATTCGGTATCATTGAAACTGGTTCCCGGGAAACTGGCTTCCGAAAACAAATAAGGTAAAAGAGGAAAACGTATGCACCGAACCTGGATGATTCTGGCCGCCACCCTGCTTTTTGCGACCGGGTGTGCGCACGATAACGGTCGCCACAAAGGGCAGGACCATAGCGCAATGGACCATGCCAACGATACCGCCCGCGATGCGGGTAGCGCCGTGCGCGAGGCCGCAGGGCAAACCAATCGGGCGGTAACTGATTTTCTCAAGGGATTAACGGGCAACGACTGACACTGACGGCCTTTTACGGCTGGCCTTCCGCCTTGTCCCCGGAACTCTCCGCTTCGGAAGTTGCACTTTGGTAGCCCTGCCACAGGGAATCGATGCTGCGGCCATCTTCGGTAAACCAGTGGCGCGGGCCACGAAAAGCCGGGCTTTTATAGCCACAGCCGCGCAGCAACTCTCCAGCCAGCTTGCTCATGGACGACGGCTGGTCGCCAAACCAGACGTGCCCTTCCTTGACCACGGCCTCGGCCCCCTCTACCGGATTTCCCTGAAAATCTTTTAAGACCAGCTTTTGCCCTTCCTTAAGAATGCCTGCGGTCACCAGTTGGTCCAGGCTGGCCCGGCGCTTTCTGGAGCGGAAACGGGGAGGGCGAGGCGGGCCGAATCCTCGGAAGGAAGGCCCGCGTCTCCCAGGGCTTGGCGGGCCGAAAGGTTGGGGGCCGCGCCACATTCCCCCTTCTGTTGTCGTATTTTTCTCACCATCCATGCCCATTAGCTGCCGTAGCACACGATTGGGGGTGGCCTGGAATCCGGTTGCGTGTTGCTCGATAAAGTTCAGCACCTCGTCGTCAATTTCAATGGTTGGCATCATCTCTCCACACAATAATTAAGAATAAAACTTAACGGTATTCTTAACTAGTCTTATGTGGGCTGTCAAGGGGGCGGCGTATTTATCGGGCGAGCCGGTCCAGGCGCAGCCGGTGGCGGGGATCGGTCAGGCGTTTGCTGCCGGCCCATACGGCGGCAAACAGGCCGAAACCGGAACCGGCGGCGATTAAAAACATAATCAGCAGTTGATAGCGCACCGCTTCCATCGGTGCGGCGCCGGCCAGTATTTGCCCGGTCATCATCCCCGGCAGGCTCACCACACCAGCAGCGGCCATGGCGTTGATGATGGGGATCAGGCCTGCGTGGATGGCTTCTTGCCGGATATTGGCGGTGGCGTCGGAAAACGACTCTCCCAGCATCAGCCGTTGTTCGACCTGCTCCCTGTGGTCGTAGCAGGCGGTAAACAGGTGGTTCAGGCCCAGGGCCACGCCGTTCATGGTGTTGCCCAGCAGCATACCCAGCAGCGGCACGGCATAACGGGGGTCGTACCACGGCTCGGGGCTGACAAACGCCAGCAGGGCCAGGATGGTCACGGCAAAGGACGAGACAAACATGGCCCCGGTGCCCACTCCGTATCCCCATCCCCCGGAGAGGCGGCGGCGCTGGCGGACCGTTACCTCGCGCCCGGCCACCAGCAGCATGGTAATGGAAAGGAGCGCCACCCACCCCAGGTGTGCATGGGCGAACAGGGTGTTGAGCACCAGGCCGATCAGCGCCAGTTGCACCACCATGCGTATCGATGCAATCAGCAGCGGGCGCCCCGTTCCCAGCCCGGCCCAGCCGCTGACGGCGGCCAGCAGCAGCACCAGCACGGCGGCCCCTGCAAGGTCCAGGTAGGATAGCGGGATCAGATTCATGCGATTGGCTCCAGTCCGCCCGGGGTCAGGGTCAGGATCCGTTTGGAAGTGCGCTCAAGCTGCTTCCGGTTGTGGGCGACCCAGAGCACGGGGACGTTGTGAGTTTCCCGGTAGCGGGCAATGGCCTGTTCCACCAGCCGGGCATTCTCCGGATCCAGGTTGGCGGTGGGTTCATCCAGCAGCAGGCAGCGGGGTGCCCGGGCCAGCAGGCGCAGCAGCGCCAGACGTTGTCGTTCTCCGGCCGAAAGGTGAGTGACCTGCCAGCCCATTACATCGTGCGGAAGCCCCAATGTGGCGGGGTCGGTCGCTGTGGCATCGGGAAAATGGTCGCCCACCTTTTCGTGCCACCAGCGGGAGTCGGCGGGCAATAACCCCACCCACTGCCGCCACTGCGGCGCGGGAATGGTGTCGCACGGCTGATCGTCCAGCCGGACCTGCCCCGTGTGCGGGTCCAGATCGGCGATGGCCCGGAGCAGTACCGTCTTTCCCACGCCGGACGGCCCCAGCAGCCCCACGCACTCTCCCGCCAGAATGTGCGCGGTGTACGGGCCGTTGCCGCGTACGGTTAACCCTTCAACAGATAATCCCGGCATTCGGGGTCCGGTCGGTTACCCATGAGGGGAACTGCCGGGAGCAGAATGCTTGCCCGGCGTGGGGGAGGTTGGCTCCATTTTGGAAAGCCCTTTCCAGGTGCCGAACCAGCGGGTGCCGTCTTTGTCGAACAGCAGGGAAAAGACGTTGTCGTCCAGCAGCCCGTGGGTGGTGGTGATGGTGTTCCAGCGGCCCCCTTTCAGGTAGGAGACGCCCCCGTCTGTTGCCGCCCAGAGGGTGCCCTGGCCATCGATGGCCAGGGCGTGAACAAAGTTGCCCCCGAGCCCGTTTTGGGTCGTATAGGTGGTCCAGGTGCGCCCGTCAAAGCGGGACAGTCCGGCGCCCCAGGTACCGATCCACTTGGCGCCGTCCCGATCGGTGACGATGGCCAGCACGTAGTTGGGGTTATACCCTTGATTGGCTTTGCCCTGGGTTTGGTGGTGGCGGGAGTCGGTCTTCATGACCGGCTTGCGTTCCGATTCGGGAATATCGGCCCCCAGACCGTCGGCATGGGTGTAGTTGGTGAATTTTTTGCCGTCAAACACGGATACCCCGCCCTCGGTGCCCATCCACACGGTGCCGTCCTTGTCGATGGCGATGTCGTACACCCACTTGTCGATCAGGCCGTCGGCCTCGGTATAGGTTTTAAATTTTTTGCCGTCGAAGTGGCTGGCGCCCTTCCAGGTGGCCACCCACATGGTGCCGTCGGCGGCAAACTCCACGTCGTAGGCCCAGCGGTCCCCCAACCCTTCCACGGGGGTGTAGGTGGTCCAGCTTTTGCCGTCGTACCGGGTGAGGCCGCCGCCGTAGGTGCTGATCCACAGGCTGTTATCCGGTCCCACATCCAGCGCGTAGATGCCGTTGGCAAGCAGACCCGGTACGCTTTTACCGTCGGCGGTGGGGGTGCGGGTGTTCTCCACGGTAAAGATTTCGTGGTCGTCGTAGCTTTCCACGTTGTAGCGGATCAGGCCGTTGGGCAGTCCCAGCCACAGGTTTTTCCCCTGTCGGACAAGGGCCTTGACGTTGGCGCCGGTGTCAAAATTCACAAACCCGGGCACGGGCGGCGCGGTCCTGCCGCTGCCGTGGCCCTGGGCCAGCAGGACGGGTGGGCTGTCCGGGCTGTTCATGAACTCCTGAGCGCTCGCAGGGGGTGGCCCGGAGAGAGGCAGGAACCAGCAGATGGTCACAATAAAAAGGGTGTGAGTTAGGCATTTCATGATTTTTCAGGCCGTGCAAACTAAGGGGTTGAAACCGCGAATATCGTTATACTGGCGCATCGTACCGGTTTACCGGGCGTCTGTAAATGCCCCGGTATTTGGCTAATCAGGCTGCCTGACCCCTTGATTCGTGGTCCCATCAAATAGGATACTTACCGTCACAGTTCGCTCGGTTGGGATGGCATATTTGTAGCCCACCGAACGATGGCGAGAACGGGCGGGTAGCTCAGCTGGAAGAGCAACGGCCTTACAAGCCGTAGGTCACAGGTTCGAGCCCTGTTCCGCCCACCACGCCGTTTCCACCTTCCCGCTCCCTGTTTTCACCGCATGCGAAAGGTTGCCTGAACCTTGGAAGTCGACCCCCGAGACCGTCAATACCTGTCCGAGATCAACGTCGTGCCGCTGGTGGACGTGGTGTTGGTGCTGCTGATCATTTTCATGATTACCGCGCCGCTGTTGTATCGGGGCATCGACATTGCCCTGCCCACTTCCGAAACCAATACGATTGAGGCCACGGAACGACTGGTCGTTACGGTGGAAAAAAGCGGCAAGATCTTCCTGGACAAGGAGCGGGTGCAGCCAGACAATCTGGTCGGCGCCTTTGCTTCGGTCCGCTCCCGCAACCCGGATATCAGTGTGTATCTGCGTGCCGATAAAGGGGTTCCCTACGGGCTGGTGGTGCAGGTAATGGATGCGGTCAAACAGTCGGGTATCTCCCAGTTGGGAATGGTTACCGAGCCGCTCGTATCCCGTTGAAACACCTGACTCCGCTATTTACCCTGCTGCTGGTTTTGCTGGCTGCGGGAGACGCCCTGGCCCTTTATGACCTGGAGGCCCGCCGCAGCACCGCCGCCCGGGTGCCGGTGGGCATTCTGGGAGTAATCGGCGCCGAAGCGCTGGAGGATGAACTCCAGGAGGCGCGTCAGGTGTTGATGGCCGACCTGAGGCGCTCCACGGTCTTCCACGCACGCGACCTGGAGCTGCACATGGCGCAGCCGCCCAACAAGGTCATGCCGCCGTTAAAAATCAGGGAGGTGGCACTCGGCGAAGTGGTGGACGCCATGCTGTGGGTGCGCCTGTCGCAGCAGGGCGGGCAACTGGTGCTGGAAGGCCACATCTACGACGGGATACGGGGCGAGCTGGTGGGCGATAAACCGCTCCGCTACCGGGGCGACAAAGCTTCCCTGCGTACCATGGTGCACTACTTCGTGGGCGAACTGATCGATCATTACACGGGGGAATGGGGGATCACCCATACCCGCATCAGCTTTGTATCAGACCTGTCCGGCAGCAAAGAAGTATATGTAATGGATTACGACGGCAATGCCCCTACCCGGGTGACTGCTGACCGCAACATTGCGTTAACTCCGGCCCTGAACCCGGATACCAAAAGGATCCTGTACGCCAGCCAGAAGGGCGGCGGATGGGATATTTACGAGACCGATGTCACCACCCACAAACGGTTTGTATCTTTCCGCTCCCCCGGCCTGAACATTGCGCCGGAATGGCACCCCAGGGGGGACGGGTATGCACTTACCGTGTCGAAGGATGGCAACCGGGAGATTTATCAGGTCACCGCCGACCGGCGCATTGTGCGCCTGACCGATCACAAATCCGAAGACCTGTCCCCCACCTGGTCGCCGGACGGCAGAAAGGTTGCCTTTACCTCCAACCGGGGCGGCTCTCCCCAGATATATGTGATGAAATCACGGGGTGGTCATGTCAGGCGGGTCACTTACAGTGGCGGCTACAACACCGAGCCCGACTGGTCTCCCAAGGGGGACATGATTGTCTACACCTGTCGTATCAAGGGGTTGTTCCACATCTGTGTGACCACCCCGGACGGCAGGCAGGTGCGGCAATTGACCGGGGGGCCGTGGGACGATGAGAGTCCGGTGTTTTCTCCAGACGGTCGCCACATCGCCTTTGCCTCGTCCCGTGGGGGTCGCAACGATATCTATATGATGGATACGGATGGGGGAAATGTGGAACGGCTGACCTATAACGGTGCCAACAACACGAGCCCGGATTGGGCGGGGCCGATCAATAAATAGGCAAACGGTGCGGGATTGTAAATAGGGATACCTTTTTTTGTAATTTGGGTCTAAGATTCTGTTCTTTCGGCTGGTTGGATTTCACCGGCCCCGAACCAGGGAGAGGAAACAAATGAAGCGGATTTGGACGCTCGTGGCAGTAGGTCTTGTTGTGATCGCTGTTGGGTGCAGCACGAAGAAGGATATTGTTGCCCAGCCGGTGGCTGCTGGTGAGGGTGAAACCGAGATGGTGGAAGTTGAGCCCATCATCACCGAGGTTGATGTAGCACCGCCTGTGAGTCGGGGTCCTTCCTCGTCGCAGATCAATTCCCGTTTGCGGGACATTCATTTTGAGTACGACAAGGCGTTGATCCGTGATTCGGACAAGCCGGTGCTCCTGGCCAACGCCGAACTGCTCAAGAACAACCCCAATGTACAGGTGGTGGTGGAAGGCCACTGTGACGAACGAGGTACGACGGCCTACAACCTGGCTTTGGGTGCACAGCGAGCGGCGGCGACCCGGCGCTATCTGGTTGCCCTGGGTGTATCAGGCTCCCAGATTTCCACAGTGAGTTATGGCGAGGAGCGTCCGGTATGTCACTCCGCGGATGAGTCGTGCTGGTCACGCAACCGTCGTGGCCACACCACTGTTCGCTAACGGGGGCTTCATGACCATGCGCTTTTTGCGCCCCGCCGTGATGGCGCTCGGATTTGCGGCGGCGGGGTGCGCCACTCAGGCCAACGTGGTGGACCTTCAGTCCGAGGTGGCAAGCCTTAAGCACCGTATGGGGCTTGCGGTCGCCTCCCAGCCCCAACCCACCGAAGAGGGGGCGATGCCCGGTGAGGCGGGAGGGGTTCCTTCGGCCTCTGCGGAAGAGGTGCTGGACCTGGTGCTGATCATCGATCAGATCCGCGAGGAACTGGCCGATGTGCAGGGGCAGGTGGAGCAATTTTTCTTCCGGCTCGATACCCTGACCCAGAGAACCGAGCAGCGCCTGGCCGCCGTGGAGGCAAAGGCGGGAATGGAAGCGAGCATCTCTTTGACGCCGTTCCCTGCAGAACCGCCGATGGCGGCGCCCACTGAAAGTGCGGAGCAATCGTTCCCAGGCCGCAGTCCGGGGATCCGTCTGCCCGGCGTGTATATCGCGCCCGATGAACAGCAGGCGGCCTTGAGCCAGGAGGCCGGGGCGGCGTTTGCCATGGCCAGCCGCGACCTGGAAAAAGGGCACTCCAACCTGGCTGCGGCCGGGTTTAAAAACTTCATCAAGCAGCACCCGGACTCGCCCCGTATTCCCGAGGCAACCTACCTGCTGGGCGAAAGCTTCCTGTCGCAAGGTATGGACGTCGAGGCCATCAATGTGTGGGAGATGCTCGCCAAGATGGCTCCCCGCCATCAGGTGACCTCCAAGGCGTTGTTGAGTCTGGGGCGGACCTACCGTTCGGTGGATAACATCCCGGCGGCGGAGTCGGCGCTCAAGCGACTGGTGGCCCGGTTCCCGGACTCACAGGAAGCCGGTGAAGCCAAGTTGATCCTGTCGGAACTTCGTTAGCAAAAAACCGTGGCATCCGTTTTTGGGTGTCCGCTCAAAAGAGATTGTGACGGCATACTGACTGTCTACCGGTGCCGTGTCATTTTCACACGGGGTTAATTGGCCCCGGTGGTATAAACTAAAACCCCATGCAGCCGTTAAGTTTGCCTGCTCATCATTTGCCTCCCATGCAGCGCATGGTGGGGTGGTCTGCCGCTCTTCATGGAGGGGTGTTCGTGTGCTTGTTGCTGGTTGAGCTGTTTTCCCCCCGTCCCATTATATTTCGGGATGTCATACAGGTCGATCTGGTGCCACAGATCAGCCAACCGAACACACAAGTATCCGACCCGCCCCCCAAGCCGCCGCCGGAAGCGGAAAATCCGCTGTGGAGCAAACTGGGACAACCGCCATCCGCCACACCATCTGACGCGGCAGACTCGCTGGTGGATGACTGGAACCGGCTGGATACCCGGCCCGACCCGCCCCCCGTTACACGCTCCCGGGAAAATCTGAGTGAATGGTGGCAGGGTGAAACGAAAGATTCCCCCCCCCCGGAGGCCGCGGCAGACGTTGCCCCTGCGGAAGAGAGCCGATTGAGCGATTTGTGGGATCAGATCAACGCCGAACTGCCGAATGCGGCGCAAAGCGATCAGTCCGAGTTGTGGAAAGAGCAGGTCGATGCGGTGATGGCGACCACCCAGGCCCAGCAGGTACATGCCACCGCTCAGGGAGGGACACCGCATTACCTTGGAGTGGTGGAACGCCGCGTTGCCGTCAGGTGGTCTCCCCCCGATGTTTTACGCAACCAGGGTGCGGTTCAGATCATCATGTTCTTTCGCCTGGACAAGGGCGGGCGCGTGCAGGAAGCCAAAGTGATCAGGGGTTCCGGCTCCATGCACTACGATCAGGCGGCCGTCCGTGCTGTGCGTAACGCGAATTTTCCGGCTTTCCCCGATGAAATCAGCGAGCCGTATCTGGATATCCGCTTTACCTTCACCCTGGACCAGGACCGGTTGAGATAAGTCTTCCTCGGACCCGCCGCGCTGGTCTTTCCATATTTTCACACCGGAAAAATTAACCGACTGACGAAAACCCGTCAGACGGGTACTTGCTTTCAACGTGTTTCACCCCTGTTTTTCCCCTAATAGCAGGGGTTTATGCGATAACGCGATGTGTTGGCACTCGCATTGCAGCCGTTTTGTGTTTTAGATCCGCACTTTTATGTGTACGTAAACGGCTTTGAAGCATATTCCAGGCACGACATATCAACAGGAGACCGCATCTTCCGGTATCAAACCGGCAGCATGTGCATCGGTGTCTCCAGAGAAAATACCAGCAGTTAATATGAACAGCATTACCACCTTTTTCCAAGGCGGTGGCCCGGTACGGGCGGCCCTTCACTTTTTACGCAAGTTGCTTCCGGCTCTTGTTCTGGCTTTGGGAGCAACCGGATGCGCCATCCAGTCCGAGATAGTGGAAATGGACGATACCCTGGATTCTCTGGTCAAGCGCCAGAAGGAACTGGATGAAGAGATGTCTTCGGTTTCTGAGGTGGCGGGACGGCTGTATTCCCTTGATCTGCGGGTGGATTCCGTGGAAGAGATCTTACAGAAAGAAAGCAAAACCGTACTGCAACGGGACCTTGTTGAAGCGCTGTTGGCAACCAAAAAGGATCGGGACAACATAGAGCGTCGCCTTGCGACCATGGAAACCTATTTCGTTGACCGGCTTTCCGAATATGTGGAGCGGGAACAGCGGTTGATCAAGGACGTAACCGACCTGCGCCGGGAAGGGGAGCGCTGGATGGAAAGTCTGTCCGAATTGGGCGGTGAGGCCGAACAACTGGCAGCGCTTAAAAAGCAGTATGAGGAAATCGTCGCGGGTGTCACCCGCATGAATAAGGATCTGGTTGCCCTGCAGGCGGAGCGGGAAAGGGAAGGGCAGCAGGTTGCACAGATGTTGGGAGAGACCGCCACCCGGTTTGAAGGACGGGATAACGAACTGGCCCAGGGTATTGGCGCGCTTCAGACCGCGCAGGCGGAACTCATCAATGGCAGTGCCCGTATGGCCCGGATGATTGAACTGCGCCTCAAGGAGAACGACGCACAGTTTGCCGCACAGTTTGGTGCATTGCAGCAGGCACAGGGAGAATCTGATCAACGGGTCACAACGATTAAAGCGTCCCTGGAGCAGTCGCGATCTGCAGTTCAAGACACCAGCCAGCGCTCGGAAGAGGCGGATAGCCTGATTGTAGATCAGGTTGCGGCATTGCGGGCGCAACAGGTGGCAAGCGCCACCGCCCTGGCCGAACAAATGCGCGAAACCGGGGAACAACTGGCCGCGCTGACCCGCGACATGGCAGCGTCCGACACCCAGCTTGCGGCCCGGCTTGCAGAAATTCACACAACCCATAGCGCAAGCACTGCCGCCCTGGCTGAACAGGCCGATGTCCTTGTCAGGCGTATGGATGACACCGGCACACAAGTAACCGTGCTTTCCGAACAGACAGGCCGAATCGAGCAGGCATCGAATCAGGCCGCAAAGCAGATCGCCGTGCTTGCCCAGGCCCAGACCGAGATGGGCAGCCAGTCGGCCACGGGGGATGAGACTCTTGCCGGACAGCTGCGCGAAACGGGTGAACAACTGGCGGCGCTGACCCGCGAAACGGCGGAGTCTGACACCCAACTGGCAGCCCGGCTTGCGGCCGTTCATACGGTCCAGAGAGAAACCGCCACCACTCTGATCGAACAGACGGATGCCCTTACCCAGCGTATGGATGCCACCGGCACGCAGGTAACCGCGCTTATCGAGCAGACGGGCCGGATCGAACAGGCTGCAAAGCAGGCTGCCGAACAGGTGACGGTGCTTGCTGGTGCCCAGGAAGAGATGGCCAGCCAGTCGGCCACGGGTGACGAAGCCCTGGCCGGACAGATCCGCGAAACCGGTGAACAACTGGCGGCGCTGACCCGCGAAACGGCAGAGTCCGACACCCAGCTGGCGGCCCGGCTTGCAGCCGTTCATACGGTCCAGAGAGAAACCGCCACCACTCTGATCGAACAGACGGATGCCCTTACCCAGCGTATGGATGCCACCGGCACGCAGGTAACCGCGCTTATCGAGCAGACGGGCCGGATCGAACAGGCTGCAAAGCAGGCTGCCGAACAGGTGACGGTGCTTGCTGGTGCCCAGGAAGAGATGGCCAGCCAGTCGGCCACGGGTGACGAAGCCCTTGCCGGACAGGTGCGCGAAACCGGCGAGCAACTGGCGGCGCTGACCCGTGAAACGGCAGAGTCCGACACCCGGCTGGCTGCCCGGCTTGCAACCCAGAGTGACAGCATCACCACCCTGACCGGACAGGCCGAATCCCTTGCCCAGCAAGTGGACGGCACCGGCACCCAGGTGGCCGCGCTGTCGGAGCAGACCGGCCGGATTGAACAGGCTTCAACTATCACGAATGAGCAGGTTGCCGCGCTGGCTCAAGCCCAGGCGGAGATTGCCAGCCAGTCGGCCACGGGTGACGAAACCCTTGCCGGGCAGGTGCGCGAAACCGGCGAGCAACTGGCTGCACTGACCCGCGAGACGGCGGAGTCCGACACCCGGCTGGCTGCCCGGCTTGCAACCCAGAGTGAAAGCATCACCACCCTGACCGGACAGTCCGAATCCCTTTCTCAGCGGGTAGACGGCACCGGCACACAGGTGGCGGCGCTGTCGGAGCAGACCGGCCGGGTTGAACAGGCTGCCAAGCAGACCAACGAGCAGATCGCTGCGTTGGCTCAGGCCCAGGCAGAGATTGCCAGCCAGTCGGCCACGGGTGACGAAGCCCTTGCCGGGCAGGTGCGTGAAGCCAGTGAACAGCTGGCCGCACTAACCCGCGAAACGGCGGAGTCTGACACCCAACTTGCCGCCCGGCTTGCAGAGATTCACACGGCCCAGAGTGAAAGTGCTGTCGCTCTGGCCGAGCAGACCGATACCCTTTCCCAGCGTATTGATGAAGCGACCAACAGCCTTGTAGCTGTCGCACAAAAACTGGAGGAGGCCGAATCCCTCTCAGTCGATCGCATTGCTGCCGTGCGGAAAGCACACACGGAAAGTTCAGAAAAAACCGGGCAGGCAATCGCCGCTATCGGCACACAAGTGGCTGCGCTGCAAACTGCCCAGACAGTCGGTGTGGCCGCAGCGGAACAGACCGTTCTGCAGCTTCAGGGCCGCACGGATGATTCAGGAAGGGAACTGGAAGCGTTACGAGCCGAACTTTCGGTCAGCCAGACGTTGCTGTCGGGCTTGGCCGAGCGGATGGATGCGGTTCAGGTGGCCCAGAGTCAGGCCAGTGCCCGTGCCGAACAGGCGCTGGTGGAACTGGAAGGTCAGGTTTCCCAAGGGGACCCGCGCCTGGCCGAGGCGCTCATGAGCATTCGTAGCGAGGGGGAGGTGGCTGCAAAAATCGCCACGGAGAATGCTCAGGCACTGGATCGGCGTGTGGATGAAACAATGGGGCTGCTGTCCAGCCTGCAAGAGCGTTTGGGTGCCGTAGAGGTTCAGCCTCTCGGGTCCGAGGAAGGCCGGGTACAGGAAATTGAAGCCCGTGTTGAAGCGCTGTCGGGCGAACTGGTCAAGGTTGATGCAAGAGCGGGTGAAGTGGCTGACCGGGTTGCGGCTCTTGGCGATGAGCAGGCGGCCAATGCAACCCTGGTGTCGGGCTCGGTCCAGAACCTGAACGATTTACTGGCCACGCGGGATCGTGGCATTTCGGAACAACTGGAAGCCGTGCGGGATGCCCAGCGCACATCCAGTGATGCGGCCTCAGAGCAAATTCTGGCGTTAAAGGCGCAAGTGGAAAACACAGATGCTGTATCGACGGAACTGGGTCAGCAACTGGCGGCCCTGGAACATCGTATTCCCGCCGTGGCCACGGCCCGGTCCGAGGGCATGGCCGAATCGGTGGAGGCGGTATCCACACTGGAAGGCCGGGTTGGGGATGCGCTGGAGCGGATTGGTGTGCTGGAGGCCGACCGGGGCGTAACGGCTGAGTCTCTGTCAACGTTATCGCAGTTGAGTGAGCGCATATCGGCGATTGAAAGTGCATCCAGCGGGGTGGCGACCCTGGACGAAAGAATTGCCCGGCTGGAATCACGGGATGCCGCATTGCAGCAACTTGCGAAGGTGGCCGGTCCCGAGGCCGGCGCAGATACCCGATCGACCGTGCGGGATGAAAATTTTGAGCAGGTGGCAAACCGGCTGTCCCGGGTGGAGCAGGGGTTGAATACCCTGTCCGACACCCCTCCGGTCTGGGGTACGGACCTGGATAAAAAAGTGGCCGACCTCGCAGGTGAATTCGCCAGTCTGGTGGAAGATCAGGCCAGTAAACTTTCCACCCTGTCAGGCCAGATGAATTCAA
>CBDUXI010000054.1:0-18336 GCA_965371175.1 uncultured bacterium
AGGCAAGGCGTGAGGAGAGAATTTAGTGGTTCTAAATGAACGACGAACAACGCAGTATGGCGGCATTTTGGGTGCAACCCGAAGGGACGGGCCCATTTTTTCGCGGCCCGGCGTTACACAGCTTGTGCGTACAATGAGTACGCACCGCACTGTGCGCCTTGGCCCGCAAAAAAAAATGGGCTCCGTCGCCGCCGCTGCCGTTTGGGTTAACCGGCCCTGGGGCCTGTTTGTGTTAACAAACCCTGGGGGTGGTCAGTAACAACGCACATGGCGGCAGAAGGCCAGCCAGATGTTCTTTCCCGGGTGACCGGGCAGTTGCATCGGGCCGCCGACCTGCTGGAGGCGTTCGGGGAGAACCCGTACCGGGTACGGGCCTATCGCAACGGCATCCTGGCATTGCAGGCAAACGCCAGTCGCTTTCACCAGCGGCTGGCCGACGGCACCCTGACGGCGCTTCCCGGCATCGGCCCGGAGCTTGCCGCCAAGGCGGACGAGATTGCCCGTACCGGTATGCTTTCCGCCCTGACCGAACTGGAAGCCCGTGTGCCGCCCGAGGCGGCCACCCTGATGGCGGTGCCGGGGGTTTCGCAAAAGCTGGCGATTTACCTTGCGGTCCGGTTGCACGTGCACACGGTGGCGCACCTGAAGAAATTTGCGGCCACCCACATGCTGCGCGCCATCCCGTGGCTGGGCGCGGAAGGGGCGTTGGCGGTGCAGGATGGGCTGGGTGTATGGGCCGAACGACGAGCGCATCCGGGGGAATATCCGGAAAACCACCCGAGCGCTTTTGAGGCGGGTGGAGCCAGCTGACCATGTGGGAGAGATCGGCATGACGACACAGATCAACTATGTACTCAAGGTGGTGGACGCCAAACTTGCGGCAATCAAGAAGGCCCTGACTGCGGCGGACATCGAAGTGGTGAGCCTTGTTGAGGTGTACAAGGAAGAGTCCGGGTCTGTGCCCGAAGAGGACGAAACTGCGCCGCCTGCGGGCACGTAGATCGTGGCCGCCTTTGGCGTCTCTGGTTGATTCCGGGTGACATAAGCCGGTAGAATGACAAGATTACTTTTGTAAAAATTTGATTTGCCGGGCCGCCTTGCGATCTCGGCAGCGATGGATTGAAATCCAGGGAGTGATGTTGTGACCAGGCGCACGTTCGGGGGGATATCGGTTTTTCTGGCGGTGGTGTTTTTGTGGATGCCAGCTCA
Organism: uncultured bacterium; assembly: GCA_965371175.1. Lineage (GTDB taxonomy): Bacteria > Nitrospirota > JACRHL01 > JACRHL01 > JACRHL01 > CBDUXI01. Next base: position 1,210 of record CBDUXI010000054.1, read on the forward strand.
GCCTGCCCACGCCATCTGGACGAACTTGACCCCGGAACAGGCGACACGGGCCATGAAGGTGGGCGGATTCCAGGCCAGCATGGGGAACCCGCAGAAGTTCATGGAAAGGTGGACGGTGAGCGTCGAGGGCGGCAGCGCCCTGCTCATGACCGAGTTTCTGTCGGTGGCTTTCGCCGCCCAGGTGGCGGCGGCCAACATGGCTTCCCTGCAACCGTGGGAAGTGCAGGACGCCCTGGGCCGCGCCCGCGGCAAACTGGTGTTTTCGGTCACCACCACGGGGACCGCGCCGGACTTTGCCGACGGCCAGCGCGGCTGGGTGGTGGTGGATGGCAAAAGGATGCAGAACTCCCACTGGAAAAACGGTACGCCCACAAAAACCGAAGACGGTCGCTACATTGCCGACGCCACGTTCTGGTTCCTGTCCAAAGGGATCGATCCGGACAGCACGGTGGAGTTGTTAATCGAAAACGATGACACGGGCAAAACCTGGAAGTTCCTGTTCGATCTTTCAAAAATGCGGTAGCAACTCAAGGGTGAGGGGAGGACTTTCACTCCCGTGCAATTTTTTTTCAGGTCAGGGGTTGCCAGCACCGGGATGCTGGTTAAAAAAGTGGCTGCCGCATAATTGTTGCGTCGTCGGCCCGTTTTTCAAGTCGATTTTGTGCGCGTTCACGCGCCGGATAACGATATACACAATTTGATCTTCGTGAAGGAGGAAACGAGAAAATGAGTTTGAAACCGTTAAAGGATCGCGTGCTGGTCAGCTATATGGAAGAGGCAGAGCAGTCCGCAGGGGGCATTTACATTCCCGATGCAGCCAAGGAAAAGCCCCAGCGTGGCAAAGTGGAGGCCATCGGCGGCGAGGTCGAGGAAGTGAAGGTTGGCAATGAGGTCATGTTCGGCAAGTACACCGGCGACAAATTCGAGGTGGACGGACAGGAACTGCTGATCATCAAGGAAGAAGATATTCTGGCGGTGGTGGAATAGCCGTACCAAGGCCTTTCGGGTGGGCAGAAACCTGCACCCCGCACATTTATTACTGATTTTTTTTGAGAGAATAAGAAGACATGGCTAAGCAAATCATTTTTGACGAAGAGGCCCGCGGCGGCATTCTGAGAGGCGTCAACCAGTTGGCAAACGCGGTCAAGGCAACCATGGGGCCGAAGGGCCGCAACGCCATTATCGAAAAGAAGTGGGGCGCGCCCACCATCACCAAAGATGGTGTCACCGTCGCCAAGGAAGTGGATCTCAAGGATCCGTGGGAAAACATCGGCGCCCAGCTGGTGAAGGAGGTGGCTTCCAAAACCTCCGACGTGGCCGGTGACGGTACCACCACCGCCACGGTGCTGGCCCAGGCCATCTACCGTGAAGGCGTACGCAACGTCACGGCGGGTGCCAACGCCATGGACCTGAAGCGGGGCATCGACAAGGCGGTGGCCGTCGTGGTGGAAGAGCTCCACAAGATGTCCAAACCGTGCCAGAGCCGGGACGAAATCGCCCAGGTGGGCACCATTTCCGCCAACTCCGACAACACCATCGGCGACCTGATCGCCGAGGCCATGGAGAAGGTCGGCAAGGACGGCGTGATTACCGTCGAAGAGGCCAAGACCCTGGAGACCAGCCTGGATGTGGTCGAGGGCATGCAGTTCGACCGGGGCTACCTGTCGCCGTACTTCGTGACCGACCCGGACCGGATGGAAGCGGTGATGCCGGATGTGGCCATCCTCATCCACGAAAAGAAAATCTCCGCCATGCGCGACCTGCTGCCGGTGCTGGAAGCCGTGGCCAAGCAGGGCAAGCCGCTGCTGATCATCTCTGAAGATGTGGACGGCGAGGCGCTGGCCACCCTGGTGGTCAACAAGCTGCGTGGCACCCTGAACGTGTGCGCGGTCAAGGCGCCGGGCTTTGGCGACCGCAGAAAGTCCATGCTGGAAGACATCGCCATCCTTACCGGTGGTCAGGTGATCAGCGAAGACCTGGGTCTGAAGCTGGAGAACACCCGTCTGGAAGATCTGGGTACCGCCAAGCGGGTCGTGATCACCAAGGACGACACCACCATCGTGGAAGGCTCCGGTGCCACCGACGACATCAAGGCCCGTGTGTCGCAGATTCGCGCCCAGGTGGAAGAGACCTCTTCCGACTACGATAGAGAGAAGCTGCAGGAGCGGCTGGCCAAGCTGGTGGGCGGTGTGGCGGTCCTGAACGTGGGCGCGGCCACCGAGCCGGAGATGAAAGAAAAGAAAGCCCGCGTGGAAGATGCCATGCACGCCACCAAGGCGGCTGTGGAAGAGGGCATCGTCCCGGGCGGCGGCGTGGCCCTGCTGCGCAGCATCGACGTGCTGAACAAGCTGGCCGACGGCATGGACCACGATCAGAAGGTGGGCGTGCAGATCGTGCAGCGCTCGCTGGAAGAGCCGATGCGCGTGATCTGCGCCAACTCCGGGGTGGAAGGCTCCGTGGTGGTGGGCAAGGTCAAGGAAGGCGAAGGCAACTTCGGCTTTAACGCCCAGGACGAAAAGTACGGCGACATGACCAAGGCGGGCATCATCGATCCCACCAAGGTGGTGCGCAGTGCGCTGCAGAATGCCGCTTCCGTTTCGAGCCTGATGCTGACCACCGAGGTCATGATTGCCGAGATTCCGGAAGAAAAACCGGCCGCCGCAGCCGGTGCCGATATGGGTGGTATGGGCGGCATGGGCGGCATGGGATATTAATCCCTCCCCTGTCCGGATGACATAAAAACAGCCCCGGTGCGTGCCTTATGGCATCGCCGGGGCTTTTTTTTGTGCAAAAAACGGTTGAAGCCCGTCCATAGGTAGAGTAACGTTTTCCGTTGGTTATGAGGGGCAATCTCGACCATTTGCGGGCCTGCGCCCAAAACCGCACAGGCCAGGCGTGCACTGTGTGGACGGTTTTGCCCCTGCTCTTTTTCCTGCTCATGAGCCTTGTGGCCAGCGGCGATGCCTGGGCGCGCGGGGTGGAAGTCACCGACGTCAGGAGCTGGTCTGCGCCGGAGCGGACCCGGGTGGTGCTGGATCTGACCGGCGCACCCGATTATAAGGTCACACGCTTTAACAACCCGCCGGAACTGGTGATTGATATTGCCGGTGGTGTGCCCAAATCCAGACAGAGTAAGTGGAAAGCCATCGACCGCCGGGTGCGTGCCGTCACCATGGACCGGACGGAATCGGGTGCGCGCATCACCATCCGGCTGGCTCAGGCCTCCCAATACAAACATTTTGCCCTGACGCCATACGGCAAAAAACCGCACCGGATTGTGATCGACGTGCTGGCAGGGCTTGCGTCGGTGGAGAAAAAATCGCCCGCGCCAAAACCTGCGGCCACTCCTGCACCGGCCCGCGTCACGACACGGCCCCTGGTGGTGATGATTGATCCCGGCCACGGCGGGGAAGATTCCGGTGCGTTGGGGCGCTATTTCAGAACCCGGGAAAAAGACATTGCCCTGGCGATTGCCCGCTCACTGAAAAAAGAGCTGGACGCCATGCCCGGCGTGCGCGCGCACTTAACCCGCAGCGGCGACTATTTCATCAGCCTGGGCGGTCGGGTCCGCAAGGCCGATCGGGTGGGGGCCGATCTGTTCATCAGTATTCACGCCGATTCCAGCCGGGACCGCAGCACCCGTGGCACCCACGTCTATACCCTGGCACCGCGCACGGCGCAGGATCGTAAAGCCATGCGGGTGGCGCGGGTGGAAAATGCCTCCGATCTGGTGGGTGGCGTGGAGGCGGCAAGCCGGATGCCGGTGGTCTACGATGCCAACGGCAATCCCAATAGCACGGTGGAGTCCGGGGTGCTGGCGCGGTTAGCTATAGGGCGGCTGGGCGAAGTCAACCGGGATGGCCGTCACGGGCGTAAGTCCGAGGCCCGCTTCTGGGTGCTGAAGGGCAAGCGCCCCTCCATCCTGGTGGAAACCGGTTTCGTCAGCAACAAACAGGACGAGAAGGCGCTGCGTATTCCGGAGTTTCAGCGCCGCATTGCAGTGCAGCTTGCCCGGGCGGTGGCGGACTACAACAACGCCCGAATGGCCAACAGCACGTTCGCCTATACGGTGCGCCGGGGCGATAGCCTGTCCCGGCTGGCTGGCCGCTACGGGGTGAGCGTAGGTGCCCTTGCCACAGCCAATCACATCAGCCAGCGGGCGGGCCTGAAGGTGGGAGAGCGGCTGCTCATTCCCCGCCGCGGCGTGGTACCTGCCGCGGCGGCGGTCTCTGCGCCGCAGGTGACCCGCACGGCTGTTCGCGCCGCCCCCGCGCCGTCCCCGCCAGCCAAAAAAGCGCCCGTGATCTCCCGCCGGCACAAGGTCAAAAAGGGAGAAACGTTGACCGGAATCGCCCGCAAATACGGGGTGCGGCTGACCGATCTGGCCCGCGCAAGCGGGCTGACCACCCGTTCCAGAGTCCGGGTGGGGCAGAAGCTTTCCGTGCCGCTTAAGCGTGCGGGGGATCAGGTGCATGTGGTCCGGCGGGGGGAAACCCTGAGCGGTCTGGCCCAATATTACGGGGTGCCGGTCAAGCGGCTTGCCGGTGTCAACGACTTGCGCTCCCGAACGCAGATCCGCATCGGCTGGAAGATTATTATTCCGGGCGATGTCAAAAAGCGGGTACGGGTGCACGTGGTCCGGCGGGGGGAAACCCTTTCCGGCTTGGCCCAACGATTTCGGGTGCCTTTGACGACCCTTGCCCGCACCAATGGACTGTCCACCCGCGCAAAGCTGTTGAAAGGGCAAAAGCTGGCCATTCCGGGGGAGCGCCGCGCTGGCCCCGTGGTCCACGTGATCCGCCGGGGGGAGTCCCTGTCCCGCATTGCCAAGCTGTATCGCGTGCCGCTGGACCGGCTGCGCAAGACCAACGGCATCCGCAACGCCGACCATCTGCTGGTGGGCGAACGCCTGATGATCCCTGACTAAAACCTGTTTCGCTTGCGGTTACCCGCGTGGCAAATTACCCGCGCGGATGGTAGCGCCGGTGCACTTCCTTGAGCCGCTCGCGGGAGACGTGGGTATAGATCTGGGTGGTACTGATGTCGGCGTGACCCAGCAAGGTTTGCACCACCCTCAGGTCGGCGCCGCCATCTAACAGGTGGGTGGCGAAAGTATGCCGCAAGGTATGGGGGGAGACGGGTCCGATGGCCGCGGCGCGCGCGCGTTTTTTAATCATGTACCAGCATGCCTGACGGGTCATGGCGGCGGCCCTGCGGGTCAGAAACAGCGGCTTTAACGGCATGTCCCGAGTAAGTGCCGGGCGCACGTTTTGCAGATAGTCGGTCAGCCGTTTGATGGCCATGCGACCCACCGGCACCAGCCGCTCCCGATTGCCCTTGCCGGTCACCCGCACCCGGGCGTGGATGAGGTCCAGGCCGTCCAGGGACAGTCCCACCACCTCGGATACACGCAGGCCCGAAGCGTACATCAACTCCACAATGGCGGTGTTTCGAAGCCCTAACGGGCCTTCTTCCAGCGCCGGATTTAACAGCCGTTCCATCTCTTCCACAGAAAGTGCGGTGGGCAGAGAGCGCCACTTTCCGGGGCTGGACAGGTGCACGGTGGGGTCGTCAGTCAGCACTTTTTCGTCCAGCAGGTAGCGCACAAACCCGCGCACAGACGAGATGGCGCGGGAGATGGAACTTGCCGCCTGACCGCTTTTTACCAGTCCGGCAATGTATGTTTCCAGCAACGGGCCGGTCAGGTCGGTGCTGCAGCCCAGCCCGCGGGACGCGCCCCAGCGGCCCAGCCCGGTCAGGTCGGTGCGGTAGGCGGCCAGGGTGTGGGTGGACAGCCCCCGCTCCACCCGCAGGTACGTCAGCCATTCGGACACGTCGCCCATAAAGGCGGCGGCGGGAATGGCGGTGGCCCCCGCCTCCGGCGCCGATTGTGCGCCGGCGGTGGCATTGATGGCTGATACGTCGCTCATCGGGTGCTATAGTACCCCAGTCCTTGCGACCGGGTGTTCATCGTTTGAGAGATCGCCTCTCTCCGTCATCGCTTTATTTAATGCCAGAACCTGACCGAATGACTGGATTTAATTTGCCTGTGACCCGTTATTCTCTGTTTACACCGGCGCTTGCCATCGTGGCGCTGTCTCTTTTTGCCACGTCCGGGCTGACTCAGGGGCCGCTGGTACTGGAAGAGCCGGATGCTGCGGCGTTTGCGGAACTGGAGGCGCTGGCCTCTGCCGCCGCCTACGAAACCGGTGATCGCCTGTTTGGCGACGATCAGGGGCGGGACGCCATGGCGGCCTATCTGCAGGCCATGGCCGCTTTCCCGGATGCGGTAGAGCGGGACCGGGCCCTGTTCCGGGTGGGGATGGTGCTGCGCGCAGACGGGCGCAACGATGAGGCCAAAAGGTACTGGGAACGCCTGCTTGCCGATATTCCGGACTCGGAGTACGTGCTGGACACCCAGAAAAACCTGCTGGACCTCTATCAGGAGGTGGGGCAACTGTTCGGTGCGCTCGATATCTTAAGCCTCTGGCTGGGGAAGGCGACGGGGGCCGAAAAACCCGGGCTGTTGCTCGAAATTGCCCAGGTGCAACTTAGAATGCAGGAGCCGGAACGGGCGTTGCGTTCCCTGCTGCGCCGCCAGCGCATTTTTCCGGAAGACAAAAAAGAGGCGGGCGCCGCCGAACTCAAACACATTATCGATACTCGCCTGTCCCAGGCCGATCTGGAAATCCTGACGGAACGGTTTATCGACCCGATGCCGGGCGCATGGGTACTCGAACGGCTGGTACGCATATACGCGGAAAAAGAAAACTACTACCTCACCGGTCGCTGGGGCCGGCTGTTCCTGGAACGGTTCTCCGACTGGGAATCCGCGCCGGAGATTCGGGACATCATCCTCGCGCAGCAGCAGTCCATTAATGCCTACGAAAACCGGATCGGCGTGCTGTTACCGCTCACTGGCGATATGGGGGCATACGGCGAGCGGGTCCGGCGGGGGGTGCAACTGGCATACGATCTGGCCCGGCCCTCCCTGCCGAAGGGCAAGGTGGCCATGTGGGTGCGCGATATGGGGATGGGTGAGCCGCTTTTGGGAGGCCACTATAAACGGCTGGTGAAGAACGTGGACCCCACGGTGGTGATCGGCCCGCTGCTGTCCGGCGATGTGCTGGACAACGCCCGTATCGCCCGCAGCAGGCAGGTGCCTATGATCGCCCCGCTGGTGCCGCTGCCGGAAGGGGCCGAGGGCGCTGCGGTGGGGCTGGGTCCCACCCCGGAAATGGATGGGGTGGCGGCGGCCCGGTATGCCGTACGCAACCGGGATCTGTCCCGCTTTATCATGCTGGCCCCGGAAGGCAGATACGGCCAGCGGGTGACAGGCGCTTTTGAGCGCGAACTGACCCGCCTTGGCGGAGCGGTGCAGGAAACCATCTTCTATTCTCCCCAGGCCAGGGAGATGCGGAGTCGGGTGCAGAACCTGGTGCTCGCCGATCTGCAAATCGATGGCGTTGCCGAAATGACCGAAGAGGATGTGGAGGCGCTGGGGCCGGTCGAAATGGAAATCGCCGGGCTGCTTGAGGAAGAAAAACCAAAAGCGCCGGTGGCACCTGTCGGTGAAGACGGTCTGATGATCGCAACCACCGTGGTACCGGAAGAGCCGAAAGAGGAAAAACCGCCGTTGTTTGGCCCACCGGTGGGTCCTCATACCTACTACCCTGGATTTGACGGGGTGTTTCTGGCCGGTTCCTGGGATCGGGTGGTTGTGGTGGCCCCGCACTTGCCGTTTCACGATATCAATGTGCCGATTATCGGTACCTCCGGCTGGAACGATTTGCGGGTGATCAGAAAAGGCGGCGGTGCGGTCCGGGGGGCTCGGTTTGTCTCGCCGCTGTACCGCCTGAACCCGGATGCAAGGGAATTTGTCACGGCCTATCGGGAGCGGTACGGGGAATCCCCCGATCTGTTTGCGTCTCTGGGGCACGACGCCATGCTGCTGGCCTTAAAAGCGGTGCAGGGGGAGGGGTTCGATGCCCTGGAGCGTATGAGCGGCGCGCTTGCCGGGGCCACCGGCAACATGGTGGTGTCGCCGGACGGCCGGGTTGCGCGCGAACTCCACGTGCTGCGGGTCAGCAGCAAGGGGTTTTCCGAGGAGACCCGCATTTCGGTAGAGGAAGAACCCGAACTGCTGCTGGAAGAGTTGCCGGAAGGCATGGTGGGCCCTGATTCAGCGCCTGCCGAAGAGGGGAGTGATATGGCCCCCGAAATTGGCACTCTGGAGGCGGAACTGGAAGGGTAGCCCGGTGGACATTGCACTCACAATTCAGCGGGTGGCATTTATTGCGCTTCCGCTCCTGTTTGCCGTGACCTTGCACGAGGCCGCCCACGGCTGGGTGGCCGATAAAAAAGGCGACCCCACCGCCCGCTTTTTAGGAAGGGTCACCTTCAATCCGCTGCCGCACATCGACCCGGTGGGTACGGTACTCATGCCACTTATGTTGATGGTGATGGGTGCGCCGTTTTTGTTTGGCTGGGCCAAGCCGGTGCCGGTCAATTTTGCCCAGCTCCGGCGTCCCAAAATCGATATGGCGTGGGTGGCCGCAGCCGGTCCCGGTACCAACCTGTTTCTGGCGCTGGTATCGGGCCTGTTGTGCCACATTATCGTCTGGATCAATCCGGAACTGGCCCGCTATCTGGGGGGCGGGGCGTTTGCCATGCCAATCCTGAGGGACGGGTTTTCCTTCTGGTTGCCGCTGCTGGCCATGCTCAAGGTCAGCGTGGGCATCAACATCCTGCTGATGATGTTCAACCTGATTCCCATTCCGCCGTTGGATGGGGGGCGCATTGCCGTGGGGTTGCTGCCGCACAAGCAGGCCCATTCCCTGTCGAAGGTGGAGCCGTTCGGCATGTTTCTGGTGATCGCCCTGGTGTTTCTGGACCCGGGCGGGCTGATGCGGGCCTGGTTCTGGCCGCTGATCTCGAAGATTTCGTACTGGATTCTGGTGGGCTGATTCACGGGCCCGGGCGCGTTGTCCCGGCTTGGAATGGCCAGTAACACGTTTTTTTTAAAAGTAGCATTGACATGCCTGGAGCGTTAGTGCTACCTTTTTTTTAAACCGTGTTACCAATTTGGCGGAATTGGCAGACACAGGCGTTTTTAGTAAACAAAACGGTATGAATGTGGGAGATGCAATTGATGAAAGTACACGCTTTTAAAAATCCGGTGTGGGCCGTCGTTATGGCGGGGGTGGTGTTGTCCGGACCCGCGGCGTTTGCCGACGGGGACGTGCAGACTGATTCTGTGGGCCACCGGGCTCAGGTGGTGCACCTGGCCGGTGAGCACCCGATTACGCTGGGTGCCGGAGTGACCATGGTGGGGCAGGGGGTGGACGGCCCGCTGGGTTCCGATGGCGGCGTCACCTATTCGGTGGACATTGCCCTGGAGGGCGAAGTGGGTGAACTGGGTACGGCGTTTGTGTACATCAACTCTGCCCAGGGGACGAGCGTTACCACCGTACCCTCGGAGGGCGGCTTCAACGCCGATGACGAGGCGGGTGATGTCACGGATGGTGGCTACAGCGATACCCGCATCGCCGAGGCGTGGCTGAACATCCCGCTGGGCAGCATGGCTTCCCTGACCGTCGGCAAGATCGACCCCACCGGTATTTACGACGGCAATGAGTACGCCAACGATGAAACCTCCCAGTTTTTGGGTGACACGTTCGTGAACAACATGGCCATCGGTTTTCCCGGCTATGCGGGGGGCCTGAGCCTGGAGGTGGCCCCGACGGAGAGTCTGACCCTCAACGTGGGCGCGTTTGAGTTGACCGACGATTTTGACGGCTCCATGCGCGGCGGCTTCCTGATTGGCGAGGGCAGCCTGTCCCACGATGCCATGGGCGGCGGCAACGTGCGCCTGACCTACTGGCAGGCCGAAAACAACGAACTGGCCAACCCGGGGAACGAGGTGGATGCCAGCGGCATTGCTGTGAACATCGACCAGGCCATCTCCGCATCAGCGGGCCTGTTCCTGCGCTACGGCACCCTGGATGAAGACGTGAATGCCGGTGCTTTTGATGCGGCCCTGAGCTTCGGCGGGCAGTACACCAAGGATACCTGTGTGCTGGGCGTGGGTTATTCCATGCTGGCCGCCACCGGTGCGGGTGCCGACGATGAGACCCAACTGGAAATCTACCTCAACCATGCAGTCAGCGAGGTGGTGCACGTGACCGCCGACGTGCAGTTCATGTCCGGCGCGGGCACCGACCCCGCCGCAGACGACATCACGGTCTACGGCCTGCGCATGCAGGTGGACCTGTAAGAAAAGTTGTCATCAATGGTTCCGGGGGCTGCCCGTCAGCCCCCGGAATGCAAATAGATAAAAGGAACTCACCATGAAACTGTGTGTGAAAAAACTGGCCGTAGCCGCGGCCCTGGGTCTTGCTCTGGCCGCCTCTCCGGCCCTGGCCCACTTTCAGATGATCATTCCGTCCGACGACATGGTGGAGCAGGGGGAAGAGCGCAACGTCACCCTGGACCTGCGCTTCTGGCATCCGCTGGAAGGGGTGGGCATGAACATGGCAAAGCCTGCGGCATTCGGCGTGGTCAACCGGGGTAAAAAGACCGGCCTGCTGGGCTCTTTGTCTGCCGTGCAACTGAAAGGCGGCGATGGCCGGGGCGGCAGCGCGCGCTTTTCCGGCTTTACCGCCAGCATGCGCATCGGCCGGGGCGACCACGTATTTTATGTGACGCCCAAGCCGTACTGGGAGCCGGTGGAAGATGTGTTTATCGTGCACTACACCAAGGTGATCGTGAACGGCCTGGGAGTGGAGGTGGGCTGGGACGAGCCGGTGGGCCTGAAAACCGAGATCGTGCCGCTCACCCGTCCGTACGGCCTGTGGAAAGGGAACGTGTTTACCGGGCGGGTGCTGTTAAACGGCAAGCCGGTGCCGAACGCCGAGGTGGAAGTGGAACACTACGACCCCAAAGGTAAGGTAAAGGTGCCCGCAGGCCCCATGGTGACCCAGGTGGTCAAGGCCGATGGCAACGGCGTGTTTACCTATGCCATGCCCAGGGCGGGCTGGTGGGGGTTTGCAGCGCTTTCCACAGACGCTAAGCCGATGAAGTTTGAAGGACAGAACAAGGAAGTGGAGATCGGCGCGGTGTTATGGGTAAACACCTACGATATGGACTAGAAAAAATCACCCGGTCGGGTTGGGTTCGGTAGCCAAAATTTCACATTCGTGCTACCTTTCTTGAAGTCAGTGTTATCTCTGGTGCGATTGACCCGGTCAATAAAGGCGGCGGAAGCGGTGTTTTTCCGGGGCGGTTGTCGCGTGTGTTTGTTAAGTTATTTCAAGGAGTTGTGTCACACATATGCATATCTCTGACGGCATCCTTTCCGGCCCGGTTCTGGCCGCCGGATTCGCTGGCACCGCGGTGCTGGCCGGGCTCACCATGCGCAAGATGGACATGGAAGATATCCCCAAGGTGGCGGTGATTACCGCCGTGTTTTTTGTGGCCTCGCTCATCCGCATTCCGGCGGGCATCAGCATTCACCTGACCTTGAACGGGCTGGTGGGGGTGGTACTGGGGTGGCGGGCATTTCCCGCCATCATGCTCGGCATTATTTTGCAGGCCATTTTGTTTGGCCACGGCGGCGTGTCGGTGATCGGCGTAAACAGCTTGATGCTGGGTGGCGGCGGCTTGCTCGCGTTCGGTATATGGCAGCTCCGGCACCTGGTGAATTTTCCCAAAAAAGAGGTGGTATTTGGCGCCATTGCAGGCGGGGTGGGCATCTTTTCCTCGGGGCTGATTCTGGCGGCGGCGCTGGTGACCACCGGCAAGGAATTTACCGCCATCGCCACCGGCATTGTGGGTGTGCACGTGGTTCTAATGGTTGTAGAAGGGCTGGTGGTGGGGGCCGCTGCGGGATTTCTGGTCAAGGTCAAGCCGGAGGTGCTGGCCGGGTATAAACGACCGGTGCCGACGCCTGCACCCCCCACTGACCCCCCTCCCGCAACTGGCGGCGGTGGCGGTGCCAAGGTGGGCATGATTGCCGTGCTGGCGCTGAGCGCGGCGCTTTTTGCCCCGTCTTCCGCCGAGGCCCACAAGCTGCTGATTGACTACACCCCCACCAGGCAGGGGCTGTTTGTGGAGGTGTTCTTCCCCGACGGCAAACCGGCAAAAGGGGTGGATGTGCGCCTCATGACCCCCATGGGGGAGTTGGTGGAACAGGCCAAAACCGACCCGCAAGGCGGCTATCTGTTTCGCCTTTCTACCGCCGCCGACTACGTGGCTGACGGCGATGACGGCATGGGCCACTTTGCCGAAGTGGAAATTGCCGCGTCCGTATTTTCCGGCATCCAGCTGGACGCCACCGGCGATGCCGGAGCCGTGGCCAGCAAGATTGAAAAAGAGCCGCTCCCGGCAAGTAAAATTATCCTGGGGGTGCTGGTGATTGCGGGGCTGGCCGGGGCCGCATTTATGGCCCGCAAGAAGAGCCGCTAAGTGGCGCTTGATATTGATCGATACGCCCACCTGGACTCGGCCATGCAGCGCTGGGATCCGCGCCTGAAAATATTTTCTCTGGGGCTGTTTGTGATGGCGGTATCGGTCCTGAAAACCCTGCCGTTGTCGATTGTGGCGCTCATTGCGGCGGTGGCGTTTTTAATGATTACCGGCTTGCCGTTCCACTTTGTCTCCCACGGCCTTATCTGGGTGATGGCGTTTCTGGTGCCGTTTATATTCATCATGCCGCTCACGTTTCCGGGGGAGCCCGCATTCACCGTGCTGGGGCTGGGTTTTGCCTGGGAGGGGTTCCGGCTGGCGTGCCTGATATTTGTGAAAGCCACCACCATTGTCATGACCGCGTACGCCATTTTCGGTTCCGCCCGGTTTGACATCTCCATGATTGCCCTGCAACGGCTAAAATGCCCGCCGATTCTGGTGCAGATGCTGTTGTTTACCTACCGTTATATCTTCGTGTTCATCGACGAAATGAAACGCATGGCCACCGCCATGCGGGTGCGCGGCTTTGTGGTACGCACCAATCTGTATACCATGCAGGTGATGGGCAACTTTGTCGGCAGCCTGCTGGTGCGCAGTTTCGAGCGCACCGACCGGGTGTACAAGGCCATGCTCTCCAAGGGGTATCAGGGAGAGTTTCACACCCTGGTTGAGTTTGAGTCCCGCGCCACCGACTTCGTCAAGGCGGGGCTGGTGCTGGCCGTGGCGGCGGGCCTTTTAGGGGGTGATCTGGCCGGGTTCTTTACCCCGGCGGTGATGGGCTGGTATTAGTGTTTCTTTATCGTGTGATCACATCAGGAAAGTTTCATGTCTGAACGGCTGGCCATTGAGGTCGATAACATCACGTTTACCTACCCGGACGGGCACGAGGTGCTCAAAGGCTTGAGCTGCACCATCAAGGCCGGCGAAAAGGTGGCCCTGATCGGCCCCAACGGCGCGGGCAAGTCGACCCTCATGAGCCACTTAAATGGCGTGGCCATTGCCTCCAGCGGGCGGGTGGCCATTGACGGGATGGAGATCAACAAAGACAACCTGAAAAAGATCCGCCGTTCCATCGGCATCGTGTTTCAGGACCCGGACGATCAGCTGTTCTGCCCCACGGTGTTCGACGACGTGGCGTTCGGCCCCCTGAACCTGGGACTGTCCAGAGACGAAATCGCCCAGCGGGTGGAAGAGGCGCTGGATACGGTGGGTTTGAACGGGTTTGAGGAACGCTCCAGCTACCACCTGAGCTTTGGTGAACGCAAGCGGCTGGCCCTGGCCACCGTGCTGAGCTACCAGCCGGACATTCTGGTGTTTGACGAGCCGTCCACCAACATGGATCCGCTCAACCGCAGAAAGATGATCGACTGGCTGCAACAGACTGACAAGACCGTGCTCCTGTGCACCCACGATCTGGACATTGCCCTGGACGTGTGCGATCGCTGTCTGGTGCTGGCCGATGGCCGCATCGTGGCGGACGGTCCGGCCTCCGAGGTGCTGTACGACCGGCACCTGCTGGAAGACAACAACCTGGAGTTGCCGCTGGCGCTGATGACCCACGAACTGCTGCACGACAAGCTGCAGGCCGGAAAAATGGACGAGGAACACCGGCGCATCATTGAAGATTTTTTGCATGCCCACCGGCACGCCCACGGCCCGGACGACCACGAGCACGTGCATCTGCACGCCCACGACCACGACCACGGCCACATGCACGACGACGGCGGCGACGAGCACGCCCACGGGCTGGACAGCGAAGACCACGATCACGGTGGTGACCATGACAAGCTGGAGGTGCCCCACACCCACGCGCGCGCCGGCAAGGGGGGGGAGCATTCCCACGATCACGGCGACCACGAACATGACGATCACAGCCACGATCACGGCGACGACCCCAAGCACCAGGACTGATCCCACATGGCCTCTTCCCGACTGACCGGGCTGCCGCTTTCGTGGCGGCTTCTTGTTACCGGCTTCTTAATCGTACTGGGCGCGGGCTATCTGTCCGGCGCGGGCAACGCCGTGCTTTCCGTCGGTATTTCTCCTGCGGGTATCGCCGACCACTACCGGGATCAGAGCGTCTCCCACGAAGAGATGGCGGCCATGGAAGAGAGCGGTTTTGTGGAAGAGGAATTTTCCTTCGACGCGCCGGAACCCGCGCCGGAATCTCCGGTAGACGAACACGCGGGGCATGGGGAACAGATGGCGGGCGGGGGGGAGTCCATCAGCCCGCAGCAGATGGCCCAACTGGCCCACGTGCACCTGCTTGGCTTTGCCATGATCTTGCTGTCTGTAGGGGCGCTCACCTGCCTGAGCGGCTTTTCGGAAGGGATTAAAACCGCCCTGGTGGGGGCGCTGTTTTTGTGCCTGCTGGCCGATATTGGCGGCCTGGCCCTGGTGCGCTTTGTGTACGACGGCTTTGCATTGCTCACCTTTATTGCCGGTGCCGGAATCGGCGTCTGTTTGTTGATTACCACCTTGCGGGTGTTGTGGGAGGTGTGGCTTGCCGCACCGGACAACGCCTGACGGAAAAAACCAAAGAGTGTCAAAAATGAATGTATTGGTGAAACCGGTTCGTACCGGGGGGTTGGCTGTGGCCATGGTAATGGGGCTGTTCGTCTGGACCCTGCTTTTTCCGGCGGACGATGCGCTGGCCCACGAGGGGCATGCCGGACCTAAAGTCGAGTTTATCAAGACCAACGACGCGCTTAAAGCCATGCTGCCGGAAGGGGCCAAAACCACCCGGCGCAAGCAGGAAGTGACGGCGGAAGACGCCGCATGGGCAAAGGAAAACCTTGGGGTGGCCGTGGCTCCCGGCATTTATCCGTTTTTTCTGGCCCGTGACGCCGAAACCGGCGCGGTGATCGGCGCGGCCATGACCACCGAAGAAAAAATCGGCCACGGTGATCTGGCCTTAGGCCTCGGGATCGATGCGGACGGCAAGGTTACCCTTGCCGCCGTGCTTTCAGTGCACAGAAAGTATGTGGCCGAGGTGGTGAAAGCCGCTGGCAAAGGGGTTATAAAAGGCCTTTCCGGCCTGACCGTGGCCGACCTGTCCGCCAAGGTAGCGGCGGCAGAGGGCGATACCGCAAAGTCGGTGTATACCCGCCTGCGCGACATGGCGGCGGTGCTGGTGACCATGGCCCACAAGGCCGCCGAGTAGATTCGGCGGCGGATATGCCGCCATCTCCTTCGTTGCTGCTCACGGAAAAATCCTCACCGTAGCAGCCTACGCCGCAGGTTTTTCCCTTCACGCGCCTTGCATCTACCGCAATCTCCACCGCCTCTGTTGGTGGGGTGGTTCGGGGGTGGCGCTACGGGGCGTTTGGTATTGTCTCCCCTGAATTCCCATTAATCGAAAATTCCACCTAGAAATGTAAGGGGCTGGATCACGGTTTCTCCCGCTACCACGGTGACGTTGGCGGAAAAAAGCCTGTCGTAAACCCGGTAGCTTTCCGGGGTGATATCCAGATAAAAAATGCCCTGTTCATCGGTAGTGACCTGGGTCTTTCCATTCGGACCTTCAACTGTCAGTTTGGTATCAGAAAACGCTTTCCCCAAGACAGATACTTTTCCTGAATACACCTCAACCACCGCCCCGATGATGCCCCCCTGGTCGGGATCCGCTCTGGGGGCAAGGGCGATATCCGCGAGGTCGTGGCGCTTTCCGAGGACAGTCCGTGCCACCCGCGCCTGCGGGAGATATCCCGGAGCGGTAAAAAACATATACGCCGTAATTTCTGCGTTTGGGAAGGGGGTCCCCCGCACTGGCAGGCAGTAGTTTCCATCTACTCCCACCCGGACGAACATCATCTTATTACTGGAACTGGTATGAAGGTGCCCATCAAAAACGGTGGCGGTAACTGGGCCACTCTTGCCTTGGGCCAGCGTTACCTTCCCGCACACACGGGTCTGAAACATCTTTTCAATCTCATCCAGTTTCTTCAGGGCAAAGGAAGCATTTGAAAAATGTCCTCTCCATACGTCATCAACCCGCCCATCCGGCCTCAGTTTTGGTGTCCATGTGTGCGTTTCCTGCTTTTGCCGAATTAATTTGAGCGTAATGTCCACCGCCCGTGCGCGGGCAATCATTGCTTCCGCCAGTTCTCTGGTCAGGGTCAGGTCGCCACTTTTCAACGCTCTGCTCACCTGGTTAATGCGGATTTGAACCAGAGGGTCTTTCAACAGGCCCGCATCGCTCAGGGCCAACAGTTCATCATGCAGCACATCCGCTTCGTCCTTGCGGTCCAGCTTGGACCTTAGTAAAGAAATCCTTGCTCGCATTGCATCCGCAAAATGCCGGTCATCCTTCGGGTCCACCAGCCTTCCCGCAAGTAGTGCGGGTTTCAGACAGACGGAAATCTCCCGGTACCGCCGCTCTTGTTCAGCCCATTGGGCCGGATTGGACTGTTCTCCCCGCCGATGTAGCTGATTGCCGACCTTATAGATATCCGCAAGCCGTTCTTCCGCCTTACACTCCAAGCCATCAGATGTGGTCTGTGGCTCTTCCGCCGCCACGGCAGACCCCACCGTCAGCACGGCAAACACCAGCACAAGGGCTATCAATCCAAACCGTTTACGGCCCATGTTCATGCCCCCTTCAACGCGCATGTGGTGATTCCCCATCCCTTATCCGGGTGGATAACTTTGCTATCATAGCGA